>NZ_AYTE01000046.1:0-173689 GCF_000506245.1 Williamsia sp. D3 | reverse complement strand
TGCACGGACGGGAATACGCCGTCGATGCAAGGTCTCGGGGACGATCTTGGTGGAGAACAGCAACGACGGCCCGAATCTCTTCCCCCACCTACTCCCGCCCCGTGTTTGCGCCTCACGCCCATGCTCGAACACGGGCGCGAGGCACAAACGCGGGCGTCGGCAAGACACCTCGCCGAATGCAGACCGCCTTACCCCGCCCGGCGGACGCGACGGAGGCCGTCTGCCCGCGAGCGAAGCGAGCCAAACTACACAGCAGCCGCCGCCTTCACCGCGTGACTGACCTCCGACCGCAACGCGTTGTACTCAGATGAACTCCGGAGTGCTTCGGCATCGACGTCGCCTCGCGGTAGATCGACCTCGATGTCGAGTGCTATCCGGCCGGGACGCCTGGTCAACACCACGATCCGGGATCCGAGGAACACGGCTTCCTCGGCACTGTGGGTGACGAACACCGAGGTTCGGCCGGTGTCGGTGCTCACCGCACGCACGTCTTCTTGCAACCGCTCCCGCGTGAGAGCGTCGAGCGCGGCAAACGGCTCGTCTAGCAGGAACAGCGGGTTCTCGGCGGCCAGGGCGCGGGCGATGGCCACCCGCTGTTGCTGTCCGCCCGAGATCTCCCAGATCCGCCGATCGGCGGTGCCCTCCAGTCCGACCCGTTCCAGTAGTTGATCCCGTCGGCCCGGCCGGTCCGATGTGGCGACACCGGCGTATCTCAGCGCCAGGTCGATGTTGCCGCCGACGGTTCGCCAGGGAAAGAGGCGTGGTTGCTGGAACACGACGCCCGCCGAGTCGCCCGGGGTGGGTGGGCGGCCGAGCACGTCGACGCGACCTTCGGTGGGCCTCTCGAATCCCGCGATCAGCCGCAGAAGGGTGCTCTTGCCACACCCCGAGGCCCCGACCAGGACGAGGAATTCCCCGGCCGGTACATCGAGGGAGACCGGACCGACCGCGGTGACGGTGTCCGAACCCTTGCCGTACCGGTGCGAGACGTTGTCGAGCCGGATCGCACCCGACGTCGGGGCGTCACTGTGCGAAGGCACCGGGCAAACCTTCGACGTAGATCGCCTGCTGCAGTTGCTCGAGGGTGGGCGCCTTGTCGATCTGCTTCTGCTCCACCAGGAACTCTGCGGCACTGAGCAGGTTGTTGGCGAGGTTGCCGACGGCCCCCGGGGTGCCGAGCCACTGCGGCGACGCGATCGATTCCGGGGTCAGGTACACACCCTGCTTCAACTGACCGAGTGCCTCATCTGCGCTGATACCCAGTTCGGGTGCGATGAACCCGGCCGCTGCGGCGGGATCGGACTTGATGAGCTCGAGAGCGCGGGCCTGCACCTTGCGCCATGCATTGACCGCTTCCGGGTCGCTCTCGATCAGCTTGTTCGACACCACGCCGAGATCCAGTGTGGGATTGCCTGATTCACCGATGGCCCGGCTGGTGACCAGATCTTTGCCGGTCTTGCGCAGCTCGTCGAGCGTCGGCAGCCAGGTGTAGGCGGCGTCGATGTCGCCGCGTTCCCATGCCGCCAGGATCGCCTGGGGCTGCAGGTCGACGATCTTGACGTCGCTCGCTTTGAGACCGGCCTGCTCGAGGGCGACCAGCAGACTGTAGTGAGCTGTGGACGCGAGCGCGGTTCCGATGGTCTTGCCACGCAGATCGGCGACGCTGTTGATGTTCGTGCCGTTCCGGGCGACGAGCGCCTCGTTGTCACCGGCGACATCCAGGACGAACGCAACCTTGTAGCCGATGGGTGAGGCGCCGGACAGTCCGCGGGCCACCGGGCTCGACCCGATTGCGCCGATGTCGATCGAGTTGCCGATGAACGCCTGATTGATGGTGGCTCCGGATTCGAACTTCGTCCACTTGATGGTGTGGTCGGGCAGCGCTTGCTCGAGCCACTTCTGGTTCTTGACGATGAGGTCGCCGCTGGGGAAGGCCTGATATCCGATGGTGATGGTCTTGCCGCTGTCGCTGTCGTCGGAGCAGGCGGCGAGGCCGAGCGTCAGGGTCAGAGCCGCCAGCGCGGCGACCACGGTTGTCCATCGTCGACGCAGGCGTCCGGGCAGGGCTGTATCACTCATGTTCGTTCGGGTTCTTTCTCTCTGTGGGACTTGCTGTATGGAGTTCAGGCGGAGTGGGTCAGACGCGACCACGCCAGGGCACGGTCTTGCGCTCGATGAGTTGCAGCAGACCGTCGATGATCAGTCCCGAGGTACCGATGGCGACGATGCCCACCAGCACCACCGGAGTGTTGTTGTAGTTGGCGGCATCTCGCACCATCCCGCCGATGCCCGGCAGACCGTTGACCAACTCGGCCGCCACCAACGATGAGTAGGCGACGCCGACCGCAAGGCGGATGCCGGTGAAGGTCTCCGGCAGTGCCGACGGCACCACCACATCCTTGATCACGTCGAACTTGCTGCCGCCCAGCGCTTTTGCTGCTTCTGTGAGGCTTTGCGGTGCTGCCAGCACCGCAGATGTGGTGGCGACGGCCACGGGAGGGAACGCGGCGATGGCCAGCAAGGTGATCTTGGGTTCTTCGTTGATGCCCAGCCAGATGATGAGCAGGGAGAAGTAGGCCAGTGGCGGCAGGGTGCGCAGGAACGTGATCCACGGTTCGAAGACCGCGCGGACCTTGCCGAACGTGCCCATCAGCAAGCCGAAGGCGATACCGACGGCGATGCCGATCACGGTGCCGTATGCGATTCGTTCGAGGCTGATCAGGAGGTGCTCGTACAGGTATTTGCCGGCGTAGCCCCGCACCCCGTCGTTGGTCGTCGAGGTCTGGACAAAGGCGTCCCATACCGCACTCGGGGCCGGAACGAGGGTCTCGTTCCAGATCTTCAGGCTCACCACGAGCTGCCACAGCGCGATGAAGATGATCAGCGACAGAACCGGCAAGCCGATGCGCGACAACACCTTCGAGCTGCGCCGCCCACGGGGCGACGATGCCGGAGTGATGGCCCGGTCGCCGTCCTGATCGGTCGGTTCGGATATGGCTGGCACTACTGACACTGCAAAACCCCTGGTGACATGGAGGCTCGTATCGAGCGGGAGACGATCGATCCCCGAGGCGGCCGCGGGCCGTGCCGGATCGATCAAGAGGGACGGGAGAACGCGATCAGGCGTCGGCCGACAAGCCGCAACCGCGCTCGAACATGGCTATCGACAACAGCTCTGGGCGCCGACGCGGCACAGATCCACCGCAAGCCGTCGCACCAGGGTCGTCGTGAACACTGCGTCACAGTAGCCCCGCCGACATCGGGCAGGACGAGATACAGTTCGCCCGCTCGCAACTCTTTACGCCCTGGCGGGCATGTAGTAGGCCCGGCATCGGCCGACGCCGGCTCTCAACTGGTCCGTACATGGCATCACAGGCGGTGAGCGGGGGTGCGTCTGCCATTGCGACTCGTCCGCGGGGCGTGTGGCGATGCATCGCATCTTCATGCTAAAAAATCTTTAGCTCCAGATAGTGGGCCTCAGTTAGCCGCCAACCTGCACCACAGCGCGACGGTTCTACAACTCTGTCCGCACGTTGGCCGAGGAGCTTCTACATGGAAAACAACCCCACCGATGGCCAGTCCATCGAGCACGTCCTGGGTGGCACCCCACACACGGTGGGTAGTTTTCGCTTCTACGCGAGGGAACGGCGTTGGGAGTGGTCCGATGAGGTCGCCGCGATTCACGGGTACCGTCCCGGCGAGGTGAATCCCACCACGCAGTTCCTGCTCGACCACAAACATCCCGACGACCGCGAGCGGGTCGCCCAGGCCATCGATGGCCTGGTCCGGGACGGACGGCCCTTCAGCAGCCGTCACCGCATCATCGACCGCGACGGCCGGGTTCGGCACGTGCTGGTCATCGGCGACCAGATGCTGGACGAGTCGGGCGCCGTGACCGGCACCGAGGGCTTCTACGTCGACCTCTCCGACGGCCACGACAGCGAGCTCAAAGAGACGATGGACGCGGCGGTCAAGAACTTCGCGACATCGCGGGCCGTGATCGAGCAGGCTAAGGGCATGTTGATGCTGGTCTACGGCATCCCGGCCGACCGGGCTTTCGACGTCCTGACCTGGCGATCACAGCAGACGAACACAAAACTGCGAACCCTGGCACAGAACATCGTCGCCGCTGCCTCGGGCGCGGTGACCATCGACGATGCGGCTCGCCAGAGCTTCGACCACCTGTTGCTCAATGCCCATCAGGATGCCGCACCGGCCGTCGGCTGACGAAAACTGGCTCTAGTGCCAGGATGGTCTGGTGACTTCTTCCACCGATACCCCTTCCATCACCGCCGACGCGTCGGACCCCAGGTCCGGGATCGACCTCAGCTGGGTCGATGAATCGGTGCGTCCGCAGGATGACCTGTTCGAGCACGTCAACGGGGCATGGTTGCGCGAGCACATCATCCCCGACGATCGTCCCGTCGACGGCGCGTTCCATGTGCTCCGCGACCGCGCCGAAGAGAACGTCCGCGACCTGATCACCGAATGCGCGGAGAACGACCCGGCCCCGGGGAGCGACGCCCAGAAGATTGGCGACCTCTTCGCCAGTTTCATGGACGAGTCCCGCATCAACGAAGTGGGCATCTCGCCGATTCGCGGCGACCTCGACGATCTGGACGCTGCCGCGGACCGTACCGAGCTGGCCCGCCTCGTCGGCGCGCTGCAACGCCGCGGCATCGGCGGGCTCTTCGGGTATTACGTCGACACCGACGCCAAGCAGTCTGATCGGTACCTGATCCACATCACGCAGTCAGGGATCGGTCTGCCCGACGAGTCCTATTACCGCGAGGACAACCACGCCGAGACCGTGGCCGCCTACCGCGCACACATGGAGAAAATGTTCTCTCTCGCCGGCTTCGACGACGCGGCAGCGCGTGCGGCAACGGTTGTGGATCTGGAGACGGCCATCGCCGCGCAGCATTGGGACGTGGTTCGTCGCCGCGACGCGGACCTGTCCTACAACCTGCGCTCTTTTGCCGAATTGACCGACCAGGCAGCAGGCTTCAACGTCGAATCCTGGATCTCGGGGCTGCACACCGAACCTGCGACCACGTTCGGCGAAGTGGTGGTCGGGCAGCCGACTTTCGTCGAAGGTGTGGCGGCGTTGTGGGCCGACCGCGACCTCGACGAGTGGAAGACATGGGCGCAGTGGCGTCTGTTGCATTCGGCATCGCCGTACCTGTCCGACGAGTTCGTCGCCGAGAACTTCGCCTTCTACGGCAAGACCTCACCGGTTCGGAGGTGATCCGCGACCGCTGGAAGCGCGGGGTCGGGCTGGTGGAGCAGTGCCTGGGCTTCGCCGTCGGGAAACTGTATGTGGCCAAGCACTTCCCGCCCGAGGCCAAGGCCCGCATGGACGTCTTGATCGACAACCTCGTCAAGGCCTATCGCCGCAACATCAGCGACCTCGACTGGATGAGCCCGCAGACCCGCGAGAAGGCGCTGGTCAAGCTCGAGAAGTTCACCCCGAAGATCGGTTATCCGGCGACCTGGCGCGACTACTCATCGCTACGCATCGAACGGGACGACCTGTTCGGCAACATCGCTCGCGCAAGCGCTTACGAAGAAGACCGGGAGTTCGCGAAGATCGGCAGCCCGGTTGACCACGACGAGTGGTTCATGACCCCGCAGACGGTCAACGCGTACTACAACCCCGGCATGAACGAGATCGTCTTCCCCGCGGCCATCCTGCAACCGCCGTTCTTCGATCCCGAGGCCGACGATGCGGCGAACTACGGCGGCATCGGCGCGGTCATCGGCCACGAGATCGGGCACGGATTCGACGATCAAGGTGCGAAGTACGACGGCGACGGCAACCTGGTCGACTGGTGGACCGACGACGATCGTGCCGAATTCGGTACCCGCACACGCAAACTCATCGACCAGTACGGCAACTTCACCCCCAAGGGCCTCGACGAGAAGTACAAGGTCAACGGCGAGTTCACCATCGGCGAGAACATCGGCGACCTCGGCGGGCTGTCGATCTCGTTGGTGGCGTACCAGATCGCGTTGGACGGCAAGCCTGCCCCGGTGATCGACGGACTGACCGGTCTGCAGCGGGTGTTCTACGGGTGGGCTCAGGTCTGGCGCACCAAAACCCGTGACGCCGAGGCCATCCGCCGGTTGTCGATCGACCCGCATTCACCGCCGGAGTTCCGCTGCAACGGGGTGATCAGCAACATCGACGCCTTCTACGAGGCCTTCGATGTCAGCCCCGACGACGCCCTGTATCTCGACGACGGGGACCGCGTCCGCATCTGGTGACCCCAGCACCCCGATTTTGGTGGGTTCCGGTGAGCACGACCTGCGGGTTCACTCGCGCGAACCCACCAAGATCGGGGGTCTACGGCGTGGTGAAGTCGGTGAGGCCGTCGGTGGGGTCGACGGTTCCGCCGATGGTGTTCTGCACGATGACGGGTGCGCCCTTGGGTGCGTTCTCGAAGAACCAGCGGCCGTCCTCGGTGCTCACGTTGAGGCAGCCGTGCGAAACGTTCGTGTTGCCTTGCTGTCCCACCGACCAGGGCGCAGCATGCACGAAGATGCCGCTGTTGGAGATACGCGTCGCGTACTCGACGTAGGTGCGGTAGCCGTCGGGCGAATCGACCGGCACCCCGTAGGTCGAGGAGTCCATGTACATGTCGGCGAATCGTTCCCCCACGGTGTAGACCCCGTTGGGGGTGGGGTTGTCGTTCGACCCCATCGACATCGGCATCGTGCGCACCACGTCACCGTCGACGGTCACGGTGATGTTGTGGGTGTTGTCGTCAGCAGTGGCCACCCATGACTCGCCGATCGTGAAATTCGATGTGGCACTACCGGCTTCGACAGTCACGTCGGTGCCGGCGGGCCAGAATCCCTCGGGCTTCCACCGAACCTCTTTGTGGCCCACCCAGTAGAGGTGGCCCTTTACTTCCGGACTGGTGGTGACGCGGATGGCCTTCTCGGCGGTCT
Organism: Williamsia sp. D3; assembly: GCF_000506245.1. NCBI lineage: Bacteria > Bacillati > Actinomycetota > Actinomycetes > Mycobacteriales > Nocardiaceae > Williamsia > Williamsia sp. D3. Next base: position 166,735 of record NZ_AYTE01000046.1, on the reverse strand, counting down.
TCTTGTCGTCGATGGCGTTCTGGAACCTGATCACCACGGGCTGCGCCACGCCGACGGTCTCGCCGTCAGCTGGATCGAGCGACGGTGTGGAGAAGTTCGCCCGGCCGAGTGGGCGGTCGTCGCTCGGCGAGGTACTGGGGGTGGTGCTGGGGGTCGAGGGCGCGGAAACGCCCGGGACCTCGGGCCCACCGGGCCACAGGGGGTCGGCTCCGATGGGGGACGCCGAGATGCCCACACACAGAGCAGCCCCCGCCACGGCGACCGTCAGCCGGCCGAGGCCGCGACGGCTGGTTGCGTTGATCTGCATGTAATTCCTTCGGTTGATCCCCCCGCACGCCAGAACGCCCAACATACTCGACAGGGTGTCCTTTGTTCAACGGCCACAACCGAATGCGAGAGTCGTCGTTCACATCACCATCTCGCCAAGTATTCCCACGTCGCAGCTATTTCCGGGGCAGTATGATCACGTCAGTCGAGACGCGGCAATTTGACATCGGAAAGTAAGCTTTCCCTGTCGTCGGGAAACGGCATTGCGAGGATGAGGTCACATGGAGTCACAGCAGATCTACCCACCGTCCACCGCCCTGTCGGCTCAGATGGCCGACGTGGCGCGGCTTTTGCGGTCGGAGAGTAAAGACACCGAGTCCATTTTGCATGCTATCTCAAAGTCGGCCGTCGAGTCGGTTCCCGGCGCGGAGTACGCCAGCGTCACGCTCGTGACGGGCAAAGGCCAGGTCCAAACTCCCGTGATGATCGGTGACCTGGCAGGCAAGTCGGACGAGTTGCAGCAGGAACTCGGAGAAGGTCCCTGCATTCGCTCGGCCCTCAACGAAGAAACCGTGCGCATCGACAACATGGCAACCGACTCCCGCTGGCCCGCGTTCGCCGCCGGCGCGAACGAGCTCGGCATCAAGTCGATGATCTGCTTCTGCCTCTACATCGAGAACGAGAACTTCGGCGCCCTCAATCTGCACAGTTCGACGCCCAATGCGTTCGACGACGAGTCGGTGTCGATCGGCTCGTTGTTCGCCGCGCACGCCGCGATCGCGTTCTCAGCCGTTCGCGAACGTGACCAGATCCGCGCCGCTCTCACCAACCGCGACATCATCGGTCAGGCCAAGGGCATGATCATGGAACGGTACGGACTCGACCCCGACGAGGCCTTCCGCCTACTGGCACGACTGTCACAGGATGCCAACGTCAAGCTCGCGGAGATCGCCCTTCAGGTTGTCACCGCAGGACCCGACGCCCACTGACCCAACAGCGGCGACCGGTTGCCGGCGACTCGACTCACCGACCCAGGAAGTCGAGCACCGCTCCCTCGAAGGCCCTCTTCGCCTCGATCATCACCCAGTGGCCGCAGTTGGGGAAGATGTGCAGTTCGGCGTTCGGGATCAGCCGCATGGGCACCATCGACATGTCCGGCGGACTCACCCGATCGTCGCGACCCCAGGTGAGCAGGGTCGGGCACGACACCTTGTGCATCATCGACCAGTAGGGCGGCGTGTCCGATGCGGCCATGAACTGTTGCTGCATGGCGAAAGCCGCTGAGCCGTACATCATCTGCGCGGTCTCCTGTGCGTCCGGATTGATCGCCGCTTCCCAGCGCTCCTCGATGAGCTCCTCGGTGATGAGCGCGGGGTCGTAGACCATGGCGGTCAGCCACCGTACCAGCTTGTCCCGGTCGGGCCCGTCGGTGAACTCCTGCAACAACCGCAGTCCTTCGCTGGGGCTGGAGCTGAAGACGTTGGGGCCGACGCCGCCGATGGTCACAAGCTTGCTGACCCGCTCGGGCTTCTTGATGGCCAGGTTGACCCCGACCACTCCACCCATGGAGTTGCCGATCACCGGCGCCGATTCGATACCGAGAGCATCCATGAACCGGATGACCGACGATCCGGCGGTGAGCACGGGGTGCCCTTTGACCGGGTCGCTGACCCCGAAGCCCGGGAACTCGAGCACGTAGCAGTGATGGGTCTCGGCGAAGACGCCGATGTTGCCGCGGTAGTTGCGCCAGCCGGTGACACCCGGTCCCGAACCGTGCAGCAGGATCAGCGGCGGACCCGACCCCGCTTCGTGGTACCGCAGTACCCCTTGGTCGGTCTGCAGTTCCCTTTTGCTCTCTTCATATGTCACGTCCACCGCTCTAGATTAGAACGTGTTCCTGTTTCGCGGGTGCGCACGGTCGGTTCTCGTCGCGCCAGTCATCGCGTTGCGAGTGACTCGTCGATCGCATGGAGTTGACGGACCTCCACCGAACGCAGTACCGCGAGTGACGCCGTCACCGCCAGGTCGCACGCCGCGTCGATTCCCGCGCCGGACACGATCACCGCGCGGTAGGCCACGTCCAAGCTCATCCCGAGGAGCAGCGAGGCCAGTGTGTCGGCGCTGGCCTGCACCTCCACCCCTCGTTCGGCGTAGTTGGCCCGGAGTCGTTGCGCAATCCGCGGTTCCAGGGCTGCGAAGAGCCTGCGCCCGGGCACGTTGTCGTCGGCGCGGTTGGTGAGCAGTACCCGGAAACCCTCGGGCTGTTTCCGGGCATACTCGAACAGCGACTCGACCGAATACTTCGCCCGGTCACCGTAGGCCATGGTTTCGCCCTTGTCGTACGCGGCGAACATCCATGCGGTCAGCGCATCCAGCTCACGGTCGATGACTGCGTCCACGAGCCCGTCACGAGAACCGAAGTGCGCGTACAAGGTCACCCGTGAGGTGCCACCCCGGTCGGCGATCATGTCCATCGTTGCGCGTTCGGCGCCGACGTCCGCGATCACCGACAGCGCGGCGTCGAGCAATTCGGAATCGGTGGGACGGTTCCGAGTGCTGCGGGCAGCGGCTTTCGCTGCGTTCGGCTTGGCAGGAGATCCACCACGCTTCTGGCTGCTCGCCTTCGGCACTGTCCCTCCTCCACGCGAATCTGACGCAGCATCCACCGAATCGGTGTCTAGTGCGTGGCCGCGACGTCGCCGTCGACCCGGCCGAAGTATGCCGCCTCCACCTTGTCTCGTTGTCCTCGGAGGTCACTTGCGGGCCCGGACAGTGCAACCCGGCCATGGTGCAGCACTATCGCTGAGTCGGCGATCGCGAGCGCGAGGTCGATGTGCTGCTCCACCAAGACCACCGCCATGTCCTGCTCGTCGGCGATGGTGCGCAGACGGGGCAGCAGATCTTTCACCGCGATCGGCGACAGTCCCAGGCTGAGTTCGTCGATGAGCAACACCTTCGGTCTGGCCAGGAGCGCCTTGGCCAGGGCCAGCATCTGCTGCTCCCCACCCGAGAGATTGCCGCAGCGACGACCTTTGAGGGTCTTGAGCTTCGGGAAGTACTCGAAGACGTCACTCAGCTCGGCACCGTTCTTGCGTTTTGACAATCGGAGGTTGTCCGAGACCGTGAGCTTGTGGAACACACCACGGTTGTCCGGCACCATCGTCACCCCGCGGCGGGCGTTGCGCTCGACGCGTTTGTCCAGCGGCTGTCCGAGTGCGGTGACCTTGCCCGACAACATGGGTAGCGCACCGATCGTCGCGAGCAGGGTGGTGGTCTTTCCGGCGCCGTTGGGCCCGAGCAGCGCCAGTATCTCCCCCGCGCGCAAGCTGGCATTGAAGTCGCGGACGGCCGGAACACCGCCATATCCGACGTTGAGACCCTCGATGGTCAGAACCGGATCGCCGGATCGGGTTGTGGGGGCACGCTTGTCGGTTCCGGCTGCATGCGCCCCGGCAGGACGCGTCGCGGGAGTGTCGGGCAACGACGGGTCGGCGCCAGAAGGATTTGTCCCAGATGAATGTGTCACTGTGCCGTACCTTTCTGCAGTACAGGCGAAGCCGCGGACTGTCCGTTTTCGTCGATCTCCACTTCGGCCTCCACCTCGGCACTGCCCAGGTAAGCCGACACGACCTTGGGGTCGTCGCGGATCTCCTGAGGGGGACCCGCAGCGATGACCTTGCCGAAGTCGAGCACGTACAAGCGATGGCACACATCGAGGACCAGTGACATGTCGTGGTCGATGAGCAGGACACCGATTCCGCTGGCTGCGATCCGGCGCAGCTCGTTGCCGAAGTCACGACTCTCATGAGTGTCCAGACCTGCGGCCGGCTCGTCGAGGAGCACCATGCTCGTGCCTCCGACGAGCGCCCGGGCCACACCGACCAACTTCTGCTGGCCCAAAGCCAGTTCACTCGGACGCTTGTCGGCGGCCTCGGTCAGACCCACCATCGCGAGCGCGTCGCCGATCGTGTCGGCCGGCGGCTTGGAGCCGGTGAATACGTCGGTGACGAGCGCCTTGAGTCCCGGTTTCTGCACCGCGACCGCCAGGTTCTCGGCCACGGTCAGATCGGCGAACAGCTCACCCGCCTGCCAGGTTCGGGCCATTCCCGTCCCCCGCCGCCGGTGTGGAGGGCGTCCGTCGATCCGGACGCCCGCCATCGACACCTCACCGGTCGACTTGGTGAAACCGGTGACGGCGTCGACGAAGGTGGTCTTGCCTGCGCCGTTCGGACCGATCAGTCCGACGATCTCGCCGGCACCGACCTCGAGGGTGATGTTGTCATTGGCGACGACGCCGCCGTACCGCACCGACAGATTGCGGGCCTGCAGCAGTGCGCCATGTGCTTCAGCCGACATGAGAGCTCGCTTTCGGTTCGGATGTTGCGACCGACGACGTGTCCGGTCCGGATGTGTTGTTGTTCCGGTTCTTCCCGGCCCTCGCTTGATGTGGTCGACGGTCTCCCTGACGGCTCCGACGACGCCGACGGGGTTCAGCACAGCCATCAGCAGCAGGCTGCCGGCGGCGATGATCTGGTAGTACTGACCGAAATCGATTGTCTGGGTGAGGAACACGTATCCCACGCCCAAGGGGCCGATGATGCCGGCAATGAAGGCACCCGACACCGACGTGATCCCGCCGACGTAGGTCATCGCCAACAAGGTCAGCCCGATGATCACCGTGAACGACGCCGCCGACAGCTGTCCGCGGCTGTATCCGATGAGGCATCCACCCACCCCGGCCAGGAATGCCGAGAGGGCGAAGCCGAGCAATTTCGTTGCGGCGACGTTGATTCCGACCGAGGCGGCGGCCCGCTCATTCGAACGCACGGCCAGGAAGGCGCGTCCGGTGGCGCCTGCCATGAAACGCATCACGATGAGGGTCAGCACGGTCACCACCACCAGGACCATCATCGAGAACTCGATGGTCGTGAGTTCCGAACCTTGGCGCACCGACAGGTCCCAGCCGAACAACTTCGGATCGGAGATCAGGTTGCCTTCGAACGGGGTGATCGACGGGTTGTTGAACACGAAACTCTGGATCGCCAGCGCCGCCGCCAGCGTCACCACTGCGAGCTGGGCACCGCGAATGCGCAGGGCGGGAACGCCGACGACCACTCCGAGCGCGGTGGCGATCAGCGCCGAGAGCAGGATGCTCAGCGGGAACGGAACGCCCCAGTTCGTCGTCACCTTCGACAGGGCAAACCCTGCCGAACCCGCGAAGGCCATACTCGCCAGCGAGATCTGACCGAGATAGCCGGTCAGCAACACCAGCGACAGCGCGATCAGCGACAAGATCATGGACGTCACGATTCCGAATCGCCAACTGCCGGATGTCAACAGCACCGCCGCCACCACGGCACCGATCGTCAGCACAACAGGGATCGGACGGATCTTCGGAATGAAGACCGCAGGCATCTTGGCTTCACCGAGCGAGCCACGAGACGGGATCTTGCCGCCCAGCAGGAACAGCGCGATCACCACGACGATGAACGGCACGGCGTCGCCGACACCGGTCTGCGCCCATGTCGGCCACCACTCCAGGGTGCCGGCCCACAGGATGACGGCCTGGAACGCACCGAGCACAAGGCCTGCGACACAGGCGACCCCGAACGACGTCAGCCTTCCGACGAGTGCGACGGCCAGTGCCGGGATGATGTAGAACGTGTAGCTCGTCGCATCCAAGCCGATGGTGTACGCACCGAGCACCACGATGAGACCTGAGGCCGCACCGGTGATTACCCACACGATGGCGGCGAGCCGGTCGGGCGAGTACCCCGCGAGTCGTGCCGCGAGTTCGTCTTCGGAGCCGGCGCGGGTGGCCACGCCAAAGGTGGTCAGGCTGAAGTAGGCCCAGAAGAGCAGCGCGATGATTATCGCCACGACTGCGAGCAGGAGGTCGCTGACGTTGATGACGGCCCCGGCCAGCTCGAAGGTGGTCTGCGGCAGGATCGGCAGTGCCATCAGCGATTCGGTATCGAACCGCAGGTCCACGAGCGCCTGGAGGAACAGCATGAGGCCGACCGATGCTACGACCTGCGCCAGCACGGGGGCGCGGCGTAGAGGCCGGAAGATGAGGTAGTGCGCGACCAGCGCCCACAGCGCAGCACTGGCCACACCGATCACGATGGCGAGGACCATCGGCGTCGGACTGTCTTCACTGCCGAGGCTGATGCTTCCGATCGGGAGGACATACGTTCCGTCGGTGCGCAGCGCGGCAACCACGTACACCGCCCACAGGGCGATGGAGCCCTGCGCGAAGTTGATGACGCCCGTGGCCGCATAGATGCCCACCAGCGATGTGGCGAACACGGAGTAGACCGACCCGACCGCAAGGCCGAGGACGACGAATTGAAGGAATTGACTCATGGGTCGTTGCCCACCTCACTGTGTGGATCTGCGTGACAAGGCGAATGTGCGCGTGATCAAGGCATCAAGGCCAGGGGGCGGATCACTCGAGTGTCTCGAGCGATCCACCCCCCAGTGGTTTGTGCTGTCGTGGAGCGGGATCGACTAGCTGGCGCCCGGGATGGCCTGCAGTGCAGCCGGGTTGGGCTGGGTCAGTCCGCCGCCGACGGGCTCGGTCTTCTTGTCACCGACCACCTCGAATACGAACATCTCGGTGGTGCAGTTCGGCGAGGTCGCCTTGCCACAGCTGAGCTTCGGGCCCAACCAGCTCTGGTAGTCGGTCACGCCCTTGAGTGCGGCGAGGATCGACGGTCCGGTGTACTCGGCCGGCTTGGCGGTGTTCAGCGTCCGGGCGAAGTCGACGAACGTCGAGAAGGTGCCGTAGGCGTAGAAGCCGCCGGAGTCGCCTGCCTCATCCACGTACTTCTTGGTGATGTCGAGGTTCTCCTGCATCTCGGCCGGGGCCGAGTCCTTTGCCGGCTCGAGCCAGATCGGCGAGTAGGTCTGGGCACCGACAGCCTGTGCACCCATCGTCTCGATGAACTCGGTGCAGGCAGCGAGGAACATGGTGTTCTTGAAGCCGACGGACTTCAGCGACTGCGCGAGCTTGGTGCAGTTGGCATCGGTCTGCGACGTCATCAGACCACCCGCATCGGGGTTACCGGAGTTGATCGTGGATGCAAGCGCGGTGTAGTTCGGGTTGGTCGGCGAGTAGTAGACGCTCTTCACGTCCAGGCCGAGCTGCTGGCCCAGCGGCATCAGGATGCGTTCGAATGTCTGCCGCGCGGCTGCGACGTCCACATTCGCCAGCGTCAGCGAGTTCTTACCCTGCGCCTTGAGCGACTGCATCACGCCCACCAGGAAGGACGCCTGCGGCGGACCGAAGTAGACGCGGTTGTCTGCCGACGAACCGGTCACCGAATCGAATGGGATCTGGCCGACTAGTGGGATGTTCGCCGACTTGAGGATGGGGAGTGCAGCGCTGGACGCGGCGTCGTAGCCGTCGATGACCGCGGAGACACCCGCTTGCACAAGCTGATTGGCGCAACCGATGGTCGACTCGGGTGCGGACACGTCGACCGCGCAACTGGTGACCTCGATCGGATGGCCGTCGACACCGCCGAGCGAATCGTTGATGTACTTGACCGCGGCCTTCTGGCCGACCTCTACTCCTGGCTGGGTGATCGGACCATTCGACGGATTGAGGAATCCGACCTTGATCGGAGTGCCGGTCGCCTTGGTACCGCTCTCCGACGGGGCGGCCGCAGTGGTGCCGCCTTCGTCGGACCCGCTGTCGTCGCTACAGGAGACGACGGAAAAGACACACGCCGCCGCGACAAATATTGCCGCCATCCGGCTGGTTCTCTTGCGCATTTCAATGCCTTTCCCGGCGGCATGTGGCCACGACTGACAAGCCCGGGCCAGGCCCTCCGAGTTACACGGGATGTGCGCCGGATGCGAATGCATTCGGCGTGCCCAGTCCGGGGTGTGATCTGGGCCACTCGAAAAGTAGCCCTTGCCTTACAACGGTGTCAAGGTGAATGCGGGAGCAATTCGGGAGCAGAAATAGGCCTGTTGATAAACCGCGAACCCGCCCGAAATGCCCGACTCTGAGCTATAACCGTGCAGCTTGACGCGGTGCACGCGGAGCGGCGCACTGGAAAGAGCTGGGTCGCCACATAAAATGTCACGGTGAGTTATTCACGTTTTGTGGCCATCGGCGACAGCCAGACCGAAGGAATGTGCGACGGTGACGATGTCACCGGATACCGCGGATGGGCCGACCGGCTCGCCGAACGCCTGTCCCGGGACGATCCCGATTTCCGCTACGCCAATCTCGCTGTGCGCGGACGCCGAACGCGCCAGATCCGGGATCAGCAGCTCTACCCCGCGCTCGCGATGGAACCCGACCTGATCGCCGCACCTCTCGGCATGAACGACGTGCTTGCCAGCACAGGCCTCGCAGAGGTCCGCCGCGACCTCGACTTCATCTATCGTGAACTCGCCCGGACCTCGGCGACAGTGTTGATCTCCACCTACCCCAATATGGCCAGGACCGTTCCCATCGCGCGGCGGATCGAGTCACGACTCCTGGCGGTCAATCAGATGATGCGCGAGTTCGCCGACAGCTACGGCTTCGTTCTCGTCGATCTCGTCAGCGCCCCAGTGCTTCTCGACCCGCGGTCGTGGTCACCCGACCGGTTGCACGCATCGCCCTTCGGTCATGATCGGTTTGCGGCCGGAGCCGCGTATGCGCTGAATCTTGCTGACAGCGAGCCTGAGTGGGGCGCTCCCCTGCCACCGCGCCCAGAGCTGACCGCAGCCCAGATCATCGCTCGCGAAGCACTCTGGGCGCGAACGTTTTTTCATTCCCTGGATCATCCGGCGCATGCGGGGCAGGTCACTCGGCGACGGACTGTCGCCCAAACGACCCGAGTTGGCCCCCGTCCGCCCACCCACCGGCGGGTACGACAACGGCCCGGCCCCCTTGCGGGAACCGGGCCGTGACGAGCCGAGTCGCTGACCTGTCGGTCAGTCCTCGATCACCGGGAGCGTCAGTACTTCTCGCCCTTGGCTGCCTTGTCGACGAGCGACTGCGGCGGTTCGAAGTGCTTGCCGTACTTCGATGCCAGATCGCGTGAGCGGTCGACGAAGCCCTGCAGGCCACCCTCGTACTGGTTGATGTACTGGATCACGCCGCCGGTCCAGGCCGGGAATCCGATACCGAAGATCGAGCCGATGTTCGCATCGGCCACGGTCTCCAGCACACCCTCGTCGAAGCACTTGACGGTCTCGAGGGCCTCGGCGAAGAGCATCCGCTCCTTCATGTCCTCGAAGGGGATCTCCTTGGTGCCCGAGTTGAACGCCTCACGCAGACCCGGCCAGATGCGGACGCGCTTGCCGTTCTCGTCGTACTCGTAGAAGCCCTTGCCGCCGGAGCGTCCGGGACGACCGAGGTCGTCGACCATCTTGTCCACCACGGCATTGGAACCGTGCTGGGGAACCGGCTTGCCCTCGTTGGCGAGTGCCTTCTCGGTTTCCTTGCGGATCTTCTGCGGCAGGGTGAGCGTGAGCTCGTCCATGAGCTGCAGCGGCGGAGCCGGGTAGCCGGCCTGTGCGCCCGCCTGCTCGATGAACGTGGGCTCCACACCTTCGCCGACAGCCGCGATGGCCTCGTTGATGAAGGTACCGATGACCCGCGAGGTGAAGAATCCACGACTGTCGTTGACGACGATCGGGGTCTTGCGGATCTGCAGGGTGTAGTCGATGACCTTCGCCAGCACGGCGTCAGAGGTCTTGGCGCCCTTGATGATCTCCACCAGAGGCATCTTGTCGACCGGCGAGAAGAAGTGGATTCCGATGAAGTCCTCGGACCGCTTCACACCTTCGGCGAGACTGGTGATGGGCAACGTGGAGGTGTTGGATCCGAGGACCGCGTCGGGCTCGACGATGTCTTCGATCTCCTGGAACACCTGGTGCTTGACCTCCACCGACTCGAAGGCCGCCTCGATCACCAGGTCGACTCCCTTGAAGTCGGCCGCATCGGTGGTCGGGGTGATGCGGGCGAGCACCGCGTCGGACTTCTCCTGGGTGGTCTTCCCACGCGAGAGAGCCTTCTCCTCCAGCTTGACCGAGTAGTTCTTGCCCTTTTCGGCGGCCTCGATGTTGATGTCCTTGAGGACGACCTCGATGCCGGCCTTGGCCGAGACATACGCGATGGCCGCGCCCATCATGCCGGCGCCGATGACACCGACCTTCTTGGCGGTGTACTTCTCGAAACCCTCGGGACGGGATGCGCCACCGTTGATGGCCTGCAGGTCGAAGAAGAACGCCTTGATCATGTTCTGAGCGACCTGGCCGGTAACCAGCGACACGAAGTAGCGCGTTTCCACGATGTCCGCGGTGTCGACGTCGACGTATGCACCCTCGATCGCGGCAGCCATGATGGCACGCGGCGCCGGCATCGGGGCACCCTTGAGCTGCTTGCGCAGGAGGGCGGGCATGGCCGGGAGCATCTGGGCCAGCGACGGGCTGGTCGGTGAGCCACCGGGCATCTTGTAGCCCTTTGTGTCCCACGGCTGTGCTGCTTCGGGATTCGCCGAGATCCACGCCTTCGCAGCGGGGATCAGTTCGTCGACCGAACCGACGACCTCATCCACGAGACCGGTTTCCTTCGCCTTGGTGGCGTTGAAACTCGGGCCTTGCAGCAGCACGTTCATCAACGCGTTCTGGAGGCCGAGGAGACGAACCGTACGGACCACGCCGCCACCGCCGGGCAGCAGACCCAGGGTGACCTCGGGCAGACCGATCTTGATGCCCTTGACGTCGGCAGCGATGCGGTAGTGGGTGTGCAGCGCGATCTCGAGGCCGCCACCGAGTGCGGCACCGTTGATGGCCGCGACCACGGGCTTGCCGAGGGTCTCGAGCCGGCGCAGCACTGCCTTCATCTGGTTGGCGTTGTTAGTGATCTGGGTGGCCAGTTCGGCCTTGTCCACACCACTGCGGTCCGACGTCATGTCCTTGAGGTCACCGCCGGCGAAGAAGGTCTTCTTCGCCGAGGTGAGGATCACGCCCGAGATGTTGTCCTTCTCGGCCTCGAGGCGGTCGACAGTTGCCGCCATCGATGAGTTGTACAGGTCGTTCATGGTGTTGGCGCCCTGGTTCGGGTCGTCCATGGTGAGCACAACGACGCCGTCGCCGTCCTGCTCCCAGCCGATCATGTTGTCAGTCATAGGTATTCAAAGCTCTTTCTGGCGAAGGGGAAGAAGTCCGGAGGTCAGACACGCTCGATGATGGTGGCAACACCCATGCCGCCACCGATGCACAACGTGATCAGGCCGTAGCGGCCACCGGTGCGCTCGAGCTCGTCGAGCACGGTGCCCACCAGCATTGCGCCGGTTGCGCCGAGCGGGTGGCCCATCGCGATGGCACCGCCGTTGACGTTGGTCTTCTCGTGCGGGATCTTCAGATCCTTGAGCCACTTCATGACAACCGAGGCGAACGCCTCGTTCAGCTCGAACACGTCGATGTCCTCGACGGTGAGTCCGGCCTTCTTGAGTACCAGCTCGGTGGCCGGGGTGGGTCCGGTGAGCATGATCGTGGGGTCGCTGCCGGTCTGTGCGGTGGCCACGACGCGGGCGCGCGGGGTGAGGCCGGCGCGCTTGCCTGCCTCTTCGCTGCCGACCAGCACCAGAGCTGAACCGTCGACGATGCCGGACGAGTTGCCGCCGGTGTGAACGTGATTGATCTTCTCCACGTTGACGTACTTCTGCAGCGCCACGTCATCGAAGCCGGTCATCGCGGCCAGGCCCTCGAAGGCCGACTTCAGCTTGCCCAGGCTCTCGACAGTGCTGCCGGGACGACGGTGCTCGTCGTGGTCGAGCAGCGTGACGCCGTTGATGTCCTTGACCGGCACAACCGACTTGGCGAAGTATCCGCCCGACCATGCGGCCTCGGCGCGCGCCTGCGACTCGGCGGCGTACGCGTCGACGTCTTCACGGGAGAAACCTTCGATGGTGGCGATCAGGTCGGCGCCGATGCCCTGCGGGGCGATGTAGAGGTCGTAGGCCGTGGCGGGGTCGGTGAACATCGCGCCACCGTCGCTGCCCATGGGCACGCGCGACATGGACTCGACGCCGCCGGCGATGACCAGGTTGTCCCAGCCTGACGCGACCTTCTGGGCCGCGAGGTTGGTGGCTTCGAGGCCGGAGGCGCAGAAGCGGTTGATCTGGGTGCCCGGCACGGTGTCCGGCAGTCCTGCCACGAGGGCGGCGGTACGCGGGATGACCGCACCCTGCTCGCCGACGGGGGAAACCACACCGAGGATCACGTCGTCGATGTCGGCGGGATCCATGTCCGGGAAGCGGACCTTGAGTTCGTTGATGAGGCCGACGATGAGGTCGACGGGCTTCACGCTGTGCAGCGAGCCCTTACGCTGCTTGCCACGAGGCGTACGAATGGCCTCGTAGATGTATGCATCAGTCACGCTGAGGTTTCCTTTCAAATGAACTGCGATGTTCGCGGGCGCTCGCCTCGCTGATATTCCTCCAGCTACATGAGGCTAACGCGCTGTAACTTATTTGACCATACCCCGAGTACAGAGCAGCATTCAATAGCGCCTTCATGAGCTAGGGTGGATTCACAATGTCCACCAACCCCGACGTCACACCCGTCTCGCGCCCCCAGCGCCAGAGTCGGCCCGCCGATCGCAAGCGCCAGCTGGTCGACCGCGCGGCCGAACTGTTCCTGGCGCGAGGGTACGACCACGTCTCGGTTGCGGACATCGCCAAGGCCGCAGGCGTCACGGGCCCCTCCATCTACCGTCATTTCGCCGACAAACAGGCGATCCTGTTCGCCGCGGTGATGTCGGGCGTCGAGGACATCGAGCAATGCACCGACACCGCCCTCTCCCCCGCGGCCGACGGCCAGATCCCGATCGGCAAGGCCATCGAGAAGCTGTGTGCGCTCGGCGTCACCAATCCGAACTCGGCAGCCCTCTGGCGCTGGTCCACCGCCCACCTGTCCCCAGAGCAGAACGACGAGGTAGCCCGGCGTACCCGCACCGTGCTGCACCGGTGGTCGGGGGCGGTCTTCGGTCACCGCACCGACTTGTCCCCACGTGATGTCGACCAACTGGCGTGGACCATCCTGAGCGTCAACGGCAGTGTGTCCGTACACCGCACCCGCATCTCGAACTCACGCGCCATCGCACGTCTGGTGACGCTGGTCGGCCGGGTGGTGGAGATGACCCCCGATCACGCAGCCGCCATCGCACCTCCGCCTGCGGGTCTCGCCGAGCCCGCCGGCCGGCGCGACGAGATCCTCGACGCGGCCGCCGAACTGTTCCAGCGGCGCGGATTCGCCACCGTGGGTGTCGACGAGATCGGCGAGGCCGTGGGTATCACCGGCCCCAGTGTCTACAAGCACTTTCCGAGCAAACAAGCGATCCTGATCGCGATCAGCCAGCGCAGCGCCAACCGCCTCGAGGCCAGCGCGATCGCCGCGTACTCGGTGGCCGACAACCCCGCAGCTCTGCTGTCCTTGCTCGTCGACTCCTACATCCAGGTCCTCACCTCCGCTCCGGACCTGTCGGTCTCGTTCAACAGCCGCAGTGTTCTCGAAGGTTTCGACAATGGCGAACTCATCCTCTACCAACGCAGGTACGTGGCACGATGGGTGAACCTGGTCGAGCAGATCGAGACCGACCTTCCAAGCCCGGAGGCCGCACTGACCGTGCACGCAGCACTGACCATCGCCAATGACGCCATGCGCTTGCGTCGCAACTGGACTCGGCCCGAGATGCCTGCGTTGCTCGCGTACCTGATGAAAGGCGTACTGGGCCTGCCCGCGGTTGCGGCAACTGATCCCTCTCGGACGCCGATGTCATGACCGACGAGTCGGATGTCTCCGCTGAAGCGATCGAATCGCTGCTGCTCGGCGGCAAGCGACTGTTCACCCGTGAAGACGTCACCGCCGCACTCAACATCCCGACCGAGTTCGCCGACCGGGTGTGGACCGCTTTCGGGTTCGCCATGGACAAGACCGACGAACCCCTCTTCACCGCCGACGATGTCCAGGCCTTGCAACTCGTCCATGGTCTCGACGAGGCACAGCCCGAGGAGTTCGAGATCGGGATGGCACGTGCTCTCGGCCAGACGATGTCGCGGCTGGCCGAATGGCAGGCACACCACATCGCCGAGCGGATGCGGGCCGCCGACAGTCCGGACCTCGCCCAGATGCTCCAGGCAGTTCAGCGGGTGCAGATCCTGATCTGGCGCCGCCACCTGTCGGCCGCACTGCAGAATGCGCTCTCGATGGGTGAGGGCGAAAATCGCACCATGGCAATCGGCTTCGTCGACATCGTCGGCTACACCAGCCTCTCACGCAAGATCGGGATGGAAGAACTCGACGATCTCCTCGAGACGTTCGAGACGAACGCGTTCGAGGTGGTCAACTCGCGCGGTGGTCACGTGGTCAAGACGCTCGGCGATGCGGTGATGTTCTCCACCGAGGATCCGGTGGCGGGCGCCGAGATCGCCATTGCGTTGCAACACCTCTCGGCCGAACACGGCCTGCCTCCGCTGAGGGTGGGTGTTGCCCTCGGAACCGTGTTGACACGACTCGGCGACGTCTTCGGCGAACCCGTGAACATCGCCGCTCGCCTCACCAGCTCGGCGCGCCCGGGCACAGTACTCACCGACACGACGTTTGCGAATGCGGTCGATGACGAGCGGTTCTTCTTCAAGTCCGTCGGCCCGCTCAATGTGCGGGGCTACAAGCGATTACGTGCGCGCAGCCTGGAACCGAACCGGAAACCGGCGAACGTCACCGACTCCTGACCGTTCGACGGTTCGCGACGTCGTGGCCTTCACTTGGACAGGACTGCCTTGAGGAACGTCTTGGTACGTTCCTGCTGGGGGTTGGTGAAGATGTCGACCGGGTCGCCTTCTTCCACGATCTTGCCCGCGTCGAACACCAGGACACGGTCGGCCACATCGCGGGCGAAACCCATCTCATGGGTCACGATCAACATCGTGATCTCCGTCGTCTCGGCGATCCTGCGCAACACCCCGAGCACATCGGCCACCAGTTCGGGATCGAGCGCCGAGGTCACCTCGTCGAGCAGCAAGACGTCGGGGTCCATGGCCAGTGCCCGCGCGATCGCCACGCGCTGCTGCTGACCGCCGGAAAGCTTTGTCGGATGGGCGTTCTCCTTGTCCGACAGTCCTACGGTCTCGAGCAGTTTGCGCGCCCTGCTGGTCGCTTCCGATTTGCTCAGGCCCAGCACATGGATCGGGGCCTCGGTGATGTTCTGCAGCACCGTCATGTTGGGGAACAGATTGAAATGCTGGAACACCATGCCGATCTTGGCGCGCACCACACGCAGGTGCTTCTCGGACGCACGAACCAGTTTGTCCCCCTTGTATTGGTGGGTCAGCGGTGCGCCGTCGACCCAGATCACTCCGCCGTCCAGCGTCTCCAGGGTCATCAGCAACCTGAGGATGGTCGTTTTGCCGGAGCCGCTGGGACCGATCAGGGCCACCCGTTCGCCCCGGGTGACCCGGAAGTCCAGATGGTCGAGCACCACATGGTCGCCGTACTTCTTGACGACCTTGTCCAACAGGATCATCGGTGTGTTGTTGTCGCGCGCCGAGCCCGACGTGCCCTCAGTAGGCAAGGTGCTTCTCCAGTCTTCTGATCAGGACGGATGTGGGGTAACTGGCGATGAGGAAGATGACCCCGGCCATGGTGATCGGTTCGAGGTACTGAAAGGTCTTGGCGCCGTACTGCTGCGCCGCGGTGACCATCTCGACCACGGTGATGGCGAAGAGGAACGGGGTGTCCTTGAACATCGAGATCGCGTAGTTCCCCAGTGCGGGTGTGGTCTTGCGGATTGCCTGTGGCAACACCACAGCCCGCCACTTGCGCACCGTCGGGAGCGACAGTGCGTGCGCTGCCTCCCACTGGCCCGGTGGTACCGCGTCGATCCCGGCGCGATAGACCTCGGCCATGTAGGTGGAGTAGTGGATACCGAGTACAACGATGCCGATCTGCAACGCCGAGAACTGCGGCAGCAGGTAGTAGGCGAACAGCAGTTGCACCACGAGTGGCGTGAGCCGGATGAACTCGGTGACCATGCGCAATGGAACCGTCACCGCTTTGGGAGCACTGTGCCGCACCACCGCAACGGCCAATCCCAGCACCGCCGCGATCAGGAAGCCCAGCACGGTGGCCAGCAACGTGATCCGGAACCCTTCGAGCAGCACCGGCAGCGAGTCGAACGCCCGTTCCCAGCTCCACTGCGCATTCATCGGCCCACCCCGATGCTCTCGCCGGGCCGCTCAGGGCGCAGCCGCAGGATTTCACGCATCGATGGGCCCGCCCCGAGACGCGACTTCGCGCGGACCTCCAGCAAGTTCATCACCAGCGTCAGCACGTAGGCGATGCAGAAGTACAGAACCAGACCGATCCCGAACGCGAACACCGTGTCGCCGGTCCCTCGTCGGAGCTGCTCGATCTGATACGTGAGATCTTGCAGCAGAACGAAACTGGCCAGCGCGCTGCCTTTCAGCAACTGGATCAGCAGGTTGTTCAGCGGCGGCAACATCTGGACCCAGGCCTGCGGGAAGATGATGCGGTGGAGCCGCTGCCACGGTGAGAAATTCAGCGCCACAGCGCCTTCCCACTGGGTGGCAGGTACCGCCGCAATGGATCCACGGACCACTTCGGCGCCGTACGCGCCGTAGTTCAGGCCCAAGGCGAGAATCCCACAGAACATCGCTTCGAGCTGGAATCCGAGCAGGGGCAACACGTAGAAGAGCCAGAACAACTGGACCAGTAGGGAGGTGCCTCGAAAGAACTCCACAATGGTGCGGGAGACACCTCTGAGCAGCACGTACTTGTTTCCCGCAGCGAGACCGAGCAGGAGGGCCAGCACAAAGGCAAGCGCAGCGCCGCCGAGCGTCAGGTAGATCGTCGTGAGGATGCCTTCCTGGATGCGAGGCCATGCATCCAGGAAGGTGTCGAAGTTCTCACCCACGGAGGGATACCGCTCCGGTCGGGATCAAACGCCCTCACACAGTTGGGCAGTGGTCAGGTTGGGATCGGGCAGTTCTTCTTCTGTGAAGCCGAACTCGCCGACCAGATCCAGATACTTCTGCGGATCCGACGTGATCTTCGCCAGTTCGGCGTTGTACGCCTCGAGCAACTCTTTGTCATCGGTGCGGAACACCGTGGCACCGGCACCCACCTGCGGCTTTCCGTCAATGTTCGCCACGAAGGACTCGGTGACGTCAACCGGCGCGCCCGGGTTGTTGGTCTTCATCCAGTTGAGTGAGATGGCGGTCAGCGCAAAGACGTCCGCACGACCCGAGGTGACGGCATCCATCCCGTCCTGCGGCGTGGCCACCTGCGTGCTCTCGATCCCCAGGGACTCGGCGTAGTCCGACTCGACCGCACCGGTCATGGTGGCCAATCGGGCGCCGCTGTCTTTCACCGACTGCATGTCTTTGAGCCCCTTGGGATTGCCCTGCGTGACCATCAGTGCGGTGGTGTAGTTGAACTCGGGGTCACCGAACGCGGCCTGCTCGCAGCGCTGCGGCAAGATCGACATCCCGGCGCTCACGACATCAAACCGATTGGCCTGCAATCCGGGTATGAGAGAACCGAAATCGGCGTTCACACCCTCGACGGTCTCGATTCCCAGGTTCCCGAAGATCTCTCGGTGCAGTGCCACCGTGGCACCGGTCAGATTGCCGTCCTGCTCGAACGAGTAAGGCGCCTCACCCGCGAACCCCACGGTGACAACACCCTTGTCCTTGAGTTCCTGCAGGTGGTTCGAGTCGTCACCGGAATCGGTCGACGTGCACGCCGCCATGGTTCCCGCGGTGAGGGTGACCACGGCGAATGTGATTGCACACCTGCTGGTTACACGCTTGCTCAACACGTTCAATGCCATCTGTCTGGCCTTCCGCTCACTGTCGGGTGCGCAGACAGGCAGCCGCCGACACGCAGGTACCCTCCCCGCCGACGAACGCCATGCCACCCACCCGACTACTGCAGTCTCATCGTTCTCTCCGGTTGGGTGAACGTAACACCTTTCGATGCATCACCGATGAGTGTCGGAATATTCTGATGCCCGAGAATCGGGGTGGGCGCATCCCCGGCCATCGGCAGGCGACCACCGAAAACGCAGACTGCAAGAAACAGTTCATTACCAACGCGAAAGAGCGGGGGTATCAGTGCCGACTCTCGTACACGGTCACTTCACTCGCCTTGATCACCAGGAACACCTCATCGTCGGCAACAAGTCCCAGCTCGGCGACGGCCGACCAGGTCACGGTCGCGGTGAGGATCGTCCCGTCAGCAACCCGGGCGTCGATCCGCGCGAGATCGCCCTGCGGAACGAGTTGCACAACAACGGCCTTCACGGCGTTACGCGGGCTGCCGCTGGGTCGCTCCCGATAGACGGCGACAGCGCGCGGGGAAAAGGCCGCCATCACAGCACTTCTCGGCGCGATCGGCGCATCGAGCAATCCGGAGACCGCAAAGCCGGCGGCTTCCAGGACGTCACCGTTCCAGACTCCGCTCACCAGATTGAGTCCGGCGAGTTGCGCCGAGAACTGGTTGATCGGGCTGGCCAGCAGGTCACGGACCGGGCCACGCGCCACGATCCGGCCCTCGGCCAAGATGATCGCCGAGTCAGCGAGCGTCACGGCGTCAGCGACGTCGTGGGTCACCAGGACCGTGATCCGCGCGCGGTCCGCGAGAATCTGTCGGAGCATCGACCGGATGCGGTGGACCACATCCACATCGAGTGCACTGAACGGCTCGTCGAGCAGCAGCACCGACGGCTCGGTGGCAAGCGCGCGCGCAGCGACACCCTCTGTGACTGACCTCCGGAGAGTTGCGCCGGCTTGCGATCCGCGAGTTCGGTGGCGCCGACGGCGTCGAGCCACTTGTCGGTGCGAGCCCTGATCTGAGCTCTTGGCAGGTGCCTCGCCGACGGTCCGAACGCCACGTTCTGCCTCACGGTGAGGTGTGGGAACAACAGTCCCTGCTGCGTCAGCATCGACACGTCGCGTCGGTGTGGAGGCATGAAAGTGCTGTTGCCGAACAATTCTCGCGATCCCAGGGCTATTCGTCCGGCACCCGGCCTCGACAATCCGGCCAGCAGATTCATCAGCGTGCTCTTGCCGGCACCGTTGGGGCCCATCACGGCGACGGTATGCCCCTGTGGAACAGTCAGTTCGACGTCGATGGCCGGCAGCTCATTGCGCAGCGACGCGACCAGATCGCCTGTCACAGCACAGCCGTCCGCCGCGAATCGCGCACGTGCACGGCCACCACGACGAGCAACGCGACCACGACGAGCACCACGGAGAGCGGAAGCGCCTGCTCCGGTTCACTGATCGACTCCACGTAGATCGCCAACGGCGCAGTCTGGGTGACACCCTGGAGATTGCCCGCGAACGTGATCGTCGCGCCGAACTCGCCGAGCGCACGGGCGAACGCCAGCACCATTCCGGAGAGCAGCGCCGGAAACACCAGTGGCATGGTCACTTTCCACAGGGTGCGGGTGGGCGATGCCCCGAGCGTGGCCGCCACCTGTTCATATCGCGCCCCGACGGTGCGAAGCGCTCCCTCCAGACTGATGACGAGAAAGGGAAGTGCCACGAAGGTCTGCGCCAGCACCACTGCCGAGGTGGTGAATGCGATGTCGACTCCGATGGCCGAAAGATGTTCGCCCACCAGGCCGAACTTCCCGAAGGCGTAGAGGAGACCGATTCCCCCGACCACCGGCGGCAGGACCAGAGGTAGCAGCACCACCGAACGCACCACGCGCACGGTGCTGCCACCGCGCCGCGCGAACACGATCGACATCGGAACGCCCAGAAGGATGCACAGGACGGTACTGATCGCGGCCGTCTGCACACTCAACGCCAGTGCGTCCACGGATGATTCGGACGTGATGTTCTCCCAGAAGTCGTCCCAGGGAGTGTTCACCGCCAATGCGATGGGCGGCAGCATCACCAGCGCGATACCGAGCGCGGCCGGCACGTACAACCATGCCGGAACGGCCTTGAGACCGGATTGCGAAGCCTTCACGTCGCCGGCCCGAAGCCCATTCGCTTGAGTACCGCCACCCCCTGCGCACTCGTGACCATCTCGACGAATTGCTGTGCCAGAGGTGCGTTCTCCGACTCGGCTACTGTCCCGATGGGATATGCGTTGACCACCGCGGCAAGGGCGGGGTCGGCGACAGTGGTGACCGAGTCACCCGCGCCGACGGCGTCGGTGACGTACACCAGTCCCGCGTCGGCCTGCCCCGTCTGGACCTTGCCGAGTACCCCGGTGACCGCCGTTTCCTCACTCCTCGGCTTGATGTCGATACCGGTGTTCTTCTCGACCAGGGCCGCCGCGCTGCCACAGGGCACACTCACCGAGCAGATGACAGTCGTGACACCGTCTTTCGTCACGTCGGCAAGGGTACGGATGTTCTTCGGATTTCCCGGGGCGGTGACGATGGTGAGCACATTGGTGGCAAAGATCTGCGGATCAGCCACCTTCTCGCCCAGTTTCGCCATGCTCTTCTCGTCGGCCGTGGCCACGACGTCCGCGTCGGCGCCCTGTTCGATCTGCGTGACAAGCGCCTGGGAGCCGTCGAAGTTCAGGGAGACGTCGACGCCGCCGTGCGTCTCGGAGAACTCGTCGGCCAATGCCGTGAAGCTGTTCTTCAACGAGGCTGCGGCGAACACGGTGAGGCCGGCTTTGTCGTCTTGTGCGCCTTCTGTGCCGCTGGTCGAGCACCCTGCGAGCACCAGGGCGGCAGCGAACACCACACCGAGCGACTCGGAGAGTCGAACCGATGTCGTGGATCTCCGCCGGCCCATCACCTGCTCCTGGTCTCGACGATGACCGTGGTGGCCTTGACCACAGCTGTCGCGACCTCCCCGGGCCGTAGCCCGAGTTCGTTCACGGCGTCGGTGCTCATCAACGAGGTCACCTCGAACGGGCCGCACTGCAAGGTCACCTGGCTCATCACCGGGTCGGAGCGGACGTCGGTGACCAGGCCCACGAATCGGTTACGGGCCGAACGCGCCACCGGCGCATCGGTCGACACGACGCTGGGTGCCCGGTCTCGCGCGACCTTGGCCAGGTCGGCGCCGTCGACCACCTGACGGCCGCTGCCGTCGACATGGGCGGGCAGCTGTCCCCCGCTGATCATCCGGCGTACCGTGTCGTCGCTGAGGCCGAGGAGTTCTGCCGCCTGTCGAATCTTGAGATCGCCCACCTTACGATGGTCCGCCGCATGTGCGGCGCTGTCAATCGAGTACAGCCGCATCTGCGGATTCTGAGCCGGTTCGCCGTCGGCGCGATGAGTTCCGGCGGCGCCGTGTGTCTACCTTCCCGAGATCCTTTTCCACACTTCCGAGGAGCCAAAAATGCCAGTTCCCACCCACTCCGACGGCGTTGCGGTCTGGTTCGACCTGTCGAGTACCGACCCCGGCGCTGCCGCGGACTTCTACGGCCGCCTGTTCGGCTGGGACCACACCGAGATGGACGAGCGCTTCGGCGGGTATTCGCAGTTCACCCACAAGGGCAAACTGATTGCCGGCCTCGGTCCGAAACCTGACCCGGGAATGCCGGACTTCTGGTGCACCTACTTTCAGACCTCCGACATCGCGGCCGCCGTCAAACGCGTCGCCGCCACGGGTGGCAGCGTGCTCCAAGATCCGATGGAGATACCGGAGCAGGGCACCATGGCGATCGTGACGGACCCGGGGGGCGACCCCGAGACAGGCGCAAACCCACACGGCGCGGTGTTCGGCTTGTGGCAACCAGGCCGGCACACCGGCTTCGAGTTGCACATGGAAGCCGGTGCAGCAACGTATTTCGAGCTGCAGAGCACCGGCTACCCACGAGCCGTCGAGTTCTACGGCGAGGTGCTCGGCAAACCCGTCGTCAGCCTCTCGGACACGGACGAGTTCCGATACAGCCAGCTGAGTCTGCCCGACCGGGCGCCGGGCGAAGGCTACGCCGGGATCATGGACGCGTCCGGCTACCTGCCGTCCGAGGTCCCATCGCACTGGGCCATCTACATCGGCACCGACAACGTCGACGCAACCGTTGCCGAGGCCGTCGAACTCGGTGGGGCTGTCGTGGCCGCGCCGGAGGACACCCCGTACGGGCGACTCGCCACGATCGGCGACCCGTTCGGGGCAATGATCAAACTGCAGCAGGTTGCCTGAGACGACTGCCGGGTGCGGGCCTCGGCGACGAAGTCCGACACAGGGCGACGGAAAGTCGCCGTCGCAGACGAATACAAGATGAACGGACCACCGGGGGACGAGCCCTTGACTTCAAGCGCACTTGAACGTGAACCATCAGATCACCTGATCAGGACAGAAGACCATCCGAAGCCGGATTTGTCTGATTCGGCTTTCATCCACCAGAGGAGTGTTCCGTGACCCAGCTCGGCGATAAAAGCGCTGGCCCGATGTCAGAGTCGGTGGATACGGTAACCCGCATGACAACTGCCACGGGGGCCACCGACCTAGCGATCGAAGCCATCGACCTGGTCAAAGAATTCGACGGTGTTCGCGCCGTCGACGGAGTTAGTTTCTCAGTTCCACCGGGGTCCGTCCTGGGACTGCTCGGGCCCAACGGCGCGGGCAAGACCACCACGGTCCGCATGATGACAACACTGAGTCAGCCGACGTCGGGCACTGCTCGCATCGCTGGATATGACGTACGGGAGAACCCGGATCTCGTCCGCAGCAACATGGGCCTCACCGGTCAGGCTGCGACGGTCGACGAATTGCTCACCGGCCGCGAGAACCTGTGGATGATCGGCAGCCTCTACGGTCTTCCCCGTAAGGACGTGCGCCGGTCCGGCGACCAACTGCTCGAGCAGTTCTCGCTGACCGACGCTGCGGACCGCGTGGTCAAGACCTACTCGGGAGGTATGCGCCGCCGGCTCGACCTCGCGGTGAGCCTTCTGGCCTCGCCACCGGTGCTTTTCCTGGACGAGCCCACCACCGGCCTCGACCCGCGCAGCCGCCAGGAACTCTGGGACGTGCTGCGATCGCTGGTGAACGACGGAACCACACTGCTGCTCACCACGCAGTATCTCGAAGAGGCCGACCAGCTTGCCGACGACATCGTTGTCATCGACAGGGGCAAGATCATTGCCGCCGGCACGCCACTACAACTCAAGGAACAAGCCGGGCAGGCCAGTCTGGTCATCACGGTCTCGCATGCCGACGATCTCGAAGAAGCCACCCGGTTGCTGCGCGAGAACAGCGGCGAGGTGTTCGTCGAGGAGTCCGCACGCCAGCTCACCGCGAGCGCCGATGGACTCGCCGACCTGACCCGGATCGCCGGGATCTTCGAACGCAGTGAGATCGCAGTCGACGACATCGGACTCACCCGTCCGAGCCTGGACGACGTCTTCCTCTCCCTCACCGGGCACCGCGCCGAGGACGCCGACAACGAGGAGAACAAGTCATGACCACCACCACGTCACCCGCCGACACCGGCCGCTCCACCCCGAAATCCGCTGCAGGCCGGCCTGATCTGGTCCGAGAATCCCTGGTCATGGTGCGGCGCAACCTGTTACACACCAAGCGTCAGCCAGAGATGCTGTCCGACGTCACGGTGCAGCCGATCATGTTCGTGCTGTTGTTCGCGTACGTGTTCGGTGCGTCGATCAGTCCTGGCTCCGGATTCGACTACAAAGAGTGGCTGTTGCCCGGCATCATGGGCCAGACCATTGCCTTCTCTGCGTTCATCGTCGCGCTCGGTCTCACCAACGATCTGGAGAAGGGCATCATCGACCGCTTCCGTTCGTTGCCGATGGCACGGTCGTCCGTTCTGGTCGGACGTTCGGTCGCAGCGCTGATCCACTCGTCGATCGGCATCGTGGTCATGGCCATCACGGGTCTGCTCATCGGATGGCGCATCCACGAAGGCATCGCCAAGGCCGCGTTGGCTTTTGCTCTGGTGCTGGTGTTCGGGTTCGCCATGATCTGGTTCGGCATCTTGATCGGTTCGGTGATGCGGTCGCCAGAAGCTGTCAACGGCGTGATGTTCACGTTGCTGTTCCCGATCACGTTCTTGTCCAACGCTTTTGTGCCCACAGAGCCCATGCCCACCTGGTTGCGCACCATCGCGGAGTGGAACCCGATCTCGTCACTCGTCCAGGCGATGCGCGAATTGTGGGGCAATGGACCGGCGGCACCGGCCGATGCCCCGTGGCCACTGCAGAACCCGGAACTCTCCACGGTGCTCTGGTCGGTGGCACTCACGCTGATCTTCGCGCCGTTCGCGTTGCGTGCTTACCGCAAGCGCACCACGGACTAGCAACACCCTGTGTGCACATCGAGCGGGCCGGTGATCCGGCCCGCTCGATTGCGTTTCACAGACTCCGGGACAGAGCCTCGATCGGGTCGCTGTAGATCGCATCAAGCGACACCGCGCCGGCGGCCTGCTGTTGCACGGTGGCACCCGACCGTGACACGCGCACGTCGCGTCGCTCGGACACGGAGGTCTCGCGAACAGCTCTGGCCACCACGGGCAGAGTCGAAGGCGCATCCGTGAACGCCTGCCCGCCCAGGACAACGTGGTCGGGGTTGAAGATGTCAGAGATGAGGCCGACCGCACGGCCGAGTACTTCGGCCCTCTCGGTCAGGATGGCGCGGGCCACGTCGTTTCCTGCGGCAGCGAGCTGGTGCACGTCTTCGACGGTCTCGATGGCCAACCCCGCAGCGATCGCGGCGTCGACCACACCGGTGTCGCTCACGGTCGGTTCGAGGCGACCGGTGCGGTGCGGGTCGAGGAGTTCGGTGCGGCCTGCGGGGAAATGTCCGATCTCCGGCGGCCCGGCGGTGGGTGTGTACACGCTTCCACCGACGGTGAAGGCGATACCCACCGTTTCCCGGGCGTAGAAGTAGACGAAGCTGCCGCCTTCTTGACCTGGATCGACCAGCAATTCCGCTTGGGGGTTGAGCAGGAGTTCCGCGGCAGCCATCGCCTCGACGTGCGACGCCACCGAGATGGGCAGACCGATCACCGACGCCAGTACTTCACCGACAGGTGCGGACTGCCAGTTCAACCGGGAATGGCTCACACGTCCGCCGTTGTCGACCCGGCCGGCCAGCGCCACCCCGGCCCAGAGCACACGCTTGTTCTGCCAGCGGGAGAGGAAACGTTTCGCGCTCAATCCGATCGACGTCAGGGTTTGCTCGGGGGTGTCGGCAGCCGGGGTCGGGATCTGGATGGCGCCCACCACGCGGTGAAACAGGTCGTGGGTGGTGATCGAGGTGACCTTGAGACCGATGTGGATGCCCACCGTCAGGTATTCGGCGGTGTTCAGCTCGAACGGGAGACGGGGACGACCGATTGCGCCCGCGGGTGCCAGGTCGGCGCGCTCGCGCAGTAGCCCGGCCTTCAGCAGGGCGCTGACCTGACGGTTCACCGTCGAGATACTCAACCCCGATGCGGCCGATGCCGCGTCACGGAACACCGGGCCGTGCAGTCGGGCCGCTCGTAGGACAACTGCCGCCGGTTTGGTCGACAGATGAAGCTGAGGTGTCGCGACGTGGATCCCGGCGCGGGTTCCGCCGAACTTGGCGGGCGCCTTCTGCTGGCCGGGCGCCGGCTGCGGATGAGCGGGCCGAACAGGCGAACCGATCCGCGGTCCGGCTGGGCCACCCTGCCGAACTCCGCTGCGCTGCGTCTCCGGGCCATTGGGTCGAGCGGACGGGCGGACAGGTGTTGCTATGCGGTGGTCAAGTGTTGCAGTCATCGAAGGTCCTCATCGAGTTGTCGCCTCCAGGACCAACGATGGCCGGGGCGGGGAAATGTCTGAGAGAAATGCCGCGAGCGCGGCGGTTCGGGTCAGGACATTCGACAACAGAGGACACGAGCGAAAGGCAGACGACATCCCAGCGCGGTGGTCACATAGGTGACCTCCGGGATGTGGTGGCCGTTGCTCGTCATGAAGGTCAAAGTAGCAGCGGCGACGACACCTGTCCAACGGACCGGGGTCGTGGACGTGACGATCTGAGCGCAGGTCGACACCGCGCTCACCGGCGAGAATAGCCCCGCCGCGGCAGCGACCGCCGACTTGGAATCACACCGATCCGAACCCTGGGATCGCCGCGTCGACGCCGCCCACACTGTGTTCGAAACTCCGGGCTTTTGGCGTCGTCGACCACGGGTCGATCCAGACGAACCGCCCGACAAACAGAAAGGCGTCCTCCGTGTCCCTGCATTTCCACTGGTTCCTGCCGACGTATGGCGACTCACGGAATCTGATGGCGGGTGGTCACGGTTCTGACATGTCCGGAGATCGGCCCGCTGATCTGCGTTATCTCAATCAGCTCGCCGGTGCCGCCGAGGTCAATGGATTCGAAGCCGTCCTCACGCCCACCGGCTTGTGGTGCGAGGACGCGTGGTTGTCCACCGCGATGCTGCTGGAGACAACCGACACCCTCAAGTTCCTCGTCGCCCTGCGACCGGGGCTGACCAGCCCCACCCTGTCGGCACAGATGTCGGCGACCTACCAGTGGCAGTCGAAGGGACGACTCCTGCTCAACGTGGTCACCGGAGGTGAATCGTCGGAACAGCGCGCATTCGGCGACTTCCTGTCCAAGGAGGCCCGGTACGAGCGTTGCGGCGAGTACCTCGACATCATCCGGCAGTTGTGGACCACCGACGGCCCGGTGGACTTCACGGGCAAGCATCTGCGGGTCGAAGGCGCTCACCTGGCCCGTAAGCCCGACCCGCTTCCGCCCGTGTTCTTCGGGGGTTCCTCCCCGGCAGCGGGAACCGTCGCGTCCAAGTACGCCGACACCTATCTGACCTGGGGTGAGAAACCCGACGCCGTCGCGGAGAAGCTCAACTGGATCCGCGGGCTCGCCGCAGACGAGGGTCGTGAACTGTCCTACGGAATCCGGCTGCACGTGATCTCGCGGGACACGGCGGAACAGGCCTGGGCCGAAGCCGACCGGCTTCTCGGTGCACTCGACCCTCAGGTGGTCGCCGGAGCCCAGCAGAACCTCGCCCGCTCGGAATCAGAAGGGCAACGGCGCATGCTCGAACTGCACGGCGGAGGCACCGCGTTCAGCAGCGGTACCGATGCCCGTTCGCTGGAGATCTACCCGAACCTCTGGACAGGCGTCGGGCTCGTTCGAGGCGGAGCCGGCACGGCGCTGGTCGGCTCGCACGACGAGGTGGCCGACCGCATCGCGGAGTACGCGGCTCTGGGTCTCGATCACTTCATCCTGTCCGGCTACCCCCACGTGGAAGAGGCCTACCACTTCGGAGAGGGCGTGCGCCCGAGGCTCGTCCGGCGCGGCCTGCTCAGTGCCGATGACCGCGTGTCCGAGCCTGTCCGGGGAGCCTTCCTGCCGTCGTTGTCGCCGGCAGGCGCGTCCTGACGGGCTGCGTCTTCACCCAACCGCCTTCACCCAAGCCGATTGTCCCCTCCCGCAAAATCATTGGAGCAAACCGTGAGCACCGAGAGCATCGCCGATCAGATCAAGTTCGCCTACTGGGTCCCCAACGTCAGTGGCGGCCTGGTGACCAGTGACATCGAGCAGCGAACGAGCTGGGACTTCGAGTACAACAAGAAGCTCGCACAGACCGCCGAGAACAACGGCTTCGAGTACGCACTGTCGCAGGTGCGGTACATGGCGTCCTACGGTGCCGAGTTCCAGCACGAATCAACAGCTTTCAGCCTTGCGCTGTTGGGGGCCACCGAGAAGCTCAAGGTCATCGCAGCCATCCATCCCGGCCTGTGGCATCCGGCGGTGCTGGCCAAGTTCGGGGCCACCGCCGACCACCTGTCGGGCGGCCGGTTCGCCATCAACGTCGTGTCGGGATGGTTCGCCGGAGAGTTCAAGGCGCTGGGTGAGCCCTGGCTCGAGCACGACGAGCGCTACCGGAGAAGTGCCGAGTTCCTTGAGGTCATCCGAAAGATCTGGACCGAGGACAATGTCGACTACGGTGGCGACTTCTACCGGATCCGTGACTTCACCCTCAAGCCCAAGCCGCTCAACACACCCGAGCGCCCCAATCCCGAACTGTTCCAGGGAGGTAACTCCACCGCGGCCCGCAGCAATGGCGGACGCTTCGCCGACTGGTACTTCTCCAACGGCAAGGACTTCGATGGTGTCACCGAGCAGGTCGACGACCTGCGTGCGGTCGCCAGGGCGCACGACCGCGAGGTGAAGTTCGGGCTGAACGGGTTCATCATCGCCCGCGACACCGAGGCCGAGGCCCGGGACACCCTCCGGGAGATCATCGAGAAGGCCAATCGTCCTGCAGTCGAGGGGTTCCGGGATTCGGTGCAGCAGGCCGGCGCGTCCACCTCGGACGGCAAGGGCATGTGGGCCGAGTCGAGCTTCGAGGACCTCGTGCAGTACAACGACGGGTTCAAGACCAAGCTGATCGGCACGCCGGAACAGGTCGCCGAGCGGATCGTCGCCTACAAACGACTCGGCGTCGACCTGGTCCTCGGCGGGTTCCTGCACTTCCAGGAAGAGATCGAATACTTCGGTGCGAAGGTGCTGCCGCTGGTTCGTGAACTCGAAGCGGCCGACGCGGAAGCCGGCGTCGGCGCATCGTGAGCACCGCGATCGCCTCTCGCATCGACACTGCCGAGCAGGCACTGTCGGTGGCTCACGACCTGGCAGCACATTTCGCCACCGGGGCGGTGGCGCGCGATCGCGACCGCAAACTGCCCTATCGCGAGATCGATCAGCTGTCGGCCAGCGGACTGCTGGCGATCACGGTTCCGAGCCGTTTCGGTGGTGCAGATCTGCCGCCGAGCATCGTCGCCGAGGTCGTCCGCATCCTTGCAACAGCCGATCCCAACATCGCGCAGATCCCGCACAGCCACTTCGTGTATCTGAATCTGCTTCGTCTTGCCGCTGATCCACCACAACAGCGCGATCTCTTCGAGGCGGTATTGGGCGGAAGCCGGATCGCGAACGCGCAGTCCGAGCGGGGCGGCAAGACCGTCGCCGACATCACCACCACGGTCAGAGCGGACCGCGGCGTACTCCGTCTGGACGGCTCGAAGTACTACTGCACCGGATCGCTGTACGCCCATACCCTCGCGGTGCTGGCACGGCTCGACGACCCCGACCACAAGACGGGGCTCGAGGAAGGCGAGTACGTGGCGTTCATCCCCGCCGACGCAGCCGGTGTCCGCATCGTCGATGACTGGAACGGACTCGGCCAGCGCACCACGGCAGCGGCACCATCACGTTCGAAGGAGTGTCCCTGCGCCGCGACCAGTTGGTCGCCCGGGCTCGCGCGGTGGGCGCCCCCGCCGGGTACGGCGCGTTCGCCCAGCTGCTGCACGTGGCGATCGACGCCGGCATCGCTCGCGGAGCGCTTTCTGCTGCAACAGATTTTGTCCGCAGCCGCAGTCGCCCCTGGTTCGAGGCAGGTGTCGATCGCGCCATCGACGACCCGTTGGTGATTCAACGCGTCGGCGAGTTGGCCGTGGAGGTGATCTCCGCCGAGGCAACCCTGAAGAGCGCCGGCGAGGCGGTGGACGCCACGTTCGAGGCTGAGTCCGACGCGACAGCAGAGCGAGCCGCCGCCGCTTCGATTGCGGTGGCGACAGCGAAGATTGTTGCCGACCGGGCCTCCAACGAGGTGTCGAGCGCACTCTTCGAGGTGTCGGGAACGCGAAGCGCCGCAGCAGATCTCGGCCTGGATCACTTCTGGCGCAACGCGCGTACGCACACATTGCACGACCCGGTGCGGTGGAAGTACCAGCACATCGGTCGTTCGTTGCTGCACGACACACCACCACCGCTGCACGGGGTCATCTGACGCCAGAAGCGCCGAACGGGTCTCAGGTGTCGTCGTCCTTGCGGAACGTGACATCGACGTGTTCGAAACCCTTGGCTCGCTGGGCCTTTGCCTGACGGGTGTATGTTTTGCGGTCACCGTGGGTGAGGTCCACGGCGTCGGTGAACGGGGTCAGCAACGCCCTCGGGTAGAGGTGATGCACTCTCACCACGTTGATCTCCGCGGTGAACACCACGGCGATGGAGGTGAGATAGAAGAACGCGAGAAGGCCCAGAACCACGGCGAACACACTGTTGGTGGTGCTCGCGTTCTTCACCACCTGGGTGACGTACACCGTTCCGAATGTCTGCAACAGCTGCCAGACGATCGCCATCGCGACCGCGCCCGGCAACACATCGCGATAGCTCACGTCGTTGCTGGTACTGAGGCGGTAGGCAATGGTGAACACCGCCGAGTTGATGACCACTGCCAGAAGGCCGATGGTCACCCCCTCCAAGGCCCCCAGGGGCCCGGGTAATCCGGCGAAGGTGGACAACACAGCGGTACCCACCAAGGTCATCGCCAGCACGGTCAGCAGGAGCAGGCTGCGGAACCGGGAGAAGATCGGGTTGGGCCGGTTGTTACGCGGCACCTGCCACACGGTGTTCATCGCGTTCTGGGCCGCCTGGCCGACACCCGAGGCGCCGTACAGGGCGCCGAGGATGCCGATCACGATTCCTGCTGTGCCACCGCTGAGTTCCTGCGGTTCGCCGAGCTGCGGGCCGATCACCGGGAATTGGCCGAGCGCCGAATCGAGTACCTTCGCCTGCCACTCGGGATTGTCGTCGAGCACTATGCCGACGCCGGTGGTCAAGAGCAGCAACAAGGGGAACAATGCGAGAAACGCGTAGTACGTCATGAGAACGGCGAGATATCCGCCCTGATCGTCCGCGTATTTGTAGATCACGGCGATGCCGAAACCCAACACGGGGTGCCGCCTCTGCAGCTTGTCCAAACGCTCGATCATCATGCACCCCAGTCGTTGCCTGGCGCGCCATCGCTTGTTGAGCGCAGCGACAACGCTACCCGAGCCAGGTCACTGCAAGCGGTCGAGCAGCCCTTTCGCGTCGTACGGTGCCCTGACCTTTGCGTCGTTGTCGAAGTAGACGAACACATCGCGGTCCACTGCACGCGCCCGGAATCGCTCGGCCCACGAATCGAGTGCCTCGTCGGTGTAGCCGCTGGTGTAGAGCTCGGTGTCGCCGTGCAGACGGGCGTAAACGAAGTCGGATGTCACCTCGTCGATCACGGGGAACTTGCCCGCCGAGTCGGCGAGCACCAGCGCCATGTCGAGCTCGCGCAACAGGTCGGGCAGGTCGGGTGTCATGAAACTCGGATGCCGCACCTCGAGGGCGTGACGAATCGGCCGCTCCGCATCGGTTGTGGTCCAGGCCCGGTCGGCGATGCGGTCACTGTGTCCCGTGGAGAGTTCGGCTGCTTGGGTGGTGGTTCGCGGCAGCAGATGCGCGAACGCCGTGAGTGCCTCGGCGTCGAACGGCAGATTGGGCGGCAGTTGCCACAGGATCGGCCCCAGTTTGGGTCCGAGTGCCAGTACGCCCGACGCGAAGAAGGTGGCCAGCGGCTGGTCCACGTCGACGAGCCGCTTCATATGGGTGACAAAGCGCGGGCCCTTCACCGAGAAAAGGAAGTCGTCGGGCGTCTGCTCCGCCCACTTCAGGTAGCTGGTCGGCCGCTGCAGAGAATAGAAGGACCCGTTGAGTTCGACCGAGTTCAGAACCCGGGAGATGTACTCGAGTTCGCGGCGTTGGGCCAGGCCCTCCGGATAGAAGGTTCTTCGCCATGGCGGATACACCCACCCCGAGGTGCCGACTCGAATCATTCCCCAACCTCTACACGAGCGGCGGCCATCGCTCGACCGGACACCCGAAAACCGCCCAACCTGGCGCAATCCATCACGAGAGAACCCTGGTTGTTGTCAGACCGCTCCCGTAACCTTTTCCCCATGACTATCGAGGCCGCGGTAGATTCTGACTTCCTTGAAGTCACCGAACCGTACCGACGTGAACTGCTCGCACATTGCTATCGGATGATGGGTTCACATCACGACGCAGAGGACCTTCTCCAGGAGACATTCATCCGCGCCTGGCGTGGTTACGACCGGTTCGACGGTCGCGCTTCGGTGCGTACGTGGCTCTACAAGATCGCCACCAACACCTGCCTCACCGCTCTCGGGTCCAAGCAGCGCCGGCCGCTGCCCTCGGGACTCGGCGGCGAGTCGTCGGATCCTCAGGGCGCTCTCCTCGAGGACCACGAGGTGCCATGGCTCGAGCCGTTTGCCGGGTCGGACGAGACGTTGTCCGAGACCGCGGACCCCGCCGCCGTCGTCGGTTCCCGTGAATCCATCCGGTTGGCGTTCATCGCTGCACTCCAGCATCTCCCCGAGCGCCAGCGCGCGATCCTGATCCTGCGTGATGTACTCCAGTGGCGTGCTGCCGAGGTCGCCGAGACGCTGGGACTGACCACCGCAACGGTGAACAGTCTCCTCCAGCGCGCCCGAGCCCAGCTCAAAGAGGTTGCGCCGGAGCGTGATTCTGTGGTCGAACCCGGGGACGCCGCCCAGCGAGAACTCTTGCAGAAGTGGGTCGCCGCCTTCGAGGCGTACGACATCGACGCCATCGTGGCGTTGTTCACCGACAAGGCCATCTGGGAGATGCCGCCCTTCACCGGTTGGTACCAGGGCCCGGAGGTCATCGGTACGCTCATCGGTTCCAACTGCCCGGCCACCGCAGCGGGCGACATGGTGCTGCTGCCGGCGGTGGCCAACGGACAGCCCGCGTTCGGGCTGTACATGCTCGACGCCGACGGCGTGCACAGGCCCTTCCAATTGCAGGTCCTGGACATCACCGCCGACGGCGTCGGTCATGTGGTGGCTTTCTTCTCCGACACCATGGAGGCCGACTTCGCCCGGTTCGGACTACCTGCCGTGCCTCCCGGCCCGTCGGCCTCGGAGAAAGAACCGGTTCAGCCAGAGATGCCGAGCTAGCCAGAATGCCGTCCTAACCCGATATGGCGGACTGATCCATCCAGGTGACCTCCCAGACGTGGCCGTCGAGGTCGAGGAAGCTACGGCCGTACATGAACCCGTGATCCTGCGCGTCCATCCACTTGGAGCCACCGATCTCCAGTGCCTTGTCGACGAGTGTGTCCACGGCCTCACGGGACTCGGCGGAGATGGCGATCAGCACCTCACGTTCTTTGCTGGTGTCGGCGATGCCTCCGGTGATGAAGTCCTGGAACCGGGCGGGTGTCATCAGCATGGCGACGGTGAGTTCGTTGATCACCAGGCACAGGGTGTTCTCGTCGCTGAACGTCTCGTTGAACTCGAATCCGAGCTCTCCGAAGAACTTGCGTGTCGCGGGGATGTCGGCGGCGGTTGTGTTGAGGAACAGCATGCGAGACATGATGATGACTCCGATCCAGGGTTGTTTTGTGCATCAAGCGGACACCACAACAGACATCGCCCGCAACCAAAACTCATCGCCCGCCGAAGTTCCGCCTTTTGCCTGATGCCCCGGGGTCGTCTCGACGCGCATGATCAGGCGATGCGAACCGGTGGGCTGCTGTGACAGATGGATGGGATGATCTGACGGCTCGGGGCGCGTGGATGCCCGGGGCCGTGCGCGCCGAACTGGAGACCGATCCCCACCCGTTGATCGGCCGGCGGAGCAAACGCGACATCGCGATCGACGTACTGATGATCCTGCTGGCCGCCGCGATCGGGGTCGTTGCCATCAGCCCACGTCTGGACGACATCTCCGGCATGATCGTCGTCGACATTGCGGTCGGGGTGGCGGGTTGCGTGGCCATGGTGTGGCGGCGCCGATGGCCGCTGGCTCTGGCGATCGTCGCGACGGTTGCCTCCGGATTCACCTCGGCCATCGGCGGGGTCGCTCTGCTGGCGGTGTTCTCGCTCGCCGTCCACAAGCCGATGCGTTACGCGGTCTCGGTGGCCCTGGCCAGCTTTGTTGCGGCTATGACAAACCGCTGGCTGTACCCGGAAGGGCAGGAGTCGCTGCTCGCCGTGCTCGTGTTCTGGGCACTGATGGCCGCGGTGGCGGTCGGGTGGGGAACCATGGTCCGCAACCGCCGGCAACTGCTGATCTCACTGGCCGAGCGTGCGCGAACCGTCGAAGCCGAGCAACGCGAGCGGATCGCCAATGCGCGGGCCACCGAACGCGAACGGCTCGCACGCGAGATGCACGACGTGCTCGCGCACCGGATGAGCCTGCTGTCCGTGCATGCCGGCGCGCTCGAGTTCAGGCCCGACGCACCACCGGAAGACATCCGCCGGGCGGCCGGGGTGATCCGCGCCGGCGTCCATCAGATGCTGGTCGACCTGCGTGACGTGATCGCCATGCTGCGTGAGGACTCCGAGGATTTTGCTCAGCCCACCCGATCGCTGAGCACGTTGCCCACCCTGTTCGGCGAAGCCGAGGAGGCGGGCAGTCAGATCCGCGCGACCATCGACATCTGCGACCTCGACGACGTCCCGGGTGTGGTCAGCCGGGCCGCCTATCGAATTGTTCAGGAGGGCTTGACCAATGCGCGTAAACACGCGGGTGCTGTTCCGGTGACCGTGCACATCAGCGGCGGACCCGGAGATGGGCTGAGTGTGAGAATCCACCAACCACTGTCGATGGCTGCCAATTCGGCCATCGAACCGATCCCGGGGGCCAAGTCGGGTCTGGTCGGCATCAATGAGCGGGTCACGCTCGCCGGCGGCGAGTTGTCGTATGGCGTCGTGGAGCGCAACTTCGTGCTGACCGCTCGCCTGCCATGGGAAGCGGGCAGCCTGTGACCACCGAGGCCCCATCCCCCATCCGCCTGCTACTCGTGGACGACGAGTGGCTGGTGCGTGCGGGTCTGCGGACGATGCTGTCGGGGCAGCCGGACATCGACATCGTCGGCGAAGCCGCCGACGGATCCACGGTATCGGCGCTTGCACAGCAGACCGGCGCCAACGTGGTGCTGATGGACATCCGGATGCCGAAGGTCAACGGGCTCGAGGCTACCATCGCGTTGCGTTCGATGTCCGAGCCGCCACAGGTGATCATGTTGACCACCTTCGACACCGACGACCTGGTGTTGCGTTCGTTGCAAGCCGGCGCCAGCGGCTTCCTCCTCAAGGACACCCCACCCGCCGACCTCATCGCATCTCTGCGCAAAGTTGTTGCGGGCGAACCGATCTTGTCGCCGTCGATCACCCGCAAGTTGATCGTGCGCTTCACCGACCCCGGCGATCGCCGCACGAAAGCAACAGAACAGTTCGATCTGCTGACCGCCGGCGAGCAGCGCGTGGCCATCGCGGTCGCGCGCGGGATGTCGAACGCCGCGATCGCCGAAGAGTTGTTCGTGTCCATCGCCACGGTCAAGAGTCACATCTCGCACATCCTGGAGAAGCTGACGTTCAACAACAGGGTGCAGATCGCACTCCTGGTTCACGACGCATTGCCGGGTGAGGTGCTCTGAACTCGACGTCGCGCGTTCGACCGTCCACAGACACAGGCATTTCGTCTCGGCGCAGGCGTTGCAACTCCTGCGCCTGGATACAGAACCTGCGAATTCGTCGCTGCGGCAACTACTTCAAGAGCAGTGCGATGGTGTCGACCAAGAGGTCGACCATCTCGTGCAGGGAGTCGGCGCCGAGCGCGCCGGCCATCTCATCGGAACGCATGCTGATCACCGACTCGACGAGCCGAAACGGCAGGTGGCGGCGCGGATCGTCGGGGTCACCGAGCACCTCCCCCGCCAGCGCTGCGTAGATGCGCGCCAGATCTGTTCTCGCCTGGCGGAATTCGGCGAAGCGCTCGGTGCGCAGTTCCGGCAGGAGATACAGGGCGCCGAGGTTCCACCTCGAACCTGCGAGCTGAGCGGCGTCGAATCTGGCAAGCGACTGCAGCCGTTCGAGCGCCGGCTCGCCGACGGCCTCTCGTAGCTGCTGCGCCGTGACCAGCGCCCGCGCCACGGTGTTCTGCAGCAACGCCTCGAGGATGTCGTCCTTGGTCTTGAAGTGGTGGTAGAGCGACGCCTGCCGGATGCCGACCGCCTCTGCGATCATCCGAGTGGACGTGCCGGAGTATCCGCGAGAGGTGAAGAGTTCTCCGGCGGCGTCGAGGATCTCGTCCCGTGCGGTATCCCCACGGCGACGCTGCTCCACCAACCTCGGGCGACCTGGCCCTGCCGAAACCGAACTCACACAGAGCACCTTACTGTCAGACGCCGCAGCGGATCCGTCGTCGCCGCGCGGCTCGGATGACAAACGGACCTGACCTGGCCAGTGCGCATTCGGAAACACAGTTGTTGCACTCATTTGCCTCGGGGTAACAAACCTGTCACTCGACAGAAATAGCGAACGGTTTATCTATCACCTGACAGATAAACCGGGCTCATGGGCCCACTACCAGGAAGATCTCCCATGACCGCAACTGCGCAACCACCTTCGGCACCAGTGAGCGGCGGCGTCACCAAGAACGGCGACTCCGACGATCTCTCCGCGTTCGGTTACACCCAGCAGCTCCATCGTTCGCTGGGAACATTCGCGTCCTTTGCGGCGGGATTTTCCTTTGTCTCCATCCTGACGACCATCTTCCAGCTCTTCGGACTCGGGTTCTCGTTCGGCGGTCCGGCATTCTTCTGGACATGGCCCGCGGTTTACGTCGGTCAACTCCTGGTAGCGCTCTGCTTCGCCGAGATCGCCGCTCGCTTCCCCATCTCGGGGGCCATCTACCAATGGTCGCGCCGGATGGGCGGCGAGGTGATCGGCTGGTTCGGCGGCTGGTTCATGATCCTCGCCCAGATCGTCACCGCCTCGGCGGCAGCGATTGCGCTGCAGGTGGTGATGCCGTCCATCTGGACCGGCTTCCAGCTCATCGGCTCCGACCCTGCCCTCACCAGCACCAGCGGCGCGTCCAACGCTGTACTGCTCGGCTCGATCCTGCTGGTGATCACCACCATCATCAACTGCATCGGCGTCAACTGGATGAGCCGAGTCAACAGCATCGGTGTCACGTGCGAGATCGTCGGTGTCATCGCCGTGATCTTGGCTCTGTTCACCCATGCCGAGCGCGGCCCCGACGTGGTGTTCGACACCGGCATTCCCG
Source organism: Williamsia sp. D3 (assembly GCF_000506245.1). NCBI lineage: Bacteria > Bacillati > Actinomycetota > Actinomycetes > Mycobacteriales > Nocardiaceae > Williamsia > Williamsia sp. D3. Next base: position 129,569 of record NZ_AYTE01000046.1, on the reverse strand, counting down.
GCGAACAGCCCGGGTATGTCTGGGCTTTCATCGTCTCCGGTTTGATGGCCGCCTACGTGATGGTCGGCTTCGGATCCGCAGGCGAGCTCGCCGAGGAGACCAAGAACCCGCGACGCGTCGCACCGCGGACCATCCGCTTGGCGTTGACCGTGTCGGCCATCGGCGGTGGGCTCATGCTGCTCGGCGCCCTGATGGCAGCACCGAGCCTCGGTGAAGAACTGGCCGTCGGCGGCCTGCCTTACGTCCTCGACTCCGTGCTCGGATCGTTCTGGGGCAAGGTCCTGCTGTGCGACGTCGTGGTGGCGATCTTCATCTGCACCCTGGCAATTCAGACCGCATGCTCCCGGCTGATGTTCTCGATGGCCCGCGACGACCGGCTTCCCGGATCCCGGATCCTCTCGCACGTCAACCCCAGAACCGGCACCCCGATCGCCCCGTCGATCCTGATCGGCGTTCTCTGCATCGGCGTCCTGGTGGTCAACGTGGGCAACTCGGCGATCTTCGCGACCCTCGCCAGCGTCTGCATCATCCTGATCTACCTCGCCTACCTGTCCGTCACGGGACCGATGCTGTGGCGACGCCTCAAGGGTTGGCCGCACGGCACCCCCACCGTCGACGCCGAGGGCAAGAAACTGTTCAGCCTGGGCCGGTTCGGGATTCCCATCAACCTTCTCGCAGTCGTCTACGGGCTCGCCATGGTCGTGAACCTGGCGTGGCCGCGGTCGGAGATCTTCGACCCGGCCGGCGAGATGCCCATCCTCAAATGGGCGGGCCCGATCTGCATCGCGGTGGCCATCCTGCTCGGCATCGCCTGCTTCCCACACGGCAAGAAGCATCCGATGCCCGTGAAGGTCGCCGCACCGGCAGAGCCCATCTGATCCGGCTCTCCGCGCACAGCTCTCACTGAAAAGGAACTCCGTCATGACAACGTCCACCGAGTCGACAACCGGTTCGACCGGCACCACCGCAGGGGCCCGCGAACATGCGCGGGCACAGGCCGCCACCATCACCGACTCCATGCCGGTGGTGCCGGCATCGACGTGGACACCGTTGCCCGACAACGTCGCCGCGCACGACATGACCTGGGCTGAGACGGTTCCCGGTGGGCGCTACACGGTGAAGGTTCTCGCCCGCGGAACACGCCTGCGACTGCGTGATGTGGCCGGCACCGGATGTGCGCACATCATCCTGTGGCGCTCTGATGCACCATGGGAGCGGCTCAATGTCGCCGACACGGTCAAGGTGCCCTGGCAGGCGTACCTCGGCTCCGGTCACCCGCTGCTCAGTGATCAGGGGCGCGCACTCGCGACCATCGTGGCCGACACCTCCGGCCATCACGACGCCCTGTGCGGTACCAGCACCCTCGCCGGCAACCTCGCGAAGTATGGTGCCGGAGCTGTTCATTCGACGTCTCCGGCCGGCCGCGAGATGTTCACGCTGGCGGCGGCGAAGCACGGACTGAACCCCACCGACGTGGTTCCGTCCCTGTCGTTCTTCCACAGCATCGTGGTGGAAGCCGACGGAACACTGACGTCGAAGGGTTCCGCCGGCCGCGACAAGTACGTGGACCTGCTCTTGCATCTCCCCTGCACCGTCGCGATCGTCAACACCGCGCATCCTCTCGACCCGTCCCCCGGTTTCGATGTGGGGCCACTGGAGATCTTGGCGTGGAAGGCACCGGGCGATCTCGACTCCGCGTTGGCATCGCTACTCGACACAGACCCGGAATATCAGCGGGCGGTGCTCAACTCCGAGGACGTGTGGGGCGCGGCCCACTTCTAGAATCCGGCCTCCCGCACCTCGTGAACCCCTTCCGCAAACCCTCCGAAAGGACACCGTGATGACCTCTGCCACAACGGCATCGGCTCGCGACCTCGCCCTCGTCGACGGACAGGTGATCCTAGACCACGAGATCGGCGAACGTGCACCGTGGTCAGGCATCGTCGAAGCCGGCGATGTGCTGACCCTCGTCGATCTGCATGGGAACCAGGCCGTGGACACCCTGTTCTTCGGCGGTGCTGATCACACCATCCGCTACTCCGCCCAGACCACCATCGCCGGCCAGGGCAACATCTTCCTCACCACCGGAACCGTGATCCGCGACCACGATTCGGCGCCGATGATGACCATCGTCGCCGATGAGGTGGGCAACCACGACACGCTCGGCGGTGCGTGCTCGCAGGAGTCGAACACGCTGCGCTACGGCCACCACACCAAACACCAGCACGCCTGCGTGGAGAACTTCCTGATCGGTGGGGCGCCGCATGGTCTGGGCAAGGCCGACATGGTTGGCAACGTCAACTTCTTCATGAATGTGCCGGTGGATCCCGACGGCTCGCTCGGCATCGTCGACGGATTGTCGGCACCAGGACGGCGAGTCGCATTGCGCGCCGAAGCCGACACCCTGGTGCTGATCTCGAACTGCCCCCAGATCAACAACCCCTGCAACGGATTCGACCCCACCTCGGTGCGGGTCATCGTGACACGACCAGAGGCATAACAGATGTCGAGCATCTCGGTACTGCGGGCGGGCCCGCAGAGCACCATTCAGGATTGGCCGGGCCGTATCCGGTACTGGCAGGTGGGTGTACCGCCGTCCGGACCCATGGACGATCTGTCGTTCCGGCTTGCGAACATCGCGGTGGGCAACGCAGAAGGAGCGCCCGGCCTCGAATGCACCCTGCTGGGACCGCAATTAAAGTTCGACGAAGACACCGTTGTCGCGGTCACCGGCGCACCTGTTCCGGTGACGGTGGCCGGCGAGGTGGTACCGCAGTGGTCACCGATCGAGGTCAAAGCGGGTCAGATCCTCGATGTCGGCGCGGCAGGCGGCGTCGGGATGCGGATGTACATCGCCGTTGCGGGCGGGATCGACGCGGAGCTGTACCTGGAGAGTCGCGCGACGTTCACACTCGGGCGATTCGGCGGAAAGGACGGACGTTCTCTGACCGACGGGGACACGCTGGCTCGGGCACAGACGTCAGCGCCTGGGTCCCCTCGCCGGATCCTGATCGACGAGAAGCCTGCGTTGACCAACAACTGGCAACTCGCCGTCACTGTCGGACCACACAGTGCTCCAGAGTTCTTCACCCAAGAAGACATCGAGGATCTGTACAACACCGCCTACGAGGTGCATTTCAACTCCGACCGCACCGGTGTCCGCCTGCTCGGACCGCAGCCACGCTGGGCACGCACCGACGGCGGTGAGGCCGGCCTTCACCCGTCCAACATCCACGACACCGCCTATTCCGTGGGCGCGCTCGACTTCACCGGTGACACCCCGATCCTGCTCGGTCCCGATGGGCCGAGTCTGGGCGGCTTCGTCTGCCCGGTCACCGTCACCACGGCGGACCGCTGGAAGATGGGTCAGCTCAAACCGGGCGACACCGTCCGGTTCGTACCGGTGCGCGTTGCCGAGGTGGCGAGTTCGGCCGCACTGGGAACAGCTCGGCGCTCGAACATGGTCACCGTTCTGTCGTCCGGTACCGATCTCGACGACGGAGTGCTCGGATCCACCCGAACCGCTGACGGCACCACCGAGGTGACCTACCGCCGCAGCGGCGACGACAACGTCCTCGTCGAATACGGCGACATGACACTCGATCTCGCGCTCCGGGCACGGGTCCATGCCCTTGCACAACGGATCGAGGCCGACCGGCCCGCCGGTCTCGTCTCGCTCACACCCGGCATCCGGTCACTTCAGGTCAAGGTCGACGCCACCGTGATGCGGCAATCGGTGCTGCTCGAGTGGCTCATCGAGTGCGAAGCCCAGCTGCCTTCGGCGTCTGAGCTGGTGGTGCCGAGCCGCACGGTGCACATGCCCCTGTCGTGGGACGATCCGGCGACCCGGGAGGCGATCGAGCGGTACATGCTTGGTGTGCGCTCCGACGCGCCCTGGTGCCCGTGGAACATCGAGTTCATCCGGCGGATGAACGGGCTGAAATCCGTCGACGACGTGTACCGCATCGTCTACGACGCCGAGTATCTCGTACTCGGCCTGGGCGATGTGTATCTCGGTGCCCCCGTTGCCGTTCCACTCGATCCGCGACACCGTCTGATCACCACCAAGTACAACCCGGCTCGCACCTGGACCCCGGAGAACGCGGTCGGCATCGGCGGCGCCTACATGTGCATCTACGGCATGGAGGGTCCCGGCGGCTACCAGTTCGTCGGCCGCACCACCCAGGTGTGGAACCATCGGCACCCACTCGAGGCAGCAGGTTTCGAACCCGAGCACCCGTGGCTGTTGCGGTTCTTCGACAAGATCAGCTGGTACCCGGTCAGTGCCGACGAGTTGCTCGACCTACGGGCCGACATGGCCGCTGGCCGAGGACATGTGGAGATCACCGACGGCACGTTCTCACTGGCCGAGCATCAACAGTTCCTCGCCGACAATGCCGACGACATCAAGGTCGAACGGACAGCGATGGAGACGGCGCGCGCCGAGGAGCGCAAGCGCTGGTCCGACGGCGGCGAGTTCGCCACGAAGACAGGGAAAGTCGCGTGACACGCATAGCCGACATCTACGCCCAGATCGCCGCGGCCGATCGGCCGGAGGTGTTCATCACCCTGCGCGATCAGGCGGACGTCGAAAGAGACCACGCTGCCTCCATCGCTGCCGGAGGCGCATTGGCCGGGGTGGTGGTTGCGGTCAAGGACAACGTCGACGTCGCCGGGCTGCCGACGACCGCCGCCTGCCCGGGCTATGAATACCGGCCCGGGCACGACGCCGCGGCGGTCGCCGCCCTTCGGGCTGCCGGAGCGGTGGTCATCGGCAAGACCAACCTCGACCAGTTCGCGACCGGCCTGGTCGGCACGCGCAGCCCCTATGGTGCTGTGCGTGATTCACGTCGCCCCGACCACATATCCGGGGGTTCGAGCTCCGGCTCGGCAGTGGCCGTTGCCTGGGGTTCGCCGACATCGCCATCGGCACCGATACCGCCGGATCGGGACGGGTGCCCGCCGGCCTGCAGGGCATCGTCGGCATCAAGCCCACCATCGGAGTGGTCAGCACCGCGGGTGTTTTGCCGGCCTGTGCCAGCTATGACTGTGTGACCATCCTCGCCGCGGATCTGGACCTCGCCAATCGCGCGATGGGGGTGATGGCCGGAGGTGCTGCGTGGCCGGCGTCAACGCATTTCGCTGCTCCCGACAGTCCGGTGGTCGCCGTGCCGGCCACGCTGCCCGCTCTCGATGCACGGTGGCAGGAGGCCTTCCACACCGCGGTGGAACACGCCGAGAACGCGGGTGTGCGGATCAAACGGATCGATCTGTCGGACTTCCTGGCTGCGGCCAAGCTCTTGTACGAAGGCGCCCTGGTCGCCGAGCGCTATGACGCGGTGGGCGAATTCATCTCCGCGGCATCCCCTTCCGACCTCGTGGACCCGACGGTCGCCGCGATCATCGGCCCGGCCGACCGGTTCAGCGCCACCGACCTGCTGTCGGATCGCCGACGCGTGCAGGCGCTGGGTGAGCGCGCCATGTCGGCGCTCGGCGACGCGACGGCGCTGCTGATCCCGACTGCCCCGATGCATCCGACACTGGCCGAGGTCGAAGCCGATCCCGTCGCGTCAACGCCACGATGGGGACCTACACCAACTTTTGCAATCTGTTCGACCTGTGCGCGGTGTCCGTCCCGGCGGGTGAGGTCACCGAAAGCGACGGATCGACAGCACAATTCGGCGTCACAGTGGTGGGCCGGGCCTACGACGACGCAGTGGTGCTCGACATCGCCGGCCGGATCGGTACCCGATCGCCTGCATCCGGCCGGTCCTGGCCCGAACGGGCGGGCGCCAAGGCCACCGAGGTGTTCGTGGTGGGTGCGCATCTGCGCGGTCAGCCGCTGATGGGTCAGCTCACCGACAAAGGTGCGCGTTGGGCCGGGGACGCCGCGACAGCGGAGGCGTACCGGCTCGTCGCCCTCGATACCGAGCCCGCAAAGCCGGGGCTCGTCCGTGATGAGTTGTCGGGCACATCCATTCGCGGCGAGCTGTGGGCTCTCTCGCCGGCGGCACTCGGAGAGTTCCTCGGCGAACTCCCGTCACCGATGATGCTGGGGCCGGTCCAACTCTCCGACGGTCGCTGGACCGTGGGCTTCGGGTGCGACCACCAGTCGGTGGGCGAGGCCGTGCCACTGACCGCCACCCATTGGCTCGAACGCTAGGGGTTCGCTTCCGCCGGACCTTGGCGCAGTTCTGAGATCACCCGTCCGAACGCGTCCAGATCTGCCGCCGACGGTTCGATCGGCGTCAGGTAGGTGATCCCGAATTGCTCTCGCAGTTGCCGGATGCGGGTGACCACCTCGTCGTGAGACCCGTGCAACGCGTTGGGTTGGCGCAACAGTTCGCCATCGGTGGCATCGCGGTTGTGGTGACGCAACGTGTCGAGGTCCGGCTCTCGGTCGATGGCGAGGTCGAAGATGATCAGATTCAATTCGAGGTCGTCGAACCTCGGACCTGCTTGGCGCCGAATGTATTCCACGCGCTCGGCGAGCGCCTCGTCGTCGGCGAGACCCGCAAGGGCAACGATGTCCGCATGGTGGGCGGCGATCGTCAGCACTCGGTTTCCCGTGCCGGCGACCATGATCGGGGGTGGTGTCTGCACCGGCGGCGGCGTGCGAGCCGGGTCACCGAGGAGTCGTCTCAGTTCGATCACCATGTCGCGCATGTGGTCGACACGTTGCCCGGGCGACCCGAACGGGATACCCGCTGCTACGAACTCCGCCTCGACGTACCCCGCGCCGAGTCCGATCTCCACGCGTCCACCCGTCAACTGGTCGACACCGGCGATGTCGCGGGCGAGCAGAGCCGGCCGATAGAAGCCCGCGTTGAGGACGAAGTTGCCGACCCGAACGGTCGGTGCGGCAGCTGCGGCCGCGACCAACATGGGGAACGGCGCACCCAGTTCGAGATGGTCAGGCAGCAGCACCACGTCCACACCGCACTGTTCGGCGTGCCGCACCTGGGCCAGGAACTCATCGGCCGTCCCTCGGGCCAGGAAGTTCACCCCGAACCGGAAGTCTCGAGAACCGCTCATGACACACCATTAGAGACGATCGACGCACATCGGCGCGACCGATGCCGGGCGGCGGGCCGCCGCACGGCAAGATGATGCCCATGGGTGTCATCTACTTGGTGCGGCACGGTCAGGCCGGTCATGACGAGAACGGTTACGGGAGCCTGACCGATCTCGGACGCGAGCAGGCACGGAACGTGGGCAAGCATCTCGCGCGACGCGTGGGCCGGCTCGATTTCGCGGCGTCGGGAAATCTGGCTCGGCAGTTGGAGACAGTGCAGGAGATCGTCGCGCAGTTCGAGGATGGGACTGCTCCCGAGCCCGTCGTGAACGCGGGCTGGAACGAATACGACCTGACTCACCTGACCAACCGGGACATGCCACCGGTGGGCACGTCGGCCGAGGCCGCCGACGCTCAGCGTGATTTCCAGCGCGATCTCGACAAGGCACTGCTGGCCTGGGCTGCCGACGGCCACAGCACGGGGGCCGGTTCCTATGCCGAGTACCGCGAGTCGATCCGTGAGGCACTCAAGGAGATCGCGACGTTCGCGGGCCCCGGTCAGGTTGCGCTCGCGGCGTCCTCGGCGGGCACGATCGCGGCCGTCGTCGCGGAGTTGTGGGGTGTGGACTCGCAAACCTGGCCCGTCATCGCCCGCACCATGGTCAACGCCTCGATCACCAAGCTCATCGTGGGCAGCACCGGCATCAACGTGATGTCGGTGAATGATCACGCACACGCCGACACCCCCGATGACCAGGGGAGACGACGGCTCGTCACCATGCGCTAGAGCGCCTTCGTGTTTGAGATCTCTCGACCTGGGCATTCCGTCGTCAGCATCTCTTGAACCGAGACGATCGCGGTCTCGGGACGAACCCGAATCCCAACCATCGGAGCGCTCATGCAGCCCGCCACCAGTTCGACACCCAGCGCTCTGGTCACCGGCGCCACCGGATACGTCGGCGGCCGCCTTGCACCACGCCTGATCGAACGTGGCCACGACGTACGGGTCCTGGCTCGGACCCCGGACAAGTTGAAGGGCGCTCCCTGGATTGGCAGCGCGAAGGTGATCAAGGGCGACCTGAGCGACAAAGGGTCGCTGGAGAATGCCTTCACTGATGTCGATGTGGTCTACCACCTCGTTCATTCGATGGGCGGTTCCAAAGACTTCAGCGCCGAGGAACGTCGGTCGGCAGAGAACGTCGTCGAGGCCGCACGCAAGGCTGGGGTGTCCCGGATCGTCTACCTCTCGGGACTGCACCCCGAGGGTGTCGAACTCTCCGAGCACCTGAGTTCACGCACCGAGGTGGGCGAGGTCCTGATGGCGTCGGGCATCGAGACCATCGTCTTACAGGCGGGCGTGGTGATCGGTTCGGGGTCGGCGTCATTCGAGATGATCCGGCACCTCACCGAGCGTCTGCCGGTGATGACCACCCCCAAGTGGGTGCACAACAAGATCCAGCCGATTGCAGTCAGGGACGTGATGCACTACCTGGTGGAGGCCGCCACCGCGAAGGTTCCCGAATCGCGCACATGGGACATCGGTGGTCCAGACGTCCTCGAATACGGCGACATGATGCAGATCTACGCCGAGGTTGCTGGGCTGCGCAAGCGCAAGATGATCGTGATCCCGTTCTTGACACCGTCGCTGGCCAGCAACTGGGTCGGCACCGTCACCCCGATTCCCGGTGGTCTCGCCCGTCCCCTGGTCGAGTCGCTCGAACACGACGCGGTCGCCTCCGAGCACGACATCGACGACGTCATCGCACCTCCGGTCGGCGGGTTGACCCCGTACCGCACGTCCGTCGAATTGGCTCTGGCCCGGGTGGGTCGCGGCGATGTGGAAACACCGTGGTCGAACGCGTCGCCCGCATGTGCGCCGTCCGAACCGATTCCCTCAGATCCCAAGTGGGCCGGTGAAGAGGCGTACGTCGATGCCCACACCAGCCACACCGTCGCGACCGCGGCGGCTGTGTGGAAGGCGATCGAAGGACTGGGCACCGAAAAGGGCTTATACGGAACGGCACCGGCCTGGAAGTTGCGCGCACGGATCGACCGGGCAGTCGGTGGACCCGGATCGTCCGCAAGCCCGAGCCAGCAGGGCACGCCGGCTGCCGGCGACGACCTCGACTGGTGGCGCGTGGAGACAGTGGAGCCCGAACACACGTTGCGGCTACGGTCACAGATGCGGTCGCCGGGTACGTCGTGGCTCGAATTCCGCATCGCCGCAACAGAATCTGGCAGCGAACTCGAACTGCGCACGGTGTTCTATCCGCGTGGCATCGTGGGACGTGTCTACTGGTATGCCCATTTGCCGGCTCATCGCGCGGTGTACCGCACCATTATGAAGAACATCCTGCGCGAGGCCGAGAGATCAGTCTGATCTGACGCACGATCACATCCGAAGGAGCCGAGGACGCATTCCAGCGGGTGTTGGTTTTGTCGAAATCCTCACCAGCCTGCGGCGAACCGATACCAGTCGCCAGAGACGTGGCTGAGTTCGATTGATTCGAACTGCGCTCGAAATGCGTCTGTAGGGTCATGGAACTGCACGATCCCGAAAGCGCACAAAACACTTACGGCTGTACCGACGTCGCCAACGCTGACAACTGGATCGACTGGTTGAGGGTCCCGTAATCACCTGGTGCCCGTTCGGTGCGCGCGGCATCCGGGACCGATGAGCGCTTCGTCAAATCAACTTGAATACTTCTTCTCAGAGGCGGCCTGGACCCAGTGTGCGGCAACAACTTGCGTGCTGACAGTGTTCCCAGTGGTCAACCCAACGCAGTCACCCGGGCCGGATTCATGCGAAGACGGACCGTGTCGTCATCCAGCCGTCGATAGCGTTCATGGTTTTGTCGAGTGTTGGCGGGTCGAAGAGTGCGTGGTCGGCTCCCGGTATTTCGACGTGGTCGGCGTCGCGGTATCGCCTGGCAGTGGCGCGAGGGATCCTCGGGTTGACGGCTCTGTCCTGTTCGGCGCCGATCACGAGAACAGGTGCGGTGATCGCGTCGAAGTCGACGCTCGCCGCGTGACGTCGGTCGAGGTACGGGAAGCTCATCTCGCAGTACGCGCGACCCGACTCGGCGACCGCATCGTCGAGGAGTTCGCGCACGTGCTCTTGCGGCTGGTGCTGCGCGATCATCTCAAAGCGAGCCGTGGTGGGCATCAGGGGACGTCGCCACGGTGCGCTCGGTCGAAAGAAATGGGTTCCGAACAGTCGGATCATGGTCGGATATACGGCGAAGATGCCCGCTGCGGGTGCCGGAGCCGCGGCCACGACACCGGCGGTCGGGGTACGTGCGGCGACCAACTGCACCAGTAGACCACCCATGGAGAGTCCGACGACCAGTGGCGGGGAGTCGAGGGACTCACAGAAGTCGACCAGGTCGTCGGTGTAGTCGAGCAGGCTCAGACCGGCGATGAGGGGAGCACCGTCGTCGCGGGGCAGTTCGTGATGGCGCAGGGTCGGGGTGTGAACAGTGAACCCGCGGTCGGCGAATGCCTGCGTGGCCGACCCCCACCAGGTTTCGGTACCGCGGCCCCAGGTGCCATGAACAAGGACGACGTGAAGAGGTGACATGACTGTGAATTTACACGCATCGATCGATTTGGCAATCGATCGATCCGGGTAAATTGGCGCCACTACAGTGGCGATATGGATCGAGAGGACGAGACCGAGATCGGGATTGATGGTCGTGCCGCTCGCTGGGCACACCGGCGCCCGGAGCTGGTGGCCGCGGCCACCCGCTACGTTCTCGACCATGGCGTCTCGGATCTGACACTGCGGCCGCTGGCATCCGCGATGGGAGTCACCATCGCAACAGTGGTGCGTCAGTTCGGAACCAAGGAGGCACTCATCGAGGAGGTCAGCCGGTCTATCAACGACGACCTGCTGAGAACTCTCCGCGACGATCCCGAACTCGCCGACCTTTCTCCGGCGCAGACCCTTCGCACCCTCTGGCGGCGGTGGCTGGACCCCGCGCAAGGCCGACAGTTCCGAATGTTGTTCGAGCTATACGCCCTGGCGCTGCGTCACCCCGAGCAATATCGGTGGTTCACAGAGTCGATCGTCACCGATTGGCTGCCACAGATCGAGTCCCCACTGATCAGCGACGGGGTCGATCCCGCGGCCGCACGCCAACTGTCCACGCTGGTGTTGGCTGTGCTCAGGGGGCTGCACCTCGACCTTGTCGCGACCGGCGACGTCGACCGAGTGGATGCCGCGTTCGAGCTCGCCATGGCGACGCTCGATCCCGCGCTCACGCAATCGGCGGTAGCCAAATCAACGAACATGGGCACCAAGTAACGAATCCTCGCCCGCAACAGCGGGTTCAGGTCTCCATTGACACACATCCGTCCATGTCGCGCCGACAGCTGTGGTTGCCAGCCGCTTTGTTAGTTCCGGTGATCGAAGCCGGCGCCTGGTGGCTCTACCTGCGCCGTGTCACGTTTACTTGACACAAGTTAGCTTCCTCAGACGCGAGCGCCCCCAAGCGCCTGTCCGTGCTTCCGAGCGAGCTGCTCGGCTTCGTTACGAAGCGTTGCGGCGAGATTCGTGAACTCGTCGAGCGCCGGGTTCTCACCGACGAGGGTGAACGCGGTTTCGACGACCTCGAGGTCCAGGCTCCAGACATCGGCGAGGATGCGACGCATCCAACCGGTCGCGTGGTCCCAGCCCTCGCGTGGTGTCCCGGCCGCGTAGTTGCCACCTTGGACCGTCACGAGCACCGCAGGCCTACCCGCGAGAACCGGAGCGGCTGCCGGACTGAAGCGCGGGTCGGTCATGACGGTGTCCACCCAGGTCTTGAAGTGTTGGGACACTCCGAAGTTGTACAGCGGCACAGCGAACAGCAGAGCGTCGGCCGCGATGAGCTCATCAGCCAGTTCGGCCGCGACACCGAGCGCTTCGCGTTGCTCGGGCGACTGCTGATCCTCAGGGGTGTAGCCGGCGAAAGCAGCTGTAGCCCAGGTCGTTGCGGGGATCGGCTCGGTGCCGACGTGGCGCCGGACGATCCGGTCGTCGGGATGCCCTGCCGTCCACTCCTGTTCGACGATGTCGGCAATTGCCCGGCTGTGTGATCCTTCGACTCGAATGCTGGCGTCGAGACGGAAGAGGGTCATGGGTTCTCCTTGGGTGAGCTGTCAACTTGAACGTGCAAGTTGAACCATACGCCTCGTTGTTGAACATTCAAGTTCGCTAGAATGATCGCGTGACCGACACCCCGGATACGCAGGATGACGTGTGGCTATCCCCCGAGCAACAGCGCGACTGGGCATCCCTCGTCGCAGTGCTGATGACCCTGCCCGGCAAGCTCGACACGCAGTTGAAACAGGTCGCCGGGATCAACTTCTACGAATACAGCGTGATGGTGTCATTGTCGAACGCTCCCGGACACGTCAGCGTGATGAGCGATCTGGCCGTGGAGGCCAAGGGGTCACTGTCCCGGCTGTCGCACGCAGTCTCACGTCTCGAGGCTGCCGGCTGGGTGGAGCGCCGGTCGTGCGGCGGCGCCGGCCGACGAACCGAAGTACTCATGACCGAGACGGGCTGGCAAGAGCTTCAGCGTATTGCGCCCACGCACGTCGAGGAGGTACGGCGGCTCGTCGTCGACGCCATGGACGCCGCCCAGCTCGAACAGCTGGGCTCGGCCGCCCGCCTGATCGCCGCTGCCGTCGACCCCGCGCTCGCCGACGTTCTGGCGTCAGCGATTGTTCGTAGCGACAAGACACAGGACTAACAAGTGCCGCTTGCAGTCAACTTATCGAATGGTCAAGCCCACAACGCACATCATGTTCAAGATTCGATGCTCGCTCGACCCAATGCATCGCCCCACGGAGTCGGTGTTGCAGACGGTCCAGTGCGACAACACAGAGGTATCGTCCGCAATTCAACTGTGCCGCAATTGATGTCGTTCAAATGAGGCCGACTGCGACATTCACGTAGTTCACTGAGCGAGGCGGGCATTGTCGACCGTGCCCTCAACCTCATGGAATCAGGACCTTCGCCATCGCTTACTCCTGTGCAGTCGTCTGATCACCCTGCTCACGTGTCGCGGGAACGACCGTCCAGAGCGAACGAGAATTTCATTGACTTACAGTCAACGAAACTATACCGTCGTGCCATGGACGCCACCGCCACCCACGCCGCACCCAAGGAATCGGCCAACCGTCGCAATGACGTTCCCGCCCAGGATGCGGCAGATTTGCGACGCGCGTTCGGATGCCTGCCCAGCGGCGTTGCTGCAATATGTGCCGATATCGAACCCCACCCAACCGGGATGCTGGTGAGTTCACTGACGTCGGTTTCACTCGAACCACCGCTGCTGTCATTCTGTGTTCAGAACGGATCACGGACGTGGGCCGGCCTGCAGAGCGCCACCCATGTCGGGGTGAGCTTTCTCGGCGATACCCACGAACACGTCTGCGTGCAGTTCGGCGGCGAGTCATCACAACGATTGGCGCGCATACCTGTTCGCCGTACCGCTGAAGGTGCGGTCCTCATAGAAGACGCAGCCGCCACCTTTGTCTGCTCGCTCTACGAAGAATTCTCAGCGGGTGACCACACGATCGTTGTACTCCGGATCGAGACGTTCGAGGCGGCACCGGAATGTGCACCGCTGGTCTTTCACCGGTCGCGCTACCGCACGCTGGCCGGGTAAACGCCACTCTTACAACCGATTCCGCGAAACACAGGAGGACCACACCATGACCACAACACAATCACCCCAGATCGACTCTGTTGGCGACGTGCTTGCCCGCGTCAGAGACCTGCTGCCGCTGATCAAACAACATTCGGCCGGCAACGAGCGAGAACGCCGGGTGGATCCGGCAGTCATCGAAGCCCTCCGAGACGCGGGCGCATTCCGCTTGGCTGCTCCGCGACGTCACGGTGGACTCGAAGCCGGGCTCACGTCCATGCTCGAGCTATCGGCGCTTATCGCCGAAGCCGATGGCGGAACATCTTGGGTCACAACACTATCGAACATCCAGTCATGGTCGACGTGTATGTATCCCCGCCAGACGGTCGACGAGATCTACGCTGACGGACCGGACAAAATTCTGTGCGGTGTGGTCTCACCTGGAGGTACCGCTCGAAAGGTCGACGGCGGATACCGCGTCACCGGCCAGTGGCCGTACGCATCGGCGAGCCTGCACGCCGAGTGGATGGGCGGTGGAGTGTGGGTGCTCGATGACGACGGCGACGAAGAAGACCAGGCAATGATCCTGCTCCCCCGCTCGGATGTTCGGGTTGAGGACACCTGGTATGTCGCCGGCATGCGCGCCTCGGGTAGCAACACCATTGTCGCCGAGGACGTGTTCGTACCCGACCATCGATTGATCTCCATGCTCCCGGTGATGTCGGGTACGTACATGGCCGACCATCCCGACTCTGCGTTCTACCGGTCTGCGTTTGGCCCGATGCTGGTGCTCGTGCTGGTCGGGCCTCAACTGGGCCTGGGCCGCGCTGCGCTCGATCTCGCGGTGACCAAGGCGGCCACCAAGACATTGGCCTACACCAACATTGAACGTCAAGCGGATTCGGTGGCGTTTCAACTGCTCATCGCCGATGCTGCCACGAAGATCGATACTGCCCACCTTCACGCATACCGGGCGACGGCTGACGTGCAGCGTTACGCCGAACAGAACATCTACCCCGACTTTGCCGCCAGGGCCAGAATGCGCGCGGATTCCGCTGTGGCGTTGCGCAGCATCAACAGCGCCATCAACACACTTCTCGATGCTTCTGGTGCCGGGAGCTTCGCCGAAGTCAACGCCATGCAACGTATCTGGCGCGATTCGAACGTCGGTGCGCGCCATGCGGTCATGCTGCCGCAGGTGTCGATGGAAACCTACGGCAAAGCACTGCTCGGCCAACGCGACCACATCACCGCCATCATCTGACCCATGCCGTCGTGCGCGGATCTCCCCGCCGGCAGACACGTCATCATCCGTCAGTCACAGACATCCAGGAGTAGCGATGCCCGAGATCACCACCACCAGAACACTTCACACCAGCCAAGAAAAGGCCTGGGCGGTGATCTCTGACCCCTCCCGATTCGAGGAATGGAACACGCTGCACACCCGGTGGGGCGCCGAGCCACCTACAGAACTGGGCCTTGGTACCAAAATCGTGGAGGTGGTCACCATCAAAGGTGTCGTGGACACCATCGACTTCACCACGTCCGCCTACGACGCACCCCGTTATGTGCAATTGGAAGGGTCCGGGAGCACTGGGTCGACGGTGCAGCTCGATTTCACCGTCGAACCCAACGGTGACAATGCCTGCAACGCAACGCTGCACATTATTTTCGACAGCTCAATCCTGTTCGGCCCTCTCGGAAAAATCATCCAGAAGGCGTTCAGCAAACAGCTCGACAAGTCGCTGGACAAGCTCAGCGAACTGGTCGAATAACACACTGCTGACGGATTCGCGGGACGATGCCCGCCAGCGAAAGGGTCACAGCCATGAAGACTCGACTCAGGTGGATTGCCGCGCACGGCGTTGTGCGCCGTATGTTGACCAGTGCGGCGCGTGGCGGCGATGTGCAGGCGATGCTGCTTGCCGATCCAGTCGCCCGAGCGAATCCACAACAGGTGTTCGAAACAATCAGAGCCTCAGGGCCACTGGTCAAAACGCGGATCAACTACATCTCGGTGTCTCATCGCCTCGCACACGACCTCCTGCGATCAGATGACTTTCGGGTGACGGAACTCGGCGCCAATCTGCCAGGACCGCTGCGGTGGGTCGAGACAAGGACCCGTTCGACTGCCCTTCACCCGCTCAAACCGCCCTCGCTGCTGGCGGTCGAACCACCCGAGCACACCCGGTACCGGAAATTGGTCTCCTCGGTGTTCACCCCACGAGCGGTTGCCAGGATGCGCGAGATGGTGCAGGGCAACGCAGACAGCCTCCTGGACGAAATCGGTTCCGGCGCCGGCCAGATCGACATCATCAGCAAGTACTGCGCGCAGCTCCCGATCGCCGTGATCAGCACCATTCTGGGCGTCCCAGACAACGAACGTCAGCGCGTTCTGGAGTTCGGAGAACAGGCAGCTCCCAGCCTTGATATCGGATTGTCCTGGGATCAGTTCAGGCGTGTCGAAGTCGGCCTGGAGCGCTTTGACGCATGGTTGGCCGACCACCTCGCTGAGCTGCGCCGCAACCCTGGCGACGATCTGATGAGCGAGCTGATCATGGCAACCGAGGAGGGCGTCGGGCTCACCGACGAAGAGCTTCGCGCCACCGCGGGGCTGGTTCTGGCCGCGGGCTTCGAGACCACTGTCAACCTGCTCGCAAACGGCATTCGCCTCCTCCTCGACAACCCTGACCAGCTCAGCATTCTGCGGCAAGATCCTGCACTGTGGCCGAACGCGGTCGAGGAGATGCTCCGTCTGGAATCCCCGGTCCAACTGACCGCTCGCAGGGCGAAACATGATCTGACGCTCGAAGGCCGATCTCTGGGGCAAGGCGACCATGTCGTTCTCATTCTCGCCGGAGCCAACCGCGACCCCGAGGTGTTCGACGATCCATACAGCTTCGAGGTCACCCGCGAGAACGCCAACAAACACCTGTCGTTCTCAGGCGGCCGCCACTACTGTCTCGGCGCCTCGCTGGCAAAAGCGGAGACAGAGGTAGGCCTAAAAACCCTGTTCGAACGGTTTCCCCACATCACCTCGGCAGGCGACGCAATCCGACGCGACACCCGTGTGCTGCACGGCTGGTCGAGACTCCCCGTGGATCTGGGGCCGGGAACGCTTCGAGAACCGGTTTAGTCTGGCCCTCAGATCCACCGGCCGACGTAGGCAGTACGCGCAACGTGCAGGGCTCGTCGCCCGGGGATGTCTGATGATGCGCCCTATCGATGGCGCGGCGTTGCCACCCGCTGTCCCGTTAGGATCGGTGGTGTCTGGGGGCGTGGGCAACAATGGTGTGCCACGCCGCGGACGTGACAGCCGCACTGAGGCGAAGACGCTGGCGCTCAAGGAGAACTGATGGAGGTATGTGGTGTCCCAACCTTCAGCTGTCAAACTCGGTAAGCGCGCGGCCCAGAAGGCGGAAACAAAACAGCGGCTGATCTCGATCGCCGTCGAGGTGTTCGCCGAGAACGACTACGACCAGGTGACAGTGGCCGACATTGCCGAGCGGGCAGGGGTTGCCCATGGACTGCTCTTTCACTATTTCAAGAGCAAGCGCGGCATCTACCTCGAGGCAGTACGTGCCTCGGCGGAGCAGATGAACGCCGCTTTTGCTGCAGTGACCGGAACCTCTGCAGGCGAACTGCTGCGGTCGGCCCTCGAACAGCACCTGACGTACTTACGGGACCACCGAGGCCTGGCTCTGCGCCTGGTGCTGGGCGGTCGCAGCGCGGACCCTCAAGCGTGGGAGATCTATGAGGCCGCTCGTTGGGATGTGCTCGGCGGGCTCGCGATGCTGCTCGGCCTCGATCAGAACAACCGTGCACTGCGGTTCGTTGGGCGTGTGACGGTCGGCGCGATTGATGAAGCGAGCATCCAGTGGCTCAACAACCCCGACGATTTCGATCTCCCCCAGCTGGTGAAATGGATGGAATCGCTCATTGTTGCGTGTCTGTCGTCGGCGAGCGTGCTCGACCCAGGCGCGGATATCGCGGCCGCGCTGGCGTCCTTGAAGTAGCCCCCGCCCCCATTCGTTGACGTTCCGTTCCCCTCTGATCACCACGCGCGGTCGCCGCCTGGTTTGCTATCCGATCAGCGGGATGCGGTTGGCCGTCATCGCGGTGAGCTCTTGATCCATCACTGCATGAACACGTCGGCTGAGGACTTCGGCATTCTCTCCATCTTCAGCACGCATCACTGGGAGCACGGTGGTTGTGATCTTCGTGGGCAAAGGCAGATACGGCACTAACCCGACGAACCCAGCATTGAGGCCCCACGGCACTGAGACGGTGACAGGAAAGGTCTTCAGCCGCAACACCTTGTCGAGACCAACTCTTTGTGCAGCGCTTCGTCCGCTACTCAGGACGAACAACGACTCCCCCGCGCCGGCGGTGACCACGGGAACAATCGGGACATCGGCGTCGATGGCCAGCCGCGCGAAGCCGGTCCGACCTTCGAACATGATCTTGTTGCGATTCCTCCATGACTTGAAGCCGTCGACGTCACCCCCGGGGAAGACGAGGACGTGATCACCCGAGTCCAGCGCGCGCAATGCTGTGTCGTGGTCGGCGGGTATCCCATCGAACATGTTGACCAGCTTGCCGACACCGAGCTTCCAGGCAATGGCGTGGGTCAGGACCGAGACTCGACGACGCTCACCTAGCCGTTCATACGCCGCGGCGAAAGCCAGCACGTTGAGGTCGAACACTCCGCCGAACCCGTGATTGGCCACGAACAGTACCGGCCCTTCAGGCATGTGGCAGCGCTGATCGATCTCCATTCGATGATATCGACGCGCAAGAGCGACAGTCATCCCCACGAGATGTCTCGGTACAACGTCCATCCCCAGAGCTTAAGGTCGATTGCTCTGCACCACCGGCTTTTTCGGCACCTGGCGCCACTCGTCGGCGACGACGCAATCGCCCGGTAGACCGGGCTGATGGAATGGGGGTCGACGGCTACGCGTCGGGGATCAGCTGGCCTACCCGGTGTTCGATGAGCTCACGCATCACCAGCGAGGTGGTGGTTCGTTTCACACCCTTGATGTCGAGGATGGTTCCGGCGATGCGGTAGAGGTCATCGGCGTCTCTGGCCACCACCTGGATGAGCAGATCGCTACCTCCGCTGAGCCCGTCGACCGACGTGACCTCGGGAACCTCTCGCAGAGCCTCAGCCACAGGCGCCAGACGTCGCTGCTTCACCTTTGTGAAGACATACGCCCGCAGCGGATATCCGAGGAACGCCGGCGCGACACGGCGATCAAACCCCCACAATGCGGCCTGACTGTCCCATTTGTTGAAGCGTGCCTGCACGGTATTGCGTGATACCCCGACCCGCTGCGCCAAGGTCACAGCAGCAGCCCGTGGATCGCTGATGACCGCGCGTAGCAAACGACCGTCGATGTCGTCGGCGATCACCGTCGTTGCCATATTGCCCACGTTTCCCTACTCCGACGAGGCACTGGCTGTGCAATGTGCATAGCGGCCGGGCGGATGTTTGCACAATTCTAACCCCCGTGATCGACTTGGTCGACGGTTTTGCACACCCCTGGCCGTCGCAGATGACCGCAATCCGGTCCATGGCGCTGCCGCGCGGCACGTGCTCGCCTTGGCAGTGGTTCGGCAACGTCGATAACAACCATCTCCTGTTCTCGACTGCCGGATCACTGTCAGGGGACCCCACTGCTGTCGTCCCCAGGAGGACCTTGACGTGACCGAACACCCCCGAAATGACACCGCAGGCACCCCCGACGATCCGCTCTCGCTGATTGCGCAGCGTGTGCTCTGGACCTCGACAGCCATCATCCACCACGCCAATCATGTTCGTCCGAACACTTCGGGCCTCAAGGTCGGTGGCCACCAAGCATCTTCAGCGTCCATGGTGACAATCATGACCTCGTTGTGGTTCGAGCAACTACGCGCCGACGACCGGGTGTCTGTCAAACCGCACGCCTCACCGGTCCTGCACAGCATCAACTACCTTCTCGGTCTTCTCGACGAGGAGTACCTGTCCACGCTGCGCGAGTTCGGTGGCCTGCAAAGCTACCCGAGCCGAGCCAAAGACCCCGATCCGGTCGACTATTCCACCGGGTCGGTGGGAATCAGTGCGACAGCACCGATCTGGGGAGCGATTGCTCGACGCTACGTCGACACGACCCTGGCAACCACCGGCACCGGGCGTCAGTATTCCTTGGTCGGCGACGCCGAACTCGACGAAGGCGCGGTGTGGGAAGCAATCCTGGATCCTTCTGTCGAAGCCCTCGGCGAGATCGTATGGATCGTCGACATGAACCGACAGTCTCTCGACCGCGTGGTGCCCAACATCGCCGCCAATCGGCTCGAAGCGATGTTCGCCGCGGCAGGCTGGCAGGTAATCACGGTCAGATTCGGCCGGTTGCTTGAGGAACTGTTCAGCCGTGACGGCGGTGATGCACTACGAACCCGCATCCTGCAGATGCCCAACGCCGAATACCAACGCCTGCTGCGGTGTGACGCCGACGAGATCCGCACTCGACTGCCCGGCAACTCACCCGAGGCGGGCTCAATCGCCGGCCTCATCGGCGAATTGGACAACACCACCTTGGTGCAAGCGATAGCGAACTTGGGCGGGCACGACTTCGAATCGATGCGCCAGGCCTACAACCAGATCGACGACAACCGACCAACCGTAATCATCGCCTACACCATCAAGGGCCACGGGCTACCCACACAAGGCCATCCCCAAAACCACTCCTCGTTGTTGAGCCCCGCCCAGTTCACCGCACTGGCCAAGCAACTCGGCGAAGACCCGACCCACCCGTGGCGCCGATTCGACGAACAATCACCCGCCGGGATCGTGTGCCGGGAGGCAGCGAAACGGTTGCAGCGCAGACCTGTTCCCGTCCCATCCGAGCTCGGATTCCCCTCTGATATGGGTCGAACCCCGACCACGAAATCCACCACCCAGGCTGCTCTGGGACGAGCCCTGCTCGACCTCTCACGCGAAGCGCCGGATGTGGCCAAACGCGTGGTCACAGTCAGTCCTGATGTCAGCTCCACGACGAACCTGGCGGGCTGGCTGAACAAGGTCGGGGTGTGGTCTCCCTCCGAGCGACGAAACTGGTTCGACGACGACGGTGAAACCATCATGCATTGGCGGGAGAACCCGACGGGCCAGCACATGGAGTTGGGGATCGCCGAAACCAACCTGGTCGGTCTGATCGGGGAGTTGGGTACGACCTGGAGCCGGTGGGGTGAGCGCCTGTTTCCGATCGGCGTGCTCTACGACCCTTTCGTTGAGCGCGCGCTGGAGCCTTGGTCGTACGGGATTTACGCTGGGGGTCAATCGATTCTGGTCGGCACGCCCTCTGGGGTGAGTCTGGCCGCCGAGGGCGGGGCCCATCAGTCGATCAAGACGCCGTCAATCGGCCTCGAACAACCTGGATGTGTCAGCTACGAGCCCGCGTTCGCCATCGACGTGGAATGGATTCTGCTCAAGTGCATCTCGCAGTTGGGTACACCCGAGGGACGATCGGCGTACCTTCGGCTGTCAACTCGTCCGGTGGAACAGGCTCTGGCCGAAGTGCCCTCAGATCCTGCGGCCCGCGAACGCCGCCGTGCGCACGTACTTGCCGGCGCCTACACGCTACGGGCTCAACGTAACCCGGCGGCAACGATCGTGACCATGGGCGCCATGGTCTCCGAGGCGATCGCTGCGGCAGACCGACTCGCCGATATGGGAACGGCCGCCGAGATCGTGTGCGTCACCAGTCTGAGCCTGCTGTTCGAGGCCAAACAGGCCCGCCGCGGACAAAGTGCTGGTCCTTCCTGGATCCTGGATCAGGTGTTCCCCCCGGACAAGGCGGCCCCGATGGTCACCGTCCTGGATGGACATCCGAACGCAATGTCGTTCCTACCATCGATCAATCACGTCAAGAGCATCGCTCTGGGCGTCTCGGGCTTCGGCCAAGCCGGTTCCCTCGAGGATGTGTATCGCTATCACCACATCGACTCCGATGCCATCGTGGCCGCAGTACTCGACATCGCATCCTGAAGGGTCCGGCAGCCGCACCCGGAACCAACTGCCCCGGTCACCCAGAGAGCGCAGTTCGCTCATGACTAAGCGGGTGGGTAACACCGCCCACCCGCCAAAGTCGTATCAGCGGCGAAGGCCGTGCGACCAATTGCTGAGCCGATTGACGCCACCTTCGGTCAGCGCCCTGCGGGCCGCAAACGCAAGAGGTGCACGGCTTCCGACGGCGTAGAAGGAGCGCGGGCGTCGATGTTGAACCGCCGAGACTATTGTCTGCGCAACGCGTTCGGCGGAAATCCCACGCTTTTCATTCCGATCGAGGGCGTCGAGCACCCTCTCGAAAGCCGGGCGATACACCGAGTCGTCGGCGATGTACTTGGTGCGGCGCTCACTGATGCCTGTGTTGATCGAGCCCGGCTCCACGGTGATGAATCTGACGCCGAACGGGGCGACTTCACCCCTCGCTGCCGTCGAGAAGGCCTTCAATGCGGCCTTGGATGCCACGTACGACGACCGGTACGCCAGCGGGAAGCTGGCCAACATCGATCCGACCATCACCACCCGCCCGTATCCGCGTTGTCGCATCCCGGGTAGCACAAGCTGCGTCAGCCGCACCGGCGCAAGCACATTGACGGTGAAGAGGCGCTCGATCGCGTCCATCGGCAAATCTTCGAGCGGACCGTTCTGGCTCTCACCGGCATTGTTGATCAACACGTCCACCGCGCCCACCTCTGCGATGCACTGCTCCGCGCTGTCGACGCTTCCCAACTCGAGCCGCACATAACGCACGCCCTCGATACGCGCGCCATCGGGAATCTCAGCGGGGTTCCGGCTGGTGCCGTACACCCGAAAGCCCTCTGCGACCAATCGTTCGGCGGTGGCCTGACCAATACCCGAGGATGCCCCGGTTACCAAAGCAGTACGGACATTCACAACTATCTCCTAAATCGGGGAACCCGAAATGTAAAACTGACGAGGACGCAGTGGCTCTTGTCGCGTCCGGTGGGTCAGCCGACTATCCAGCCGGCAGCGACGAAGGCCGCGAGGGCGCCGCACAGTACAGCTGGCGCAGCGGGTTTGACACTCTTGTCCACGTGCAGATGCAGAATGGCTGCTCCGACCAGAAGCAGCAGGATGGCCAGGGCGCTGATCACCCCGAGTGCGGTCCACCAGTTTCCTGCGATGAGACCGATTGCGCCCGCAATCTCCGCCAGGCCCAGCAACTTGAACGCTTGCATACTGAAACCGAAGTGCTCGGCGTTGTCCCGCATAGATTCGTGCCCAACAACTTTGAGAATGCCGGTGACCGCCACCACGACTGCCAACAACCCCGACGCGATCGCAACAATCACTGACATCGAATCCCCCGTCTCCGAGCCTTGCCTACAACGACCGAACGAGCTCGGTCCGGCCCGCCCGCGTGCCAAAGCTGAGGTCACCGGATGACATTGGTTTGCGTTCCGAGGTCGATGTCGCCGTCAGCGGTCGCGATACGTGCGGTGACCACGTCGTCCGTGGACAGGTATTTTGGGTTGCGTGCCTGGCGGGAGAAGAACAATTTCCACTTGATCGTCGCGGGCAGTAGTTCGCCGATCTTCTGCACGATGGCGGGAGGCGCCGAGATTGCCGTTCCGATGGGTGTTCCTGTGAGCAGCAGGTCCCCGGGTGACAATGTCTGGAAGCGTGCGAGCCGGGTCAGCGCAGCCGCAGGTGGGGTGAGAAGGTCGTCACCGATGAGTTGATCTTGTCGTACCTCGCCGTTGACTGAGAGCGTCATCCGAAGTTCGGGGATGCGGGCGAACTCATCTGGTCCCAGCAGCACCAGACGTGGGCCGACAGGGGTGAATGTCGGGTACGACTTGCTCTCGTAGACCTGCACCTTCGTCAGCTGTATCTCCCGGGCGCTTACGTCGTTGGTCACGACGATCCCGGCCACGAACTCGCTCAACGACTCCGGGGTCACCACCTGGTTGATCGGAACGTGCGCGCCGATCACGAGACCCAATTCGATCTCGTAGTCGAGCAATCCGACCTCGGGTGGTCGACAGATCGGGTCGGTGGGGCCGCTGATCGATGCGGACGATTTGCGAAAGAAGGTCGGCTGCAGGTTGTCCACGTCGGCGCCGGCATCGATGGCGTGTGACCGGTAGTTCAGCAACTGAGCAACCACCCGGCACGGCGCGGTGACCGGTGACACCGGCGCTAGCGTGCCGACAGGTGTGTCCCCGCCGACCGCAGCTTCTACCGCCGGACGGTCTTCCAGCAGCTCGGCCGTCGTGGTTGCGGCCGTGTCCACGCGAGTCGCGACCTCACCCTCGACCCGCCACCAATCCTCGGCTGTGCGTATCACGCTTGTGCTCAACGGACTTCGACCTCCACCAGCTCTTGTTTACTCACAACGTCCTGAAGTTCAGTGTTTTCTTGTTTGCGACGATTTTGCGACCGGGACGGACCCCCGCCTCGCGGCGCCTCAAAGATTCCTGCGTGGCGCCGTTTCGGAGCTGACTGAGCAGATAGTCAGGGTCGATGTTCACACCGATCGGGTTCTCGCTGAACTCGTTGCTGGAGAAGAACTCGGCCGTCTCTTCTGGCGTTGGGAAGTTCTCGACCTGGAACTCAAGACGCACGCCGTCAGGATCCTCGTAGTACAACGAGATCGTGGGCCCGTGATTGATCGCCCAAACAGGCCTGACGCCCTGCCTTTTGAGCCGGACGTAATCTTCCAGGAGTCCCTCGAGGGTGGGAACGGTGAAAGCGATGTGGTCGAGACCAAGCACTTTGCGTCGCAGCTTGGCGAACGGGAACAGGTACCGGACCACGGTGGGAACCGAGACGATGGCGAGGCGATGAGACTCATCATCCCAGGTCAGAAAAGTCACCTGCCCATCGTCATGGACCACGCGTGCACCGAAAACCCGGCCATACCAGTCAATCAGCTCAGTTCGCCTGGTGGACTTGACTACCCAATGCGCGATCAGAGCAGGCGCGATGCGACCGGCTTCCACACCATATTGAGCAGGACGAGTAGCCACTGTCATCTCCTACCTACGTAGACGTAAATCGGAATCGGCGAACGTAAGTGCTCGCACGCGATCGCCTGCGACTCCGATGCCCCTTCAGAGTAGGACATTGGTTGACTAACAGTCAACGAATTGTTTGCTGGCCCGGATCAGCCACAGCGGCGGTCGTTATCAATCCTGGTCGCGGACCGCTACCGCGAAGTGCTCTCGACGGCAAGGCTCGTCGGGTTACTTGCCACTTGGACTTGAATCTCTTGTGCCGCCGGTCGTTAGAGCCATGGTCAGCCTGTGGATCGGTTTGCCGACCACATATCGTGGGCACCGAATGCGGGACTACCAGCGCCACATAGCGTCAGGTGCCGCAGAGCACATCTGTCCCTGGCCAGGGTTTCGCCGTCTAACCTAGCGGCCCGACGTACTGTTCGTGCCGTTGTCGAATTGCTTCTGTTTGACAGGCAGGCGAGTGGTGTTTTGCTGCGGCAAACTGGGGGGTAAGAGATTGGTGATGATTCCCTCGAACCAGTGACCGTTACCCAGTACGTTGGCATACAACCGGAACATTGGTGCCATGTACGTGAGCGATTGACGCAGGTTCTCGTTCTGGTCGTTGAGGATCTCGATCACCTGACGCAGAGTTTCCAGCGTCGGGCCGATCTGCTCCTGGTTGTCCTTGACGATTCCGCTGAGGGCATCGGAGAGCGTGATCGTGCTCGAGAGCAGCCGTGAGATCGACTGCTGACGATTGTTCAGTTCCTCGAGCAACTGGCCCGCACCGTTGATCAACCGCTCGAACTCCTGGTTGCGGTCGGCGAGGATCTTGGAGGTGTCCTTGGTCGCCTCCAACAGTTCCTGGACCTTCTGGTCGCGGCTCGCGATGGTCTCCGACAGCCGGGTGAGCCCGTCGAGCGAGGCACGCAGGTCGGCCGGCGTGCCCGAGAAGGCATCCGACAACGTGCGCATGCTGGTCGCCAGCTGGTTGGTGTCGACTTCCTCGATCTGATCGGCGGCGTCGGAGAACGCCTCGATCACGTCATACGGCGAGGTGGTACGACTCAGCGGGATGACGTCCTTGGGATCGGCGAGTTCACTGCCCTGCGGATCGAGCGCAATGTACTTCTGGCCCAGGACAGTCTTGATCTGGATCGACGCCGTGGTCTGGTTGCCGATCCAGGCCTTGCTGACCTGCATGTCGACGCGGACC
Organism: Williamsia sp. D3; assembly: GCF_000506245.1. NCBI lineage: Bacteria > Bacillati > Actinomycetota > Actinomycetes > Mycobacteriales > Nocardiaceae > Williamsia > Williamsia sp. D3. Next base: position 103,687 of record NZ_AYTE01000046.1, on the reverse strand, counting down.
TTCTCGCCGTCGAGTTCGACGGCGCGCACGTTGCCGACCTTGACCCCGGCCACTCGCACCTCGGCGTCCGGTTTGAGACCGGCTGCTTCGGAGAAGTCGGCGGAGTAGATGACACCGGCACCGATCATCGGCAGCGAGTTGAGGAAGAACGCAGAGGTCGACAGCATCAGCAGCACGAGGATGCCGATGAAACCCACGGTGACCGGACTACGTCCGGAACTGGAACGGTCGCTCACTTGCTCACCTCCCCTTCTCGCCTTGCATGGTGGGTCATCTCGTTCACGGTGGATCCTCGTTCGCCCAGCAGCGGGTAGCTGCGCTGGTGTACAGGACGTGGTTGATGTCGGGTAGCGGGATCAGCGGCTGCGTCAGCAAGCTGCTGGTGCCGTTCCCCGCGGTGACATCCAGTCCACAGAGGTAGAACTGGAACCACGAACCGAATGTGGCTGCCCGCCCGATCTTCTGGAGCTTCACCGGCAGGTTGGTCAATGTTTGCTTGATCTCGTCCTGGCGCTGCACAACGGTCTGCCCGAGATCGTTGAGCGCAGCGATCGAGCCCTGGATGGACGGGCGCGTCGGCTGCAGGATCGAGGCCGTCACCGCCGTCAGGTTGGACAGCGAAGTGATCGCCGATCCGACCGAACCACGCTGTGCCGCAAGGCCGGTGACGAACTTCTCGGTGTTCGTCAGCAACGCGGTGAACTGGTCGTCGTGGTCGTTGAGGTTCTTGAGCACCACGGTCAGGTTGTCGATCAGTGTGCCGATCACCTGGTCGCGGTCGGCGATCGTGTTGGTGAGGCTGGCGGTGTCGCGGACCAGCTCCGAGATCGTGCCGCTCTCACCCTGGAACACCTGGATGATCTCTGCCGACAGCTTGTTGACGTCGTCGGCGGTGAGCTGCTGGAACAACGGCCGGAAACCGTTGAACAGCTCGGTGAGGTTGATGGCCTCGGTGGTGTTCGGCAGACCGATGGTGCTGCCGCCGCCGATGGTGTCGTCGGGGTCGCCCGGCCCCTTCTCGAGGGACAGGTACCGCTGGCCGGTGAGGTTACGGAGCTTGATCGCGACCCGCACGCCGGCAGGCAGCCGGCCACGGTCGACGGAGAAGCTGACCTGGGCCTCGTCGCGGTTGACGATCTCCACTCCGCTGACCTGTCCCACCCGGACGCCGGCGATGCGGACGTCGTCGCCCTTGGCGACCTGGGTGGCGTCGGTGAAGATCGCCTTGAAATCGGTGCCGCCACCGCCACCACCGTTGGCCACCGCAAAGGCGAGGACCGAGGTGGCGAGAACCGTGATGACGGAGAAGACGATCAGCTTGACGAGGGGTCCGACAAGACTCTTCATCGAATGCTCACCTGCTGTCCCTGCATCGTCGGTGCCGCGACCATCGTGATCCATCCCGGTATCTCGGCCGGGTCCTTGCCGGATGACGCCGCAACGATGGCGCGCACCTGGAGTTTGTTCCTCGGATCGCTGTAGTTGGTCGGCGGATCCTGCTGCTGCTCGGCCTCACCGATCGTCCCCGAGGGGATACCGGAGAACTGCGGCTCGGGCAGGACGGGCAGGTCTCGAGGACCGGCGTTCCGCGACGGGGGCTGGTACGAACCGTCATTGACCGACCCGTAGGGGTACTGCGGGAACGGCCGGCCGTTGCGGGCCTGCGGGTAGCAGATCGGTCCGCGCTGGTCGAACAGTCGTGGTTCGTCCTGGTTCGGAAGGTAACGACCACGCGGGTTGACGAACTGGAGGTTCACGCGCACACCGGGGTTCTCGGTGTCCTTGCCCGTGATGACGTTCGCCTCGGGGACCAATCCCGCGAAGTTCTTGAACGTGCAGCCGAAGGTCGGCGAGTACCTCGCCAGCGCGGTCAGCAGCGGCTCAGACTGAATTGCCAAGTCCACGAGGTCTTTCCGGTTTGTGGTCAGGAAGTTCGTGCCGTCCACCGCAACCTGGGTCACCGAGGCGATCAGTGTGCGGAGGTCGCCCTGACGCTCATAGAGCGTGTTGGTGGTCGTGCGCAGGTTGTCCAGCGAGTCCACCAGATCGGGCAGTGCCTCGGAATAGGTCTCAGAGAAGCTGGCCAGGCCACGCAGCGTGCCCTGCAGTTCAGGCATGTTCGCGTTGATGTCCTTGAAGATCGTGTTGAGCTGCTCGAAGCTCGTGCCCAGACGTTCGCCGTTGCCCGACAACGCCTTCGACAGCGCCGACAGCGTGATGTTGAGGTCGGCCGGCGGGATCGCGTCGAGCACCGGCAGCAACTGGTCGAACAGCTGTTGCAGTTCCACCGCGTTACCCGACACATCCTCGTCGATGGTGTCGCCGTTGGTCAGGTGATTGCTCGGCGATCCCTCTTGACCGTCGGGCACCTGCAGCGCGACATAGCGTTCACCGAAGAGGGTCTTCGGCAAGATCCTGGCCGTGGTGTCGGTGGGCAGCATCTTGACCTTGTCCGGCTGCAGCCCGAGGGTCACCACAACCGAGCCGTCCTTGATGTCCGGTTCGACACTGCGTACCTGCCCCACGATCAGGCCACGAGCCTTGACGTCGGCGTTGGCCGGCAACGCATTTCCGGCCGAACTGGTCGCCAGCTTGATGTCGACGAACTTCGTGAACGACTTGTTGTACTGCATGATCGTCAACGTCAGGAACAAGATGACAACGATGAAGAACACCAGACCCAGAGCCCGGCGGCGAAGAGCTTTCATCGGTTATCCCCCTACTCGCACGGAGGTGGTGGTCCCCCAGATTGCGAGGCCCAGGAAGAAGTCGAGCACCGCGATGATCACCAGAGCCGCACGCACCGCGTGACCCACCGCCACGCCGACGCCGGCCGGACCACCGGTGGCGTAGTAGCCGTAGTAGCAGTGCACCAGGATGATCACGAACGCGAAGATCATGACCTTGCCGAACGACCAGAGGACGTCCGCAGGTGGCAAGAACAGATTGAAGTAGTGGTCGTACGAGCCCGACGACTGCCCGGTGAACTGCGTGGCTATCAGCCGTGAGGCGAAGTAGGCCGACAGCAGACCCAGCACGTACAGCGGGATGACGGCGATGAAGCCGGCCAGCACGCGGGTGGTGACAAGGAACGGAATGGACGGCACGGCCATGGTCTCGAGTGCGTCGATCTCCTCGGAGATGCGCATGGCGCCGAGCTGAGCGGTGAAACCACAACCGACAGTTGCGGAGAGAGCAAGTCCGGCGACGAGCGGGGCGACCTCACGGGTGTTGGCATAGGCCGCCAGGAACCCGGTGAGGGCCTGAGACCCGAGCTGATCGAGCGCGTTGGCGCCCTGCAGACCGACGACGACACCGGTGAATCCCGACATCAGCACCATCACACCGATGGTGCCGCCGATGACCGCGAGTCCACCGGACCCGAATGCCACCTCGGCGAGAAGCCGGAGCAGCTCTTTGGGGTAACGGCGAATGGTGCGCGGCGACCAGCCGATCGCGCGGCCATAGAACGACATCTGGTCGCCCGCGCCGTCGAGGACGCGCAGAGGAACACGCGCGACTTTGGCCGCCCGATATCCCAGGTCTCCCCGACCTTTGGCGATGGTCACTTCCGAAGTCCTCCTATGAACCCTTGGCGGGAACGATCTGCAAGTAGACCGCGGTGATGATCAAGTTCGCGAAGAACAACAACAAAAATGTGATGACGACACTCTGATTGACCGCATCACCAACGCCTTTGGGGCCACCCTTGGGGTGCAGGCCCTTGTAGGCAGCGACCACGCCGGCGATCACACCGAAGACGGCAGCCTTCACCTCGGCGACGTAGATGTCGGGCAACTGCGCCAGTGCACTGAACGACGCCAGATACGCGCCTGGCGTTCCGTCTTGGATGATCACGTTGAAGAAGTAACCGCCGCCGATACCGACCACCGAGACCAGCCCGCACAGCAGCACGGCCACGAGGACCATGGCGAGCACTCGCGGAACCACAAGTCGCTGAACCGGATTGATGCCGAGCACTTCCATCGCGTCGATCTCTTCGCGAATGGTGCGGGCACCGAGGTCGGCAGCCACCGCTGATCCTGCCGCGCCCGCGACCAACAGCGAGGTCACGAGCGGCGCACCCTGCTGGATGACCACCAGGACGCTGGCCGCACCGGTGAAGGATTCGGCACCGAGCTGGCGGATCAGCGACCCGGTCTGCAGCGAGACGATCGCGCCGAACGGGATGGCGACGAGCGCCGTCGGCAGGATCGTGACGCTGGCGATGAACCAGGCCTGCTGGATGAACTCACGCCACTGAAAAGGGCGCACGAAAGTCTGGCGTGCGACGTCGATGAACAACTGGACGATGTTGCCGGTCTGAGAAAGTGCCCCGGAGCCGGCTTTCGCCACCCTGTCGACGCCACGTGTGGTGGCACTGGTCATCTAGAGAGCCTTGTCACCGGCGCGGTATGCGGGGAACTGCTCTGTCTGAGCGTCCGAACCCTGGTAACTGGAGTCGTCGTAGGAAGAGGATGTGGAGGCGGTGCCGGAACCGGCGCCCACCTTCTGTGTCTTACGCGCAGCTTCGCGCCCGTTCTCCTGAGCTCGCTCCTCTTCGAGGAAGCTCTCCTCGATCGCGCGTTGGGCGGGCTCGGGCAGGGTGTGCAGGATCTCGCGGACACGGGCCTGACGGCGTCCGACCGCCTTGCGCTCGGGCAGTCCGGGTGTGGCCTGCAGCTGCGGGACGATACCGCGGACATCTTCCGCGGTGCCACCGTCGGAGTGGCCGGCATCGACCATCTCCTGCTCCCGGCGTTGCTGAGCGTCGTCCTTCTCCTCGGACATACCGATCGGTCCGATGCGGCGACCGTTGAGGAACTGATCCACCACCGGCTCGTCCGAGGTCAGCAGCACCTCACGCGGACCGAACATGACCAGTTCCTTGCGGAACAGCATGCCGATGTTGTCCGGGACGGTACGAGCGACCTGAATGTTGTGGGTCACGATCAGAATCGTGGCATCGATCTGCGCGTTGATGTCGATCAACAGCTGCGACAGATACGCGGTACGGACCGGGTCTAGACCGGAGTCCGGCTCATCACACAGGATGATCTGCGGATCCAAGACCAGAGCACGGGCCAGGCCGGCGCGCTTGCGCATACCACCGGAGATCTCACCGGGAAGCTTGTTCTCCGCGCCCGTCAGACCCACCAACTCGATCTTGTCCATGACGATCTGGCGGATCTCGTCTTCCTTCTTCTTGGTGTGCTCACGAAGAGGGAAGGCGATGTTGTCGAACAAGCTCATCGAACCGAACAGCGCGCCGTCCTGGAACAGGACACCGAACAACTTGCGGATCTCGTACAGCTCGCGGCTGGAACATTTGGTGATGTCGGTGCCGTCGATGATGACCGAGCCCTGCTCCGGATGGAGCAGACCGATCAACGACTTCAGGAACACCGACTTGCCCGTACCCGACGGGCCGAGCAACACGCTGACCTCACCCTGGGGCAGGGTCAGCGACACATCACGCCAAATATTCTGCGAGCCGAACGACTTCGTCAGATTCTCGACACTGACCTCAACGCCCACTGATTTAGTCCCTCCAAAACGAAGTCCGCCCCCGCGCGGAGCCTGTGGTTCGGCTCACTCTAACGCACACAGCGTGACGAATATACGAGCTGTCGATCTTTCTCAGTTTCGTCGCACCCTCGCCGACCCACCTGCCCGAAGGCTTCTTCCCGATCGCCGCAGGTAGATCAAACGAACAGTTACTCGCGAGTAACTTGGATCACCGTAAAAAGTTTTTCCGCGCGACGCAAATCCAGGTCGGAGCGGGTTCTACTCGTCAGTAGCCAGGGCCGCCGACACCCGATCTGTGGCACCACACCCCCACCCGAGACGCAACGATGGCCCGTAGCTGTCGCTACGGGCCATCGTTGTGGAGCGATCGACCCCTACGCAGGGATCAACAATCGCTTTTGACGTGCTTGTCTTACTTGACCGAGACCTTGGCGCCGGCTTCTTCGAGTTTGGTCTTGGCAGCCTCGGCAGCGTCCTTGTCGATCTTCTCGAGGATGGCCTTGGGAGCCGACTCGACGAGATCCTTGGCTTCCTTCAGACCCAGTCCGGAGACGACTTCGCGGACGACCTTGATGACCTGGATCTTCTTGTCGCCGGCCGATTCGAGGACGACGTCGAACTCGTCCTGCTCGACAGCGGCTTCGGCGGCAGCGGGTGCACCGGCGGCGGCAACGGCGACCGGAGCAGCAGCGGTGACCTCGAAGACCTCTTCGAACTTCTTCACGAAGTCGCTGAGTTCCAGCAGGGTGAGTTCTTTGAACTGATCGATGAGCTCGTCAGCGGAGAGCTTTGCCATGGTGGCAATCCTTTCTGTCTTCCCGTCGGCCACGAGGTGATGTGACAGACGGAGGTTTGTGGGGTTTTATTCGGCCGCTTCTGCGGGTGCGCCCGCGGCTTGCTTTTCCTGCAGTGCGGCCGCAAGACGTGCGACCTGCGAAGCGGGCTGACTGAACAGACCCGCGGCCTTTGCCAAGTTGCCCTTCATGGCACCGGCGAGCTTTGCAAGGAGAATCTCGCGTGTTTCAAGGTCGGCGATCTGGTTGACCTCGTCCACGGACAGCGCGCGGCCGTCCATGTACCCGCCCTTGATGATGAGAGCCTTGTTGTCCTTGGCGAAATTCTTGATCGCCTTGGCAGCCACCACGGGTTCGCCCTCGATGAAGGCAATTGCGGTGGGGCCAGTGAACAGCTCGTCCAGACCGGCCACGCCCGCATCGGCAGCAGCGCGCTTGACCAGGGTGTTCTTGGCGACGGAGTAAACAGCGCCTTCGCCCAGTGAGCGACGCAGCTCGGAGATCTGCTTGACGGTCAGGCCACGGTATTCCGTGACGACTGCCGCAGTGGCTTCCTTGAACTGCTCGGTGATCTCCGCAACCGCGGTGACCTTTTCACTATTTGCCATACTTCGCCTCCTCTCATGACGTGTCGGTTGGCACCTCGTCCGACTCGTACGATCGGCCGCGGGCCCCACCAACGACAAACGCCCCGGCACAGGGCACGGGGCGCACACGAGCAAAGCGACTGTGACGCCGCTTCGAAAGCGAATCCTCGTTCTCCCTGCGTGGGCCGCCGACGTGTGTCGGGCCTTCGGCCGGTCGCGCGATGCGTACCGGTGACCAACGGTCTCTGGTTGAACTGACGCTCGCAGGCCGATGACCTGCGAACACCAAGACACAACAGTACCGGCACGGCGGACCGGATCACAAATCAGGCACATCGGGGTCAAGGACCGGCGGCTGTTCTGGCCCGACAGTCGCGACCGAGCACCCGCTCGGCTACATTGACATCAAACCATCCGGTGTGAGGTCGGTCACGAATACCTTCTGACTCACCCGGTACCGCAGCACGACGGAGTGTTGCCACAGTTTTCAGGATATGCCCTGTTCAGAAGGGGTATTGCTGGAAGGCGTGGCCTCGCTCGACGCAGAGAGGGGAACGCCGTGGTCTACCAGATCAACCCGTTCGAGAACACCGAGCCGCGGATGAGCGCGGTTCCACACTCTGCACCAACTCTTCCGTTCGGCGACCCGACCGGCGGCGCCAATGCCCGTTGGTGGCGCGAACAGGTCGACGGCCGTCCTGCGTTTCCCAAGGTGACGATCGACCGTTCGCTGGAACTGACCATGTCCGACGGCGTCCGATTGCGAGCCACCCTCGTACGACCGGTGAAGATGTCGGGCGAACCGGTGCAGACGCCGTTGCCGACGGTGGTGACCATCAACCCGTACAACCGCGCCCTGCTCGACGCGATCGATCAGGCCACCCATCGCCTTCCCCTCCCCCCACTGTCCGGTGGCGCCCTCGACGTCTTCGGCATCAACCGCAAGCTCGTGCAGAGCGGATACACCCAGCTCGTGGTCGACGTCCGCGGCACCGGTGCCTCGCACGGACGCTGGCAGATCCTGGGTGAACGCGAGCAACGCGACTCGATCGAGGTCATCGACTGGGCCGCTGCGCAGAGCTGGAGCAACGGCAACATCGGGATGGCCGGCTGGTCGTACTCGGCGATCAACTCTCTGCAGGCCGCCGGCAACGGTTCACCGCACCTCAAGGCGGTGTTCGCCATCGAGGGATGTGAGGACATCGTCCGCGACATCTACATCACCGGCGGCGCGCCGTCGGCGTTCATCCCGATCTGGCTCTCCGCGGTGAATCTGCTCAAGTGGCTGCCCAACCCGTCCACAGCGGTGGGTGATGCCCTCAGCACCAACGGCGTCCGATGGCTGAAGGACCGGGTCGGCTCCCCCGCCACCGAGATCGGCTCGCTGGCCTGGGGTTTCCTCACCGGGCGCGATCCACGGATCTACGACGATCCCTATTTCGACGAGCGCGACCCCAAGATCGACGAGATCACCGCCCCGACATTCGTCTTCGGTGGGTGGCACGACCTCTTCGGCCGCAGCGCAACCCGCATCTACAACCAGCTCAATCTGCCGCCCGGGCAGAAGCAGCTGATCATGGCCGACGGCTACCACCTCGATGCCGGGCTCGGCTTCGGCGGCCGGGTCAGCCCGCCGCGCGTCGACGTGCTCGAACGCGCGTGGTTCGACAAGTGGCTCAAGGGCCTCGACAACGGCGTGGACGAATACGGCCCGGTGACCCTGCAGCAACAGGGCGGTATGTGGACCTCGGGCCAGAGCTTCCCCCGCCCCGAGGCGCGGGTCCGGCGGCTGTACCTGTCGCCCGACGGCTCGGACACCGCTGGGCACTGTGTGCACGACGGCAGTCTGGGGGTGGAGGCGAACATCTCGCGCGCCGAACTGAAGGTGAAGCCGGGCGTGCGCGGCTTCATCTCCCGGGACATGACCCAGGTGACCGCCGGCGCCACCATGGTTCTCGGCAAGGCCTTCACCACCGATGCCCGGTTCCAGGAACGGGGCGCTCTCTCGTTCACGACGGCACCGGTCACCGAACAGGTACAGATCTCCGGCGCGCTCAATCTGCACCTGCACGCGACCTGCGCCGGTAGCGACGCCCTGTGGGCGGTGACCCTCAATGATGTTGCGCCGGACGGAACCTCGACCGTGCTCACCAACGGCTCACTGACCGCGTCCAACCGATCTCTGGACCCAGAACTCAGCGATTACGCCGAGGACGGCTCGCTGCTCGTCGCCCACCACCCGCTCAGCCGCAAACGCAAACTGAAGGTGATCCCGAACGTACCCATCGACCTCGACATCGACCTGGTGTCCACAGATGCGCTACTGGACGTCGGGCATCGGCTGCGGGTAGACGTCTACGCGGCGAGCATGCCCCGTTTCCTTGCCGTGGTCCCCGATCTGGTGAAGTCCGGATTCCGTTCGCAGAGAATCGTTCTCGACCCGTTCCACCAGAGCCACCTCACGTTCCTGGCGGTGGGCGAGCCAGGCTGGTAGCCGGGCACCGGCCTCTCAACCGACCGCGATACCGCTGTCGCCGAAGGTCACCCGGTAGATCAGTGCGGCTTCAGGTCCGAGCACCAGCCCCACCAGGTCGATGAGGGTGCCCGCGAATCGTGGGCCGTGCTTGTCCTGCGCCGACCCCGGACTCAGGTGGTGGGCTATCTCGTGGAGCACCACCAGCTCGCGCATCGCCCAGCGCCCCTCGGCTGCATCGGGTACCGCGATCACGCCGTCGTCATCGGCTGACCGGTACTCGTAGTGGGCTTCGCGCTGCCCCCGGCGGGATCGAACCCTCACCGGAACCGCGGCCCGCGGAAACCTGTTGATCACGCTGTCCAGCGACAGCACCCGGTCCACGTAGTCGCGTACCGAGTCAACCGAGCCGAACCGAGCCTCCGGAGGCAGTGTCACCGAGGTGCCGGCGATCTCCAGAGTGGAGCCACCGCGTGCGGCGCGCTCGAAAAACGTTGTGCACCAGCGCTTCTGCGGAGTACAAGGCCGAACGCTGGCTGTCACGCTGCGTCAACGCGCCCACTCACGGTTCAGCACGCCCACTCACGCCTCTAGGGCCCCACGTGCAGCACCCAACTGGTTGTCCTCGCCGATACGTGCCCGGCGTCCGGCCCGGTCCCCTGCCCGCCGCGCGCCCTCCGAGTAGCCGGCCGACGCGCTCTGCGACCGCCAGGTGCCCCGTGCGGTGGACGTCTCCTTGTGGAAATCCCGGACCTCTACCTCTTTGTTACGCAGGACCAGCGCCGTTCCCGAGTCGGAACGGCCCCCGTCGGCGGCGACCGCAGCCGCACGCGCCTCATTGCGGGCTTGCGTCAAACGCTTGCCGATCCGTTCGGCGAACGCCGACTGGAAGTTCAGCCGGGCCGTGATCGGTGACAGCGGCTTCTCCTCGACCACCCTGCGCTGAACCCAGCCGCGGCGTTCGGTGACCACACGAGCAAAGGTCTCGCCTTTGTACGCACCCGACTTCAGATAGCTGTCGCTGGCGGCGACCATCTGGACCACCAGCGAGCTGTACAACGCTTCACAGGTGTCGATGTCGCCGGGGAATCCGTAGGCGTAGACAAACGTCGAGTTGCTCGCGACGTCACAGGTGATGTCGTTGGCGTGAGCGATGGCCACGAACAGCTGGACATATGTGCGCAGCCCTCGCTTGCCGGCCGTTCCGATCGCGATGTTGCGTTGCACCGGGGACGTGCGCTGTTCGGGCTTTCCATGGGCCCGCGCCACGGCCAGATCGATGGACGCTGCGGTGGCCAACCGTTGCGCCGCCTGCATGAAGGCTTGCGCCTCGTGCTCGTTGTCGGTGCCTTCTGCCTGCCTGAGCAAACCGGAGATGCGGGTCAGGAGTTTGTCGTCTTGCACGCTCACAACCCTAAGGCGTCGGTGTGACTGCTCCCCCGCCTGCGGCCACGTCATGTGCACAACGCGGCTTCTGTGGACAGACCACTCGTTGGCAGAATTAGGAAATGGTGATTTACTAACTGCGTGGCGCGTCCTCGAGTGAACTCAGATGATCACCTGCTCGATGCAGCCGACGCCGTCCTGTCGCAGACCGGCTCGGCCCGGTTCACCCTCGAGATGGCTGCCCGGGCGGCCGGCGTCTCGGCGGCGACCTTCGTCAAAACGTTTCGGATCCAAACGCGGGTTGCTCATCGCCTCCTCACAGCGCTGGGTCGACGCGATCGATCTCGACGACGCCGGACGCCCGGGCGAACCGATCCTGGCGGCGCTTCGCCGGTTGTCGGTCGAGTCCTACACCGACAGCGACGACCCCGACCAGGCCGGCAACCACGTGTCCTCCCTGGCGATGGATCTCGGTGATCCGGAACTGACTCGACTGCTTGCTGCCGGCTGGGACAAGAAGCGCCGACAACTGCAAGCCGTCATAGCCCGGGCGGTCGACAGCGGTGAACTACCCGGCGCGCCGCTTCCGCCGGCCGCAGCCCGAACATTGTTCGCGCTTCTGGAGGGCACGTTCCTCGGCTGGACCGTGCAACCGCACGGCTCCCTCATCGATGCCCTCGGAGACGAATTCGACCGACTCATCACCACCTGGACATGAAAGGACAACAATGACCACATCCCCTTCCCCCGCACCGAGTCCTGTCACCGGGGCGGTGTTCATCGCCACCAGCGTCGACGGTTACATCGCCCGCACAGACGGCGGTATCGATTGGCTGCTCAGTCGCGACGAGAACCTCGGCGAGACCGGTTACGACGCCTTCATCGCGACCACGGATGCGATTGTCATGGGCCGCAACACATACGAGGTCGGGTGCAGTTTCGACACGTGGCCGTACGAGGGAATGCGCGTGTTCGTGGTCAGTACCACCCTCGAGCCCGGAGCCGACGACCGGATCTCCGTGCACCGGGGTCTCGACGAACTCTTCGAGGCTGCCCACGACGAGGGTGTGCGCCATGTCTATGCCGACGGCGGCCGTCTGATCACCAGCTTTCTCCAGCGCGGCCTGATCACCGAGATCACGATCACCACGGCACCGGTGATCATCGGATCCGGTCTGCCGTTGTTCGGTGCCATCGATCACGACATCCCGCTCGATCACGTGCGCACCACGACCCTCGGCAACGGGATGACCCAGAGCGTCTACCGGGTGTCGGCCGGATGAGCCACGTCTGAGCGCAGGACACCAGCCGCACGACGCCGTCGTGCGGCTGGTGGAATGCTGGACGAGTGAATCGAGATCTCGACGAAACCCTGGCCGGTCGAACGCTGTTCGACCACTCCAACACCTCCACGCGTGACTTCTACAAGCTGATCACCGCCGCGATCGTCCCGCGGCCGATCGCTGGGTGTCCTCGCGCGGCGCCGGAGGCGTGGACAACCTCGCACCCTTCAGCTTCTTCTCCGTCAGCTCCACCGATCCGATGGTTGTGCAATTCACGGCGGTCGGCGGCAAACACAGCGCGGACAACGCGGCGGCCACCGGTCAGTTTGTCGTCAACATCGCCACGGAGTCGATGATGGACCAGGTCAATGCCACATCAGCCGGTTTTGCCGAGGACGTCAATGAGTTCACGGCTGTGGGCGTCGCCTCGGCACCGGCCACGGTCGTCGACTGCCTGAGGGTCCGCGACAGCCCGGTGGCCATCGAATGCGAACTCCACCAGATCATCGAGGTCGGCAACTCGCAGGTGGTGATGGGGCGGGTGGTCGCGGTGACGGTCGACCCCGCTGTCGCGGCCGCCGATGGCCATCCGGACTTCACGAGGCTCGCACCGGTCAGTCGCCTGGGCCGGACCGAATGGGGTCTGCCGGGCCGGGTGGTCGAACGCGAACGACCCTGACGCTGCTCTGGCTGCGCAGTCCGGACGGGTTTTGATCGGTTTCGGGAAGGTAGTGGCGCGCTCAGGCGTTGTTGCACACGTACAACTATTTCGCGTGATGACTACTTTCCAGCAGTGAAGAAGGCCCGTCTATGTCCTTGACCCTGTCGATTCTCGATCTTGCACCGATTGCGCCCGGCGAGTCCGCTCGCGCGAGCTTCGAGGCGAGTGTTGCGCTGGCCCAGGCCGCAGAACGCAACGGCTACAAGCGAGTCTGGTACGCCGAGCACCACAACATGGAGTCGATCGCGTCATCGGCCACCAGTGTGCTGATCGCTCATATCGCCGCGCACACCGAGACCATCCGTCTGGGTGCCGGCGGCATCATGCTCCCCAACCATGCTCCGCTGACGATCGCCGAGCAGTTCGGAACCCTGGAGACGCTGCACCCCGGTCGGATCGATCTGGGTCTGGGTCGCGCACCCGGTAGCGACCAGGCAACGATGCGCGCGCTGCGCCGAGACCACAGCTCGGCCGAGAGCTTCCCGCAGGATGTCCTCGAACTGCAGGCCTACCTGCGCGGCCAGTCCCGGATCCCCGGAGTTCAAGCCGTTCCCGGCGCGGGCACGGACGTTCCGCTCTACATCCTTGGTTCGTCACTGTTCGGCGCTCAACTGGCCGCTGCGCTCGGGCTCCCCTACGCCTTCGCGTCGCACTTCTCGCCCGATGCCCTGGAGCAGGCGGTGACGCTCTATCGTCGCGAGTTCAAGCCCTCGGCTCAGCTGTCAGAGCCCTACGTGATCGCGGGCGCGAACGTTGTCGCGGCCGAGGATGCCGACGAGGCGGCGCGGGACTTCGAGGCGTTGCGGCGGATCCGGGTGCGGATGTTCATCTCCCGCGGCCCGTCGACGCCCGAGTACAGCGATGAGGAGATCGATGCGTTCCTCACCACCCGCGAGGGCCGCGGTATCGCCCACATGATGAAGTACACCGGCGTCGGAACGGGTGCGGACGTCCGCGGCTTCTTGGAGGACTTCGCCGAGTTGGCCCAGGCCGATGAGGTCATCGTGGCCCACCAGTCGGTGACGAGTGCGGGACGTATCCGTTCTCTCGAACTCACCGCCGACGCCATGAAGGCCACCAGCGTCTGACCGCACAAAGCACAAAAACCGGGACTCCCTGCGGAGTCCCGGTTTTGTTGTGCCTGGCCTAGAGGAAGACTTCAGTCCTCTTCGAGGTAGTTGCGGTTCACCGCAGGATCCACCGGGATGCCCGGTCCGGTGGTGGTCGAAACGGTGACCTTCTTCAGGTACCGGCCTTTTGCTGCTGACGGCTTCACACGCAGGATCTCGTCGACGGCTGCTCCGTAATTCTCGACCAGCTTCTTCTCGTCGAAGGAAGCCTTGCCGATGACGAAGTGCAGGTTGGCTGCCTTGTCGACGCGGAAGTTGATCTTTCCGCCCTTGATCTCGTTGACGGCCTTGGTCACGTCGGTGGTGACCGTGCCCGTCTTCGGGTTCGGCATCAGGCCACGCGGTCCGAGGACACGCGCGATCCGGCCGACCTTGGCCATCTGGTCAGGGGTGGCGATCGCGGCGTCGAAGTCGAGCCAGCCGCCCTGGATCCGCTCGATCAGATCCTCGGCGCCCACTTCGTCGGCTCCGGCGGCGACGGCCTCGTTGGCCTTGTCGCCGGCGGCGAACACGATGACGCGGGCGGTCTTGCCGGTGCCGTGGGGCAGGTTGACGGTGCCGCGCACCATCTGGTCTGCCTTACGGGGATCGACGCCGAGACGGACGGCGACCTCGACGGTTGCGTCTGTCTTGGTGGAAGCGGTCTCCTTGGCAAGCTTGGCAGCCTCCAGCGGGCTGTAGAGCTTGGACTTGTCGACCTTTTCCGCAGCGGCTTTGTAGGCCTTACTGGTTTTACTCATGTTTGCTCTGTCTTTCTCCGCAACTCATGCGGGTTGGTGGTGCGGACCGAGCCGGCCCTCCCACGTGATGTCTGTTCGAGGAAGAGACTCAGGCCTCGACCGTGATGCCCATGGAGCGGGCGGTTCCGGCGATGATCTTGGCGGCCTGTTCAACGTCGTTGGCGTTGAGGTCTTCCTGCTTGGTCTTGGCGATCTCGCGGACCTGGTCCATCGTGACCTTGCCGACCTTGGTCTTGTGCGGCTCTCCCGAACCCTTCTGCAGACCGGCGGCCTTCAGCAGCAGTTTGGCGGCCGGCGGGGTCTTCAACTTGAAGTCGAAGGAGCGATCTTCGTAAACGTAGATCTCCACGGGCACGACATTGCCGCGCTGGCTTTCTGTCGCGGCGTTGTAGGCCTTGCAGAACTCCATGATGTTCACGCCATGCTGGCCGAGTGCCGGACCCACGGGGGGTGCGGGGTTGGCTGCGCCGGCCTGGATCTGAAGCTTGATGATCCCGGACAGCTTCTTTTTCTTCTTGGGGGGCATCCTTTTCCCTGTTTCTGATTGATTGCGTTTGGGCTGACAACACTCCGTCAGCCCGGTTTCGCGCCCGCTGGAGACGCGAAAGTCTTAGATCTTCTCGACCTGGTTGAAGGCGAGTTCGACCGGGGTCTCGCGACCGAAGATCGAGACGAGCACCTTCACCTTGCGCTGCTCGGCGTTGACCTCGCTGATCGATGCGGGCAACGTCGCGAACGGGCCGTCCATGACGGTGACCGACTCGCCGACCGCGAAGTCGACCTCGACCACCGGTGCGGAGGCGGCTGCCAGATCGGAACCGGCGTCGCTGCCGGACTTCGCCGACGACTTCTTCGGCTCGGCACGGGGCAGCAGGAACTTGAGCACGTCATCCATGGACAACGGCGAAGGACGCGAGGTCAATCCCACGAAGCCCGTGACGCCGGGGGTGTTGCGCACCGCGCCCCACGATTCGTCGTTGAGGTCCATGCGCACGAGGATGTAACCCGGCAGCACCTTGCGGTTGACCTTCTTGGGCTGGCCGTTCTTGATCTCGGTGACTTCTTCGGTGGGTACCTCGACCTGGAAGATGTAGTCGCCCACATCCAGGTTCTGCACGCGGGTCTCGAGGTTGGCCTTCACCTTGTTCTCGTAGCCGGCGTAGGAGTGGATCACGTACCAGTCGCCTGCCGCGCGCTTGAGGGACTTCTTGAGGGCCTCGACCGGGTCCTCTTCTTCCTCGGGTTCGACGACCTCGGGGGCCGCGTCCTCATCGGAGACGTCCTGGTCGCTGCTGTCGGAATCAGCCGGCGCTTCGGGGTCGGAGATGCCACTGTCAACAGCCTCCGAATCACCGACCGTCTGATCGGTGACGTCGGTTTCGGTCTCGCTGATCTCAGCGTCGTTCTCGGGGGTGCTCACTGCAGCCCACGCTCCCTTTCCTCGAAGCGGCCGTGCGGGTGATTACCCGAACAACCACAAAACGGCCTTTGCGAAGAGCAGATCCAGCCCGGAGATGAACGCGACCATGATGATCACGAAGATCAGCACGACGATCGTGTACTGAATCAGCTGCTTGCGAGTAGGCCAGATGACCTTCTTGAGCTCGCTGACAACCTGCTTGAGGAAGATCCACAACCGGATGAAGGGATTGTGGCTGTCCTCGGGCCGGACTCGCTTGCGTTTGCCGTCTTTCTTTTTGTCTTTGGTCTTTTCCTTGGTGGCGACGGCCGATCCCGCTGAATCGTCGTCGTCGCTCTTTGTCAGGTTCGTCCGTTTGCCACGCGGCGAACGCTTACCCGTCGGGCGAGCCGCCGTCTGAGTGTCCCCGTCGGAGACGTTCTCAGCATCGGACTCGTCCACCGAACCGGCTTCGCCGTCGACTGAGGTGTCGACCTCGACCTCGTCGTTCGACTCGGCCGCGCTCTTGGCGCGTTCGGCACGGTCGCGCTTGCTCAACTTGATCCTCTCGTGGCTGAAGTCGGATGTTCGGCGGCAGGCGATGTGCCTGGGCACCGAACAGCTGACATCGGGTGCCCTGAGGTGCCGACGTGCACACCGTCAAGGGCAGGGGCGACAGGACTTGAACCTGCAACCTGCGGTTTTGGAGACCGCTGCTCTGCCAGTTGAGCTACGCCCCTTTGGGACGGCGAGTTACTCGGTGACCACCTTGCGATGATCTCGAGGCCACGTCGACCCGGTGTCTGCACTACACAAAACCAACGCGCCACCCTCAGGGCAGCGCGCAAGTGTGAGTAGAACTCAGACTATTGAAGTGTACGTCACCGGGCGGGTTGAACTCCAACTCGGTGTTGACCCGCGGAAACCGCAGGTCATCCGTACCGACGATCAATTGAACTGCACGCTGACGAGTGCTCGTCCGAAAATCTTGCGGTCACCCTGCTTCGCGACGATCGAGATCTGGCCGCGGCGGGTGTCGGGATCAAGCGACTTCACCTTGCCGGTCAAGTCGACGGCCGCGAAGTCATCAGCCGGTACGTATACCGGGCTGGTGAACCTCACGTTGTATTCATAGATAGCCGCCGGGTCGCCGATGAACTCGCCGATGAAACTGGCTCCGAGACCCATGGTCTGCATGCCGTGGGCCACCACGTCCTGCAGGCCGGCCACCTTGGCGACCTCGTCGCTGTAGTGGATCGGGTTCGGATCGCCTGCCACACCCGCGTAGTTGATCAGGTTTCCGCGGGTCAGCTTGAATGTCCGCGCGGGGAGTTCTTGTCCGACCGTCAGCGTGTCGAAATCGATTGCGGCATAGGGCTTTGGATCAACAGCCGGGTCCGGGTCGGTGTAGCGGGCGAATGGGCCGTTGACGGTCTTGCCCGGGTCGATGCCGGGGGGCTCGCTCATCATCACGTGTTCGATCTTGTCGACCAGCGCAGGGTCGACCTCGATGGCGGCCCTCGCGGCAAGGCTCGTCCACGTGGTCATCACGGGCTCGTTGTGCTGATTCCAGACGACGTTCTTGGTGACCATCAGGTCGGTGCCCGACATCTGTCGGAACGAGTCGAGGGACACGTCGCAGATCAGGTGGTCACCGACCTTGATGGGCCGGTGGAACACCAGCCGCTGATCGCTCTGCATGATCTGCCAGAGGTCGTAGCCGGTGATGACGTCTTCGAAGAGGCGCCGCTGGGCGATGATCCCGAGGACGGATACGAACGTGGGCGCGGCAACGAGGGTGTCGTGACCCATCTCACGGGCCTTGGCCTCGTTCCAGTGGACGGGGTTGGTGTCCTGGACCGCGCGGGCATGCTCGCGCACCTTCTCGCGGCCGACCTCGTAGTAGTCGTCGACGGTGTACTTGTACCCCACCAGCGCCTGCGTGTGTTCGGCGATTTCTTCGGGGGTCAGCTTGACCCCGTCCCGGATCGCCTGGATGCGCTCGGCAGCTTGGGCTTCGCTCACATTCGTCACTAAACCGACCTCTGACTTTCGACTTTTCGTCGACTCCGGCGGCTTGTCGATGTGGGCCGCGCCGCGGGTGCCGTGGCTACTCCCGGACAAATCGTCGGCTGGGAAGAGCCGACTTCGTTGGGGTGCCGCAGTGGCCCCCGCTGCGCAGGCGGCCTAGAACGGCCGCCCGGCGTGGGAGTTAGCGCGATTCCTTGTGGTTCTGGTGCTTGCCGCAGTTCGGGCAGAACTTCTTGATCTCGAGGCGATCGGGATCGTTGCGACGGTTCTTCTTGGTGATGTAGTTGCGGTGTTTGCAAACCTCGCAGGCCAAGGTGATCTTGGGGCGCACGTCTGTTGAGGAGGCCACGGGATTGCCTTTCAGGTGGATCGTGTGGTGTACCACCGTGAGGCGGTACTTGTGGCGCATCGTCGTAAGACGACACTTCGTAGCGCATCGTCGTAAGACGACACTTCGTAGCGCGTCGTCGGAGACGACACTTCGTAGCGCGTCGTCGGAGACGACACTTCGTAGCGCGTCGTCGGAGACGACACTTCGTAGCGATGGCCGGACTCGAACCGGCGACCTAACGATTATGAGTCGTTCGCTCTAACCAACTGAGCTACACCGCCATGGCCCCGATTCCAGGTCCGACAGCGCGTCTGGCATCAGCTGCGCCGCTGCCCAGGATCTGAGTCCAGCGAGCCCCCTGACGGAATCGAACCGTCGACCTTTTCCTTACCATGGAAACGCTCTACCGACTGAGCTAAGGGGGCGTTCGCTTTCCATGTGCTGCCTATCTGGCAACGCACGAAGAGCCTTAACGAGATTACACAGCGGCGCTGGTACACGCCAAATCGCCTCTGTAGTTGTCTCGCCGCACCAAACGACCTCGGGCCGGTTCACCCAGCTCGAGGCCCCCCGTTCTCGAGGTCACTGTCTGGTGCTGTGGCAGGTATAGGATTCGAACCTATGTAGCTTGCGCGACGGATTTACAGTCCGCTCCCTTTGGCCGCTCGGGCAACCTGCCGGGCTACTTTCCGTAGTCTTTTGGACCGGCGGAAAGCAACGCCGCAAAGAATACAACGGGCATGGCCCCTGAGCACAAATGCCCTGCGTATGGGCGCCTGTTTCGGCCCCGGAGACCATCGGGCCCATCACTGCCGAGCGCGGCGACTAGGCTTGTCGGTTATGGCAGATTCATCGTTCGACGTGGTCAGCAAGCTCGATCGGCAGGAAGTCGACAACGCCCTCAATCAGGCGGCGAAAGAGTTGTCGCAGCGGTACGACTTCCGGGGCACCAACACCAAGATCGAGTGGTCGGGTGAAGAGAACATCGTGATCACCTCCGACGCCGAGGAGCGCGCCCAGGCGGGCCTGGAGGTTTTCAAGGAGAAGCTCATCCGGCGCGACATCTCTTTGAAGGCTTTCGACGCCGGCGAGGTCGTCGCTTCGGGCAAGACCTACAAGATCACCGGGACCCTGGTGCAGGGCATCGACTCGGAGAAGGCCAAGAAGATCACCAAGGCGATCCGCGACGAGGGACCCAAGGGCGTCAAGGCGCAGATTCAGGGCGAGGAGCTGCGCGTCTCCAGCAAGAAGCGCGACGACCTGCAGGCCGTGATCACGCTCCTGAAGAACAAGGATTTCGAGATCGCCCTGCAGTTCGTGAATTACCGCTAGTCCCACGCACCGACATCGTCCCGCTTTCAGGGCGCAGAGGGTACATACCCCTTACGCTGCCACCGGCGGGACGATTGTGGTGCTCTCGACGTCGTCAGCGGTGTGGGCCGGCCATCTCTTCCAGACGCCTGATGCGGTCTTGCATCGGAGGGTGCGTGGAGAACAGCTTGCCCACCCGCTCGCCGGCCCGGAACGGGTTGGCGATCATCAGGTGGGACTGGGCGGCGAGGTCGGGATTCGGCGGGAGCGGGGCGACCTGCACCCCGCCGGAGATCTTGCGCAGCGCGGACGCAAGGGCCAGTGGGTCGCCGGTGAGCTCTGCACCCGAGGCATCGGCCTGGTATTCGCGTGACCGCGACACCGCGAGTTTGATCACCGTTGCTGCGATCGGGCCCAGAAATGTGATGAGCAACAACATGATCGGGTTGGCGCCGCCCTCACGGTTGCTGCCGAAGAAGAACGCGAAGTTGGCGATGCCGCTGATCACCGCAGCCATCGCACCTGCCACCGACGAGATGAGAATGTCGCGGTTGTAGACGTGTGACAGTTCGTGGCCGAGGACGGCCCGGAGCTCGCGTTCGTCGAGGATCTGCAGGATTCCTGCGGTGCAGCAGACTGCGGCGTTCTTCGGATTACGTCCTGTGGCAAAGGCGTTCGGCGCCTCGGTGGGACTCACGTACAAGGCGGGCATGGGCTGACGCGCCACCGTCGCCAGTTCGCGGACGATCCGGTACAGCGCCGGCGCCTGCACCTCTGTGACGGGCTGTGCGTGCATGGCTTTGAGCGCCATCTTCGCGCTGTTGAAGTAGATGTAGGCGTTGAATCCGACCGCAGCCACCACGGCGACGAACAGGATGGCGGGACTGCGAAACGCTGCCCCGATCCCGACGATGATCGCCGACATGAAACCGAGCAGCAGGACGGTCTTCAGGCCGTTGGCATGACCACTCATCCATCACTCCCGTCTGTACACACGGCAGCACAACGATCGGGCCCGACCTCACGGTTCCCGACCCCGGGCCGGTCAGAGCCGGACCACGGAGCAGATCAGCCGATTCGGTCGATGGTGTAGCGAACCAGCGAGCTCATCGCATCGTGTGCGGGCCCTTCGGGGAGTTGGGCCAGTTCGGCATCGGCCGCGTCGGCATACCCCTGGAGGGTGGCTCGGGCCTTGGCCAGGCCTGCCGATTTGTTCAGGAGTTCGAGTGCTTCGGCGACCTCGGCGTCGTCGGTGAGCGGCCGGGGCGTGCCGTCGGCGGCGAGGACCAACTCGCGCAACCGGGTTTCGTCGGGGTCTGCGATGGCGTAGAGCACCGGCAAGGTGTGCACGCCTTCGCGCAGATCGGTTCCCGGGTTCTTGCCCGAGTCGCCGGCCACCGAGCTGATGTCGATGATGTCGTCGCTGACCTGGAAAGCGGTCCCGATCGAGTCTCCGAGCCGGGACAGGCGTTCGATCTGCTCTTCGTCCGCACCCGAGGACATCGCCCCGAACCGTCCACTCGCCGCGATCAGCGAACCGGTCTTCTCCCAGACCACTTTCAGGTAGTGGTCGACGGGGTCGAGCCTGCCCTGCGAGCCCACGGTTTCACGCATCTGTCCGGTGACCAGCTCGGCGAAGGTGTCGGCGATTATGCGGACGGCGTGCGGCCCGAGGGTGGAGACCAGGCGCGAAGCCCGCGCGAACAGGAAATCCCCGGACAGGATGGCAACACTGTTGCCCCACCGGCTGTTGGCGCTGACGGCACCGCGCCGCAGCTCGGCCTCGTCCATCACGTCGTCGTGGTACAGCGTCGCCAGGTGGATCATCTCCACCACGGTCGCCGAGATGATGACCTCGTGGGCGTGTGGGTTGGGGCCGAAATGGGCCGACAGGATCGAGAAGATCGGCCGGAACCGTTTGCCACCGGCCTTGGCCAGATGCGTGGCCGCCTCGGTCAGGAAGTCCTCACCAGAGGACAACTCCTCGAGCAGCAGCTTCTCGACGCTTTCCAGCGACCTGCCCACATCTGCGGCGAAGTCTTCCGAACCCATATCCAGACCCGCGAACGTCGTCTTCACGCCTGACCAGCTCCTGTCATAGGACGAGCCTAATGGTGCGCGATACTTGCCGGGTGAGTGCACCCATCCCATGTCCGTCGCGCACCCAGGTGCTTGTGGTCGGCGCAGGTCCCGGCGGCTCGGCCGCGGCGTATGCGGCAGTCCGGGCGGGATACGAGGTGACTCTGCTCGACTCGGCGGTGTTCCCGCGGGACAAGACGTGCGGCGACGGACTGACGCCTCGCGCCATTGCCGAACTCGAGGCCCTCGGCCTCGGCGACGCGTTCTCGGGTCCACGAATTCTCGGACTTGACATGCAGGGCTGGGGCGGCCGTCAACTCGTCCGCTGGCCGTCGAAGTCGGACCATTTCCCCGATTACGGCAGCGCTGTCGCCCGCACCGAACTCGACGACCGGATCCGCGTTCATGCCGTGGAGGCGGGAGCGACGATGGTGTCGGGCACCAAAGCGGTCGGTGCCACGGTCGTCGACGGCAAAGTCACTGCCGTACAGGTCAATACAGACGACGGCCCCACAGAGATCAAGGTCGACAAGCTCATTGTCGCCGATGGGGTGCGCTCGGCGTTGGGCAATGCGCTGGGACGGTCGTGGCACCGCACCACCGCTTACGGCGTGGCCGCGCGGGCCTACGTGCAGTCCGAACGCTGCAACGACCCCTGGATGGGGTCGCACCTGGAATTGCGCGGCACCGATTCCGAACTGCTGCCCGGATACGGCTGGGTCTTCCCACTGGGCTCGGAGACCGGGCTGGTCAACATCGGAGTGGGTGCCCTTGCGACGGACAAACGCCCGGCGAGCATGGCCCTGCGCCCGATCATCGAGCACTACACCTACTCTCAGCGTGAGGACTGGCGGCTCAGCGGCGAGCCGATGCGCATCGCCTCGGCGCTGTTGCCGATGGGCGGAGCGGTCAGCAACGTCGCGGGCGCCAACTGGGTATTGATCGGCGATGCGGCCGCCTGCGTCAACCCACTCAACGGCGAGGGCATCGACTACGCGCTGGAGACCGCCCGACTGGCCGTCGAAGTACTTGACCAGCAAGACCTTTCGGCTCTCTGGCCGGACCTCCTCCGGTCCCGGTATGCGTTGCATTCTCCGCCGCGCGCCGACTCGCCGCCGTCCTGACCGTGCCGCGGGTGGTGCCCGTCCTGGGCCGCCCGGGCATCCGTTCGGCAGCGCTGATGTCGATGGTGGTGCGGGTGATGGGAAATCTGATCACCGAGGACGACAGCGACCTGATCGCCCGGGCCTGGCGCGTTGCCGGCATGACCAGCAGCGCACTCGACTCCCGCCCGCCTTTCACCTGACCGCCCGGGCCCGATTTTGGTGGGTTCGGGTGAGTGTTTGCCCAGGTGGGACTCACCCGAACCCACCAATTCCGGGCTAGCGGGGCTTGGTGCCTCGGTGGAGGGCGGTGATACCGAAGGTGAGGTTGCGCCAGCGGACGTGCTCGAAACCGGCGGACTTCATCCGCTGCGCGAGAGCGGCCTGATCGGGCCATTCGCGGATCGACTCCGCAAGGTACACATAGGCATCCGGATTGCTGGACACCTTCCTGGCAACCGAGGGCAGCGCCTTCATCAGGTATTCCATGTACACCACGCGCATCGGTGCGAACACGGGTGTGGAGAACTCGCAGATCACCACTCGCCCACCGGGTTTGAGAACCCGGAACAGTTCTGCGAACGCCTGGTCGACGTCGTTCACGTTGCGCAGACCGAAGGAGATGGTCGCGGCATCGAAGGACTCGTCTCCGAACGGCAGATGCAACGCATCGGCCCCGACCTTCGGTACCGACCGCCGGGCGCCGGCCTTGAGCATGCCCATGGAGAAATCGGCGGCCACACAGTCCGCGCCCGAGCGGGCGAGCTCTTCGGTGGACACCGCGGTACCGGCGGCGAGATCGAGCACCACATCGCCGGGACCAAGGGCAAGCGCCTTGCGGGTGGCGACCCGCCATCCCCTGTCCTGACCGAACGAGAGCACCGTGTTCGTCAGGTCGTAGCGGCCGGCCACTCCGTCGAACATGGCCGCGACGTCGGCGGGATCCTTGGCCAGCGATGCACGAGACATAACGGCCACCGTACCGGCTGGAGAAGAGTCCCCGTGAACCTCTATGCCGACCGCCGACGCAACAGGTCGTCGCGGCCGAGGACGTCGTCGTAATGCCAGATCAGCTGGTCGGCAATGGCCGACCAGGTGCGTCCGCGCACGCTGCGCCGGGCTGCGGCGCCGAACTCGTCACGGGTCCTCTTGTCCTGCAATGTCGCGATGGCGTCGACGAGCCGGGGCGAGAAGTCTTCGACGCCGAGCAGGTACCCGGTCCGGCAGTGGGTGATCAGGTCTCGCGGACCGCCGGCGTCGGGCCCGATCGCGGGAACACCACTGGCCAGGGCCTCCTGCACCGCCTGGCAGAACGTCTCGTGTTCGCCCGCGTGCACGAAGACGTCGAGGCTGGCGTAGGCGCGGGCGAGGTCGAGACCGCCCAGTTCCCCGGTGAACACCGCGTCGGGCATCAGCTTGCCGAGCCGATCGCGCTCGGGTCCCCCGCCCACGATCACCAGCTGCACATCCGAACGCCCGGACAGCACCGCGAGGCGCTCGACGTGCTTTTCGGGCGCCAATCTGCCGACGAAACCGACGATCAACTTGCCCTGCGGGCTCCACCGCGACCGCAAGGATTCGTCCCGTCGACTGGGATGGAACCGTTCGGCATCAACACCTCTGCCCCACTGGAACACCCGTGGGATCCCGTGATCTCGAAGGGCTTTCACCGACACGGTGGACGGCGCAAGAGTGCGGTCGCAGGCGGTGTGGAGTTTACGGGTCCACGCCCAGGCAGCGCGGGTGCCCAGTTTCATCCCGTAGCTCGCCGCAAAGCCTGCGACATCGGTCTGGAACACGGCCACCGACGGCACGTCGAGGCGCCGTGCTGCGGCAGCCCCCGCGGCCCCGACCACAAACGGCGATGCCAGGTGCACCACGTCCGGCTCGAAATCGGCGAGTGCGCGGAACATCGACGGCGCGGGCACACCGACGGGAAGTGAACTGACCTTCGGGACCATCACCGAAGGGATGTAGTGGACAGGAGCGCCGGAGACCTCATCCGGCCCACGCGACTGCTTGTCGCCCTTGCTCGCCGACCGAGGAAGGGCCGGCGCGATGATCATGACTTCGTGCCCGGTGTGCTCAAAATGCTCGGCCACCCGCAGCACGGAGTTCACCACGCCGTTCATGTTCGGGAGAAAGCTCTCCGCGACGATTGCGACTCGCACGGTGCCAGTGTGGGCACCGGACCTGTCAGGAGGTCTGCGACGCCGTGACCGGAGGCCGAACCGTAGGTGAACGTCCATTGGCGCGGCGACGGTGTGTTTCGGCCAGCAGCACCATGATCGCCGCGATGGCGAGCCACGAATACACCAGTACCGACAGTGCGGGCAGGATGGACAGGCTCGCGTCGCGTCCGGCCACCCGGACCAGCTCGGGATTGGTCGAGGAGTATTCGATGCTGATCCGCTGCCCCTCGGTCAGCCGTCCGGGGTAGAACACCCCGAGCCTGGGACTGCGGAATATGCCGTCCGGCGTCGAGAAGCTGACGGTGGCCTTGGTGGGGCTGGCGCTGACCACATCGGCCACGGCGGTGGCCTTGTCGTCGTCGATCAGCGCATCGTCGCGGTACGACCCGGCGACCATCACGGCCATCATGATGGTCACCAGGACCCCGACCGTGAGTAGTCCGATCTGTACTCGGCGCAGCACGGTAGCGGACATGCAGGCCACAATAGCGACCCCGGCCGCCTCCCCACCGAACCGTGTGACCGCCGACTCATCAGGGCAACAATGTTGTTCATCCAACATTGAGCCCGAGTTACCCGTAATATTCCGGGACCAGTGGCCGCTGCGCTGAAACCCTCGGGCGTTGGTTGCGGTCGCTCAGTCTCGTTGATTGGACCTTTCATGGCCGACCTCAAGCCCTATTTCGACGACGTCCAAGCTCATTACGATCTGTCGGACGACTTCTTCGCACTGTTCCTCGATCCGACGCGGACGTACAGCTGCGCCTACTTCGAGCAGGACGACTACACGCTGGAGCAGGCTCAGCGAGCGAAAGTCGATCTAGCACTGGGCAAATGCGACCTCCAGCCGGGCATGCGCCTGCTCGACATCGGTTGCGGATGGGGCGCACAGTGATGCGGGCAGTGGAGGGGTACGGCGTCGACGCGGTGGGACTCACGTTGTCGCAGAATCAATTCGAGTATGTCGAAGGGCTCATCGACGACCGCGGTTGGCCCTCGGAACGGGCTTCGGTGCGCTTGCAGGGATGGGAAGAGTTCGACGAACCGGTCGACCGCATCGTCAGCATCGGCGCGTTCGAACACTTTCGGAAGGAACGGTACGACGCGTTCTTCGAGAAGTCGTTCTCACTCCTGCCCTCGGGCGGTCGAATGTTGTTGCACACCATCGTCGGTCACAATCGGCACGACATCCGAGACAAGGGTCTGCCGATCGACCGCAAGCTCCTCGAGTTCACGCGGTTCATCACCCGGGAGATCTTCCCGGGCGGGCAGCTGCCGGAACCGAAGTGGGTTGTCGAGGGCGCCGAGCGTGTCGGGTACACCGTCGACCGGGTGCACCCACTGCAGCTGCACTACGCACGAACGCTCGACCTCTGGTCGGCCGCGTTGGAACGCCGACATGACGAAGCGGTCGAGATCGCCTCGCAGGAAACGTTCGACACGTACATGAAGTACCTCACCGGGTGCGCGGAGCTGTTCCGGCAGGGCTACGTCGACGTCATGCAGTTCACCCTGCTCAAGCCGTGACCCACCACCGGCGAACCGAAAGGGCCCGATCGGTCTAGAGGCGCGCCTTGATGGCGGCATGCACCGACCGCAGCGACGCGCGGTCGGTGCGTACCTCCACCACGTCGATGCCCTGGCCGGCAGCGCTCAGTGCCGCGGGTAGCTCGGCCGGCGTCACCAGCGAATGCCTCGTACCGAAGCCCGCGCAGACCGACGCGAGGTCGGTGCGGTGTGGAGTACCGAACACCCGCTCGTGCGCGCCGAGGTAGTCGGGCCCGTCGAAGCGGGGGTCGCCCTGTTCGAGCAACCCGAAGATCCCGCCGCCGTCGTCGTTGGCCACCACGATGGTCAGCCGGCCCGGTCGCGGCTCGGCCGGGCCGATCAACAGACCCGTCGCGTCGTGTACGAACGTCAGATCACCCATCAACGCCACGGTGCGTACATCACGGGCCAACGCGGCCCCGATCGCCGTGGAGACGTTGCCGTCGATGCCTGCCACGCCCCGATTGGACAGCACCCGGACGTCTGGTCCCACCCGGCCGGCCAGGGCGACGTCGCGGATCGGGTTCGATGCTCCGACCACGAGCTGCTCACCCGGCGACATCGCGGCACTGACAACCCGGGCCACGTGTAACCCGGTGGGCAGGTCGGTGGCATCGAGGACAGCGTCCACCGCCCCGACCGCTCGTTGATGTGCGGCGGCGCAGTCCTTCAGCCAGTCCTCGTCGGGCTCACCGGTGGTGATGGCTCGCGAACCCGTCGCCAGGACATTGCCGGAGACGTCCGGCCACCGCGGTCCGGTTGTCAGCGCATACACCCTGATAGACGGGTCGGCGAGCAGCGTCGACACCTGGCGGTGCAGGGTGGGCCGGCCGCAGATGATGGCCTGGGTGGGCCGTACCGCGGTGAGAGCCAGCGGATGCAGCGGGTTCTCGGGGGCAGGTGCGGTCGGTTCGGCGACCGTGGGCAACGCTGCGAGTTCGGGACGGTGTCCGGCACCGTGCCCGGAGACCACCACAGTCGGCTCGGTGAGGTCGATCTCCACCGGTACGTCCAGCTTCCCGACGGCTGTCGCGGTCCACGGCGCGTTGCCGGGTCGGCCGCTGTAGGTGCCGAGGTCGTCGTGCGGTCCGACGCCGGGTTCGGGCACGAGCGGTTCGCGCAACGGGATGTCGAATTGGACGGGGCCCGCGTTGCCGGTGCGGGCTCCGCGCGCCGCGGCCAGCACGCGTCCGACGGCCGAGCGCCACTGACTGTTGGTGTCGAGGTTCTGTTCGGCGAGGCCCAGGCTGATGGCGGCACGCACCTGCGTGCCGAAGATCCCGAACTGTTCGATGGTCTGGTTGGCACCCGAGCCGAGGAGTTCATACGGCCTGTTGGCGCTGACCACCACCAGCGGCACACGTGCATAGTTGGCCTCGAACACCGCCGGGCTCATGTTGGCGACCGCGGTGCCGCTGGTCATCACGATGGGCACCGGCTGCCCGGAGGCGACAGCCAGACCCAGTGCGAGGTAGCCGGCCGTGCGCTCGTCCACCCGGACGTGGAGCCGCAGTCGGCCCGCTGCGTCGGCGGCGTGCAGGGCGAAGGCGAACGGTGCATTACGTGAACCGGGGCACAGCACCGCCTCGCGTACGCCGCCGCGGATCATCTCGTCGACGATCACTCGGGCCTGCAGAGTCGAGGGATTCATTACTTCAGGCTAACCGCGGTCGGGGCGGCGGTCCCGGCCCGATCGGATGCGCCACACGGCCGGTGCTGTCGGGAGAGCACGGGTAGCGTCGGGGCGGTGATTGGATTACCGAGCTCGGTCACTGCGCTGCTGTTCGATCTCGACGGGGTGCTCACCAGTACCGCAGTCATCCACAGCCAGGCGTGGAAGCAGGCATTCGACGCCTTCCTCCAGACCTATCCGGCCGGTGACGCCACCCAGAAGCGGCCGTTCGACCAGAACGATTACCTGCAATACGTGGACGGCCGCTCCCGGGACGATGGCATCACCACGTTCTTGCGGTCACGGAACATAACGTTGCCACCGGGCAGCCCTGACGACGGCCCGCACGACGCCACCGTCGCCGGCATCGGCAACACCAAGAACGCCCTGTTCCTCGACATACTCAAAACCACAGGCGCACAGGCGTATCCCGATGCCGTCGCATATCTGAAAGCAGCCCAGGAGGCACAGTTGGCCATCGCCGTCGTGACGTCGTCGAAGAACGGCGCGGAGATCCTGCGTGCGACGGGGCTCGAGTCCTACGTGCAGGCCCGCGTGGACGGCGTGGTGATCGCCGAACAGGGGCTGGCGGGCAAGCCGGCGCCGGACTCGTTTCTCGCCGGGGCGAAGGCGCTCGGCGTGGCCCCCGCTCAGGCGGCCGTCTTCGAGGACGCCGTCTCCGGCGTGCAGGCCGGCCATGCCGGGGCTTTCGGTCATGTGGTGGGCGTCGACCGCACCGAGGGTGACACTCACCGGCACGAACTGAAGCAGGCGGGGGCCGACGTGGTTGTCGATGCCCTGACCGAACTGCTGGATCCCCGATGACCCAGGGCGGCGGCCTGGAGGTCGCGCCGTGGCAGCTGATCTGGCGCGGAACGAAGGCCGACGAGCTCGCACACATCGAGTCGATCTTCGCGCTCTCCAACGGCCACATCGGTTTACGCGCCTGTCTCGAGGAGGCCGAGCCGGTGTTCAATCCCGGCACCTACCTCAACGGCTATTACGAACGGCGCGAATTGCCCTATGCCGAAGCCGGTTACGGCTATCCCGAGGACGGGCAGACCGTGGTCAACGTGACCAACGGGAAGATCATCCGTCTGCTCGTCGAGGACGAGCCGATGGATCTGCGGTACGGCAGCACTCAGGAACACGAGTGGACCCTCGACTTCCGTGCCGGAACCCTGCAGCGGGTCACCGAATGGACCTCGCCCACCGGGCGACGGGTGCGGGTGCGCACCGAACGACTCGTATCGTTCACCGAGCGTGCGGTCGCGGCCATCCGCTACGAGGTCGAACCCCTCGACCACGACATGGAGCTGGTGCTGCAGTCGGATCTGCTCGCCAACGAGTCGACGCCACAACAGGGTAAGGACCCGCGGGTCTCCGCGGCGCTCGATCGTCCTCTGGTGGCCGACTTTGCCGAAGCGCACGGGCATCGTGCCGTACTCGGGCATCACACCAGGGAGTCCGGGCTGCGTATGGCAGCCGCCATGGACCATGAACTCGATGCACCGAACTCGGTGAGCTGCGAGGTCCTCAGCGGCGACCTGGCCCGTCTCACGGTCACCGCCAACGTGGAGGTGGGGCACAAGATCACGCTCACCAAATACCTGGCCTATGGCTGGTCCAGTCAGAGGTCGCCGTCTGCTCTACGGGCCCAGGTCGACGCTGCCCTGGCCACCGCGCTCGACAACGGCTGGGACGAGCTGCTCGCACGCCAGCGCCGGTACCTCGACGACTTCTGGTCCGCCGCCGACGTCAAGATCGACGGCGATGCCGAACTCCAGCAGGCGATCCGGTTTGCTCTCTTCCACGTGCTGCAGGCCGGGGCGCGCGGCGAAACCCGGGCCATCCCAGGCAAGGGACTCACCGGCCCCGGTTACGACGGTCACGCGTTCTGGGACACCGAGACGTATGTGCTGCCGGTACTCACCTACACGGTTCCCGCCGCAGCGGCCGACGCCCTGCGATGGCGGCACTCCACGCTCGACAAGGCCAAGAGCCGCGCCCGCGAACTCGGTCAGGTCGGCGCGATGTTCCCGTGGCGTTCGATCAATGGCGAGGAATGCTCGAGCTATTGGCCGGCAGGCAGTGCCGCCGTGCACGTCAACGCCGACATCGCCTATGCCGTGGCGCAGTACGTCGCGGCGACCGGTGACGTGCAGTTCGAGGTCGACCACGGCCTCGAATTGCTTGTGGAAACCGCTCGTTCGTGGGTGTCGCTCGGACATCACGACCTGCACGGCCACTTCCGGATCGACGGGGTGACCGGCCCCGACGAGTACTCTGCGGTCGCCAACAACAACCTGTTCACGAATCTGATGGCGCAGAAGAACTTTCGCGATGCAGCGGAGGCGTGTACCCGGCACCCCTCGGATGCGCGGCGACTCGGGGTGAACGACGAGGAGACGGCGCACTGGAAGGACTGCGCGGCCAGGATGTCCATTCCGTACGATTCGTCGCTCGAAGTGCACCAGCAGAGCGAGTCCTTCACCCGACAGGCACTGTGGGACTTCGACAACACCCCGGCAGAGAATTATCCGCTGTTGTTGCACTACCCCTACCAGGACCTGTACCGCAAACAGGTTGTGAAGCAGGCAGATCTGGTACTCGCGATGTACCTGCGCGGGGATGCGTTCACCCCCGAACAGAAGAAGCGGAACTTCGACTACTACGAGTCGCTCACCGTGCGCGATTCATCGCTGTCAGCCTGCGCACAATCGGTGATCGCGGCCGAGGTGGGCTATCTCGACCTGGCCTTCGATTACCTGGTGGAGGCTGCGCTCACCGATCTGCATGACCTGCACCAGAACTCGTCGAGTGGGCTTCACATCGCCTCACTCGCGGGCACCTGGCTCTGCTGCGTCGCCGGGTTCGGCGGCATGCGCGACCACCACGGGACAATCTCGTTCGCACCGCGATTGCCCTCACGCCTGAACCGGATGGTGTTCCGCTTGGCGGTGGGCACAGGGTGCATCGAAGTCCAGATCGATGCCGACGAGGCGACTTACCAACTGGTGCACGGCGACAAGATGGAACTGGTGCATCACGGCGAGGCATTCGTCTTGAACGATGAGCCGATCACACTGGCCATTCCACCGACCCGCGCCGGCGAGCCTCCGACGCAACCCGTGGGACGCGAACCGTATCGGCGGTCATCGCCGGTCTGACGCGAGGGTCGCACGGTCGTCACTCTGCCGACATCGCGACCTTCTCGAGGACCGGCACGCAGAGCATCAGCAGCCCACGTTCGGTGTCGGACAAGTGGTTGACGGCCTCGGCCAGCCACTCGTCGCGTTGCCGGCGGTCGGCTTCGAGCAGGGGCCCGGCGGCCTCGGTCAGTTCGACCAATTGCCTGCGACGATCCACGGTGTCGGTGCGCCGGGTGATGAGCCCGAGGTCTTCGAGACGGTTCATGCTCAACGTCAGTGACTGCACCTTAACCTGCGCTCGTTCCGCCAACTCGGCGACTGTGCTCACCCCGTTGCGGTCGAGGTCGCCGAGGAGGGCCACCTGCGTCATCGTGAGCCCGTGGGCGGGCCGATGTCTGCGCGCCTGTCGGGTGACCGCCATCATCGCCTCCCGAAGACGCGTCGCATCCGCGGTATCCAACACTCGTGCCGCCTGGTCAGCTCTGGACATACCAAGATCATACTTGGTTTTCACACTGTTCTTCCTGAGTAGAGATACAAAAATCGCAAGCGTAAACTTGCAATCGTGATGCGGTGGATCGGATTGATGATGTTCACCGCCGTGGCGAGTGTCGGCCTGTCCGTGGCCGGGGTCCCCTCGGCGGCGTTGTTCGCCGGCCTCGTGGTGGCAGCAATCCTGGCCGTCGTCGGGTGGGCACCGCGGGCCCGTGGCGACAAACCTCCCATGCCCCGGCCGATCGGGCTGGCGGCCCAGGGAGTGCTCGGTGTGTACATCGGCACGTTGATCTCCATCGACACCCTCTCGGGCATCGGCTCGGATTGGCCTGCCGTGCTGTCCATGGCCCTTGCAACACTTGTACTCTCGGTGGTCGGCGGGGCACTGCTCGGACTGCATCGCAATGTCGATTCGCTGACCGGGTCGCTTGCCCTGGTGGCAGGCGGGGCTTCGGGCCTGGTGGCCCTGGCCAGAGAACTGGGTGGGGACGAGCGCATCGTTGCCGTTGTCCAATATCTTCGCGTCGCGATCATCACGATGTCGATGCCGCTCGTGGCGATCTTCGTCTACGGGAAGTCGGTGTCCGGTGGCGAAGGCGAGTTCTCGGAGAATCACGGCAACCCATGGTGGGGTCTACTCGTCCTCGCGGTGTGCATGGTCGTCGGCTATGGGGGCGGCCGAGTCATCCGATTGCCTGCGGCGGGGCTGCTTGGCCCGCTCATCTTGTCGGTCGCCGGAGAATTGCTCGGGATCACCACCGCCGCCGCAATTCCGGTTGTCCTGGTGCAGATCGCCTATGCGGTGATCGGTTGGCAGGCCGGCCTCGGTTTCACCAAGTCGGCCCTGGTGGCCATCGCCAGAATCCTGCCGTTCGCCACCGTACTCATCGTTGCGATCGCCGCGGCGTCAGCTGGGCTGGGCGCATTGCTGAGTCTGTGGACGGGCGAGTCGATGTTCGACAGCTACCTCGCCACCACTCCCGGCGGCATCTATGCAGTGCTCGCGACGGCGTCGGCCACCGGCGGAAATCTGGCCTTCATCGTCGCGGCCCAAATGCTTCGAGTACTCATCATGTTGTTCGTCGCGCCGTTCGCTGCGCGCGCGTATCAATGGTGGCTTCGGCGCCGTCATCCTGCCGCCGCATCAGAGGCCGTGTCGGTGTAGTCACACCTAACCGTCCTCACGGCCCAGGTCACAGCCTATTTGTTTAGCGTTTTGCAACAAGGGTATTCGATCTCATGCGGCTCCCTGGCGCACGAACGGCCAAAACAGCGGGAGACGTGAGTTCGGCCGATCGTCGAAGACATCGACGGGGCATGCCGGGCTGGTACGGGGGCGTAATGGAGCCAAAATGATCATTCTGGGACTGCTTCTGCTGATTCTGGGTCTTGTATTCAGCATCAACATTCTCTACATCGTCGGAGCCATCTTGATCGTGGTCGGGGCTGTGCTCTGGATCCTCGGCGCGACCGGTCGCAAGGTCGGTGGACGAGCGCACTACTACTGACGTCTGCAGCGGCTCTGCCGCCAGACACCACAACTGACGAGACGCGGTTGGCGAGATCTTTCGCCGGCCGCGTCTCGCGTCAGTAAGGTCGGGGTCATGAGTGATCGGGAGTTCGACGTCATCGTTTTCGGGGCCACGGGATTTGTCGGCAAGCTGACTGCCGCCTACCTGGCCGAGCTCGCACCGGCGGGCACCAAGATCGCCCTTGCCGGCCGCAGTGAACACAAGTTGGCCCAGGTGCGCTTCGACCTCCCGGCACCGGCAGATACCTGGCCCCTCGTGGTCGCCGACATCAACTCCCCCGCCTCCCTCGATGCGATGGCCGCTCGCACTCGCGTCATCTGCACCACGGTCGGCCCCTACCTCAAGTTCGGCGAGAGCGTGCTGGCCGCTGCCGCCAACGCGGGTACCGATTACGTCGACCTCACCGGCGAGGTGCCCTTCGTACGCCTGTCGATCGACAAGTACGGCGAGCAGGCCGAGGCGAGCGGTGCACGAATCGTCCACTCCTGCGGGTTCGACTCCGTGCCATCGGATCTCGGCGTCTATCTCCTTCACAAGCGCATCACCGCAGACCAGGCTGGCTCGATGGGTGACACCACCATGGTCGTCCGCAGTTTCCGCGGCGGCGTCAGCGGCGGCACGGTGGACTCCATGCGGGTCATCGCCAAAGAAGCCGCAGACCCCGAGACCCGGCGAACGCTGCTCGACCCTCACGCCCTTTCGACGGCCCCGGGTGAGAGAGCAGGCATCAAACGCAGCGCAGAGCCCAGCGATATGGCAATGATCAACGGTTCCAAAGTTGATCCATCCCTCAAGGGAACGCTGGCGCCGTTCTTCATGGCGAGCTACAACACCCGCATCGTCCGTCGATCCAACGCCCTGCTCGACGGCGCCTACGGCGACGACTTCCACTACGGCGAAGCGATGTACGTGGGCGGAATCCCCGGCGTCTCGACCGCTGTTGCCGGTGCCGTCAGCGCCGGGACGGTGGCCTTCCTCGGCGCCATGTCCGTGGGACCGGTACGCAGCGTACTCGACCGGATCCTTCCCAAACCAGGCGAGGGACCGAGTGAAAAGGTCCGCGAGACAGGTCATTTCACCACCGAGACCTACACCACCACCAGTACCGGCAGGCGTTACCGGTCGCGGATGCGAGCCAAAGGCGACCCAGGGTACAAGGCCACAGCTGTCATGCTCGCCGAGAGTGCACTTTCCCTGGCATTGCACCGGGACGTGCTGCCGAATCGGACCGGCGTGCTGACCCCCGCCGCGGCGATCGGCGACGTTCTCATCGACCGCCTCGAGTCGGCCGGTTTCGTCTTGGAGACCGAAGAACTCACCTGACGGCGCAGCTCGTCACGCCCGGCGAAACGTCAGTCCCAACGGGGGCTTGCTCGGCGGACGAGGTCGAGGATGCTGGTGCTGCGCTCGCTGGTGAACTCACCCTCCGGTTCGCTGGGCCCTCCGGGCACCCACGCGATCTGCGGCACCTCGCAGGACATGACGCGGTCGCGACCGCCGGTCTTCGCCGAGTACACGCATTTGTCCGCGGAACGGGTGAGACCGTCGATGACCAGGTCGATGTTCGGCAATCCTTGAGCTGACCGCGTCACAGGGGCGAAGACCGCCCCGACGCTGATGGTCACCAGGCAGTCGCGCGCAACACCTTCGCGCATCCGTTCGGCCGAGCGCACGAGGTCGTCGATGCCGGACACGGCACACATCACCACGAACTCCTCGCCCCCGAACCGACTGGTCAGAGCCGACGGTCCCGCCTGGCGATCGATGGCGGCCGCAGTATCACGTAACACCGAGTCACCGAATGCATGTCCATGGGTGTCGTTGACGGTCTTGAAATTGTCGACGTCGATCATCATGAAACCGACAGCGTTTCCACCCTTGGTCACCGTGTCGAGCAGTCCACCGCTGCGTGAGAGCAGCCCGCGCCGATTCAAAAGGTCTGTCAACGGGTCTGTTTCGCTGAGTCGGGCCACCTTGTCCATCGCCAACCTCAGGGACGCCCGCAGCGCAGCCACCATGGACACCGGCACGATGACCGTGATGATCGCCGCGGTGGCCGCTACCAAGAGAGCGGTGGACGACGTCACCTCGACGATTGACGACGTGACCGCAAATGCCACCGCGATCAACGTGAACGCTGCCGTCACCCACCTCGATGACCCCATGGCGGCGATCGCCGGGATCACCGCAAGCAACGACACGATCGCGCGGGCGGCCGCCGGATCGGTCACCACCAGCGACGCCCCGAAGATGCACAGCAGGGCGCCCAGACCGATGACCATGAACTCCCGGTCACCCAAACGACCCTGGCGAAGGGTGACCGCGAGGCTCCCGACGGTGAACACCCAGATGACGGCGACGTAGACCATCTCGCCGTCGTTGATGAACGACGGGGCGAAAAAGCGAACAGGGGCAGGCGGGGACACGCCGGCAGTACTCACCAGAACAGC
This sequence comes from Williamsia sp. D3, assembly GCF_000506245.1. Classification (NCBI taxonomy): domain Bacteria; kingdom Bacillati; phylum Actinomycetota; class Actinomycetes; order Mycobacteriales; family Nocardiaceae; genus Williamsia; species Williamsia sp. D3. Next base: position 67,749 of record NZ_AYTE01000046.1, on the reverse strand, counting down.
TGTGGACCGAGCGTCAAAACGCCCCCAGAAATGCCTCACGACAAGCGTTTACCAGCCTAACGAAACAACGGCGCCCGGTGAGAGCCGCAACTCCAAGAGTGGACAGCGATGCACCCAGAGCGCGCTCCCCCGCACGGCCCCTGATGCACTGCTGGATGAACGATTTGCAACCAGCTCCGATCACTGTAGTCAAACTTCGCCACACTCGGCGACGGTGATCAGAAACCCGTCCTGGTCGCTGTACAGTGATCCCATCTGACGCATGGGTAAGACCCGTGTGTTCACGTCCAAACCGGGCTGGCAGGGAGGTTCTCGGGTGCCGCGTCCTCCAGTGGTGTCGGGTCGCTCGCTCGACACGGACCCCGACTTCCGGAACGCGGTCGACAGTGTCGGAATGGAGCGCCTCGGGGTTGTCGTCATCGGCCTCGATCCCACCGGCCTCCTCGCCGCTGCAGAAGGCTGGGAGCTGACCGAGCGTCTCCGACCCGCGATGGGTACTGCGATCCGCGAACTGCTCAGCCCCAGGGCAGACGTGTTCCTGGGTCCGTACGACCACAAGTTGCTTGTCGTCTTCGACGCGGTGGCGAACGCTCCGGACAAGGTCGTCACCGAACTCACCGAGCGGATGAGCAGGCCCACCAAGGTCGACGCCGACGAGTACTTCGTGCAGGCCCGTCTAGGCGTCGCGACCACGGCCGATGTCCCGACCGCAGCAAGCCCGAGCCAGCTCGTACAGGCTGGCCTCGCGGCCGTGCACTGCGCCCTCGTGACCGACGTCGCGGTGAGCTATGCAGATTCGGAGTCGATCGGACGACTGCATCGTGAGGTGACGCGCACCACCGAGCTGTCCAAGTCCGTGGGTAGCGATTTCGAACTCTTCTACCAGCCGATCGTCGACATCAACTCGCTCGAGGCGGTGGGGTACGAATCTCTCCTGCGGTGGCGGGTCGGTGGCGAGATCAGGCCGCCTGCCGACTTCTTGGATGCAGCCGAGGAGACGTCGCTGATCGTGCCCATCGGACGCCTCGGGGTGATTGCCGCGCTGCATCAGTTGGCCAAATGGCATGCCGAGTCGGGTGACCCCAATCTCTTTGTGTCGGTGAACTTCTCGGTCCGGCAGTTGAGTGACCCCGGTCTTGTGAAGCTCATCCAGGCAGGTCTCGATGCCACCGGCGTTCCACCGTCCACCCTGTGGATCGAGGTCACCGAACGCGACCTGATCCGGATCGGATCCCCGGCAACCCAGACGCTCGTCGAGCTGGACGAATTGGGTTGCATCGTGTGTGTCGATGACCTCGGAACCGGTTATGCCGCACTGCGTTACATGGTGGAGCAGCCTGTCAAGGTGGTCAAGGTCGACAGATCGCTGATCAACAAGGTCGGTACGGACAACACCATCAGAACCATCGTCCGGGCAGTGTGCTCGTTGTCCGATTCACTCGGGATCACCACAGTCGCCGAAGGCGTGGAGCACGACTCCGAGCTGCAAGGATTACGCGAGTTGGGTTTCACCACGGTTCAGGGGTACCTCTTCGGCAAACCCGCACCTGCCGCCGACGTCTCGAAGTGAACGTCGTGATCGCAGCCTTCAAAGACTTTCGAGAAGAGTTCGCCAGCTAGGGGCGCTCCGATCACGGTCGGAGACGTGCGTGGGTTGTAGGGGCCAATTGATGTCAAGGTCGGGATCATTGAAGGCGACGCTGATGTCCTCAGAAGGATCGTGCGGGCGGTCGATTCGATAGCAGACGTCCGCCGTGTTCGTGAGGGCCTGAAATCCGTGCAGAAACCCGGGCGGGACGTAGAGGTGCCTGAACTCATCGTCATTTAGTTCGAAACTCTGTTGGCGGCCGAATGTGTCTGATTCTGGGCGGATATCCACGAGCACATCGAGAACGGCTCCGTTGGCACACCGCACCAGTTTTTGCCTCACCGCGCCCCGACCGGCCATGCATTCCTCGGACGACTCCTTGAACGGAGCGTGATTGTGAATCTTGAACGAACTCTTTCGCGCGGCCGACTTCACCCAATGCCGCGTCGAAGATCTCGGTGTCGAACGTTCGGGTGAACAACCCTCGCTCGTCCAGATGCGGACGCGGCACCATGAGCAGGACGTCGCGTAGTTCGGTAGTTTCAATGCGCACACCACCAATGCTGCCTTAGAAACGGGGATTCGCGAGATGACTTGCCGAAGCTGCGGCAGCACCATCACCGACCGTGTCCTCGATCTCGGCAATCAACCTGCCGCGGACAACTTTCCGCCGGTGGACGAGCCCATCACGGCGACCGAAACCGACCACCCGCTTGCGATGGATCTGTGCCCAGTCTGCGGTCTCGCCCAGCTGGCCGACGACGACACAGTTGCCGACGAACCGCGCGGGGTGGAACCTCGGGCGCTCATCGAACAGGCGATGGATGCAATTGAGATGGTCGCCACCGAGGGCTGGTTGGACGGGCGCACGTCGGTGGCAGAGTTCACGAGCCCGCATGGCGGGTCATGGCTGCCCCATCTGGTGGACCGCGGTCTGGTTGCTGCAGGGCCCGGGACCGCGGCGGATGTGGTGGTCGACTCGTTCTCTGTCATGCACGACTTCAATCAGTCTGCGGCGTTCACCGCCAGGGCGCGGGCGGTGGCCGACGGCGGTGTGCTGCTGTTGCAATTCCACTCCCTGGCCACCATCGTCGAACTGGGACAGTGGAATGCGCTGCGTCATGGGCACTTTGCCTACTACTCGATGACTGCCCTCGAGCGCCTGCTGAATGGCGCGGGGATGTCGATCGTCGAAGCATGGAGCTTTGCCCTCTACGGCGGAACCCACCTCATCGCTGCAGCCCATGGGAGCCACGAATCCGAATCGCCCAGGGTCGAGGCGATTCTCGATCACGAAGCTGGACTCGCCATCACCGAACCCACGGCCCTGGCGACCCTGCAGGCCGCGGCCGACGGTCACGTCAATCGACTACGCGAATGGTTGCACTCGCAAAAGCGCGCGGGCGTCACCGTGTGCGCGTATGGAGCGGCGTCTCGCGCCAGTTCGGTGTTCTACCGGGCGGGAGTGGACTCATCGCTGATCGCAGCGGTGGCTGATGCGTCAACCGCCAAGCACGGGCGCCGAATGCCCGGGACCGACATACCGATTATTTCACCGGCGGCGTTGGTCGAAATCCGGCCCGATCGGGTGTTGTTGATGTTGCCCGACCTCCTCGAAGAAGTTTCGACGCAGTTTCCGGAACTCGCCGGGAGATGGGTCCTCGACGATCCGGACGGCCGATGACCGGAGGTGATCTTGCCCCGAAGTCACCCCATTGTCCGACTTTGGGGTTAACTGTTCTTGGTCGAGGGTCGGTTCATGTCGGTCTCGGCCGGGCAAGGGAAGGAACTAACCGTTGACGTGCCGTCTGTGTGGCAGCGAGTCCTTGACGAGCGTCTTGGATCTCGGTGCCACCCCGCCATGCGAGAAGTTCCTGCTGGTAGCCGAGCTCGATGAACCCGAGGCGACATTTCCGCTTCACATGCGGATCTGCGAGAAGTGCTTACTCCTCCAGATCCCGGCACTGATCACGCCTGAAGACACTTTCACCGACTACGCCTACTTTGCGTCGTACTCGGACAGCTGGGTTGAACACGCGCGGCAGTTCGTTGACAGCGCGGTCACGCGCGTCGGCCTCGGCGCCGACTCGCTGGTGGTCGAGGTGGCGAGCAACGACGGATATCTGCTACAGCATGTGGTTGCAGCCGGTATCAGGTGCCTGGGGATCGAGCCCTCGGTGAACGTAGGCGCCGCAGCACGGGAACGCGGTGTACCGACCACCACCGCATTCCTCACACCCGAGTCCGCTGACGCCACGCGCGCCGAACACGGGCCGGCCGCCCTCGTGGTTGCGAACAACGTGTACGCACACATCCCAGATCTGTTGGGTTTCACCAAAGGACTACGCACACTCCTGGCGGACGACGGCTGGTTGAGCATTGAGGTGCACCACGCCCTCAATCTTGTTGCCCTGGCCCAATTCGACACCGTTTACCACGAGCACTTTCAGTACTACACGGTTCTCGCAGCGAGCCGAGCACTCAACACTGCCGGACTCACCCTGGTCGATGTCGAACTCCTCCCGACCCACGGGGGATCGATTCGTTTGTGGGCCAGACCGGAGACCGCTCAAGCCACACCTCAGCCGTCGGTCGAACAGGCTCTTGCCCTCGAACGCGACGCCGGGTTGCATGTTCTCGATGGCTACCGGGCGCTTCAGGAACGGACTGACGTGATTCGCAGGGAGCTACTCAAATATCTTCTGGCACAGAAGGATCTCGGTAAACGAGTCGTCGCGTACGGCGCTCCAGGCAAAGGCAACACCCTCTTGAACTACAGCGGAATCCGGCCCGACCTCATCGAGTACATCGTCGACCGGAATCCGTATAAACACGGGCGATTCACGCCAGGAACGCGGATACCGATCTTCCACCCGGATCGGCTCGAAGAAGACAAGCCCGACGTGGTTGTGGTCTTGCCGTGGAACCTGCGTACCGAGCTCACCGCCCAGTTGCAGTACGTACTCAATTGGGGCGGCGAACTCGTCTATCCCCTACCAGAACTCATCGTGATCGGACCGAAATGAACTGGGGAATGACGATATGAAGGTAGTTCTGTTCTGCGGGGGCTACGGCATGCGGATGCGGAACGATGTGGGGGAAGGTCTACCCAAGCCAATGCAGATGGTAGGTTCTAGGCCCCTGCTGTGGCATGTGATGCGGTACTACGCACACTTCGGCCACAACGAGTTCATCCTGTGCCTGGGTTACGGGGCCAAATACATAAAAGAGTACTTTCTGAACTACTCGGAGACAGAGTCCAACGATTTTGTACTCTCCGACGGCACAGTCGAATTGTTGTCCTCGGACATCAGTGACTGGTCAATCACCTTCGCCGACACGGGCCTGGAGTCGCCGATCGGGGAACGCCTACGGCGGGTCCGTAAACACCTGGGCGACGACGAGGTCTTCCTCGCCAACTACGCCGATGTGCTCACCGACGCGCCGATGGACGACATCATCAACCGATTCCATGCCTCCGGCGCTTTGGCGTCCATGATGGTCGTTCCACCACAGTCGTCGTTCCACTGCGTCGAACTCGGCGAAGGCAGCACGGTTCAGGGCATCACTCCGGTCAGCGAGTTCCCGATCTGGGAGAACGCCGGGTTCTTTGTGCTGTCACAGGAGATTTTCGACCTCTTACCTCCGGGCGGCGACCTCGTCGCCGATGTGTGCGGCAGTCTGGCCGGCACGGGGAAACTCTACGCCTACCAGCATCTCGGCTTCTGGAAGCCGGCGGACACCTTCAAAGAGCGAGCCGAACTCGACGAGTCCTACCACCGCGGTGATCGGCCATGGGTGTTGTGGGACCGGCCCGGCACCGACACCTGATGAACCCTCTGTTGGCCTCGGTGTCGGAGGTGGCACTGATCGGTGCCCATTGCGATGACATCGCGATCGGCATGGGTGGAACACTGCTGACGCTGGCCGAACAGAATCCGGGGTTGAAGGCCCGAGCCCTGGTCATGACCGGTGGCGCCACCGAACGGGAATTGGAGGAGCGCGCAGCTTTGGCCGCGCTGTGTCCCGGCGGATCGGTGGAGGTGATGGTGCACGACTTCCCGGACGGGCGACTGCCGGCGCGCTGGAACGACGTGAAAGACGCTGTTGCCGCTTTCGCGCGAACTTCTTCTGCGGACGCCGTTTTCGCACCTCAACGTCACGATGCGCATCAAGATCACCGCCTGCTCGCGGAGATCGTCCCGACCGAGTTCCGCAATCACCTGATCTTCGGTTACGAAATTCTCAAGTGGGAGACCGACACCCCTCAGCCGCAGCTTTTTGTCCCTCTCGAGACTGAGCTCGCCGAGCGCAAGGTCGCCATGCTCGTCGAGCACTACCCGTCGCAGATAGGGCACGATTGGTTCGGCGACGGTTCGGCGTTTCTGGCGCTTTCCCGACTACGTGGAGTGCAGTGCCGATCGCCGCATGCCGAAGCTTTGATCTTGGAAAAGGCACAACTCAGTTTCGGAAGGCCATGACATGCGTGTACTGATCACCGGCAACCTGGGCTATCTGGGTACCGTGATGACCGAAGTCCTCACTGCAGAGGGCCATTCCATCACTGGACTCGACTCCGGATACTTTGCCGATTGCGTGATGGGTTCGGCGCCTGATGACCCCGTCACCAACGCCAAAGATCTGCGTGACGTGACCGCAGAAGATCTGGTCGGCATCGAGGCCGTCATCCATCTGGCCGCCCTGTCCAATGACCCCTTGGGTCACCTCGAACCCGAGATCACGCACGACATCAACCATCACGCGTCTGTCCGGCTGGCACGGGCGGCCAAAGAGGCAGGCGTGAAACGCTATCTGTACGCCTCGACATGCTCGGTGTACGGGGCAGCCGGCGACGGGTTGGTCACCGAGGATGCTGCGCTCAACCCCCTCACGCCGTACGCGGAGAGCAAGGTACGGGTTGAAGCCGATGTCGCTGCGCTGGCCGATTCCTCGTTCTCGCCCGTGTTCCTGCGGAACGCAACCGCATTTGGGTTCTCGCCGCGCCTACGCGCGGACATCGTCCTGAACAATCTCGTAGGCACGCGGTCTACACCGGAGACGTTCGTGTCATGTCCGACGGCACGCCCTGGCGACCACTCGTCCATGCGCGCGACATCGCCCTGGCGTTCTCCCTCGCGTTGTCCGCCCCGGTCGAGACCATCCACTGCGCCGCGTTCAATGTCGGGTCAGAGATCAACAACGTCACCGTCGCCGAGATCGCCGAGGCGGTTGTCGAAGCGGTTCCCGGCTCGAAGCTGTTGATCACCGGCGAAAGTGGCGCTGACCCTCGCTCCTACCGGGTCGACTTCAGCGCCATACGCAAAGCCCTTGGATACGAGGCGAAATGGAGCATCGCGGACGGCGCTGCTGAGTTGACCCGGGAGTATCAGGCCGCCGGCATCACCGGCGACGAGTTCTTCACCCGCTTCACGAGACTGACGCATCTCGAAGAGCTGCGAGCGGCAGGAGTGCTCGACGACTCGATGCGTCGCCTGCCGACCGGTTCCTGATCATGGGTCGTTCCTTCGCACTCTCGACGGAGATGCAGACCCGTCTTCACGCGGTGATTCCCGGCGGGGCGCACACCTATGCCAGAGGGTCTGACCAGTATCCAGAACAGATGGCGCCAGTCCTCGTGCGCGGACAAGGCGCTCGCGTCTGGGATGTCGACGGCAATGAGTACGTCGAGTACGGGATGGGTCTGCGTTCGGTCACGCTCGGACACGGCTATGGTCCCGTGGTCGATGCGGTTTGCGCTGCAATTGTCGATGGGGTCAATTTCTCCCGGCCCACCGAGATGGAACTCGCTGCGGCCGAGGATTTCCTGGAACTGGTGCCGACCGCCGACATGGTGAAGTTCGCCAAGAATGGTTCCGACGTCACCACGGCGGCGATCCGATTGGCCCGGGCCGTGACCGGCCGGGAGGGTGTCGCGATGTGCGCTCAACCGTTCTTCTCGGTCGACGACTGGTTCATCGGTACCACCGCGATGAGAGGCGGCATCCCGGCTTCGCAGACGGCCAATTCCTTTCAATTCGGTTACAACGACCTCGATTCCCTTCGCCGCGTCTTGCGGGAGCAGTCAATCGCCTGCGTCATCCTCGAAGCGGCGACCGCGTTGGCCGAACCGGCGCCGGGCTTTCTCGAAGGCGTCAGAGCCGAATGCGACTCCCACGGCGCCCTTCTCGTCTTCGATGAGATGATCACCGGATTTCGCTGGTCGGAGCACGGGGCACAATCGGTCTACGGTGTCACCCCCGATCTTTCGACGTGGGGCAAAGGCATGGGCAACGGCTTTCCCGTGGCCGCGCTCGCCGGACGACGGGAGTTCATGGAGCGCGGTGGTCTGCGTACCGACTCCGAGCGTGTCTTTCTGCTGTCGACAACCCAGGGACCCGAACGCGGATCGCTCGCTGCATTCCGCGCTGTTGTCGCGGCATACCGCGATGGTGACCCCATTTCCGAAATGGCGCGCGCTGGAACGCTTTTGGCCGGCGGGGTGAACGATGCGGCCCGTGAGGCAGGAATCGGGAGCTTCGTCGAAGTGGTCGGGCGACCGTCATGCCAGGTGTTCGTGACAAGAGATCCCGATGGCCACCCGTCCCAACCGTTCCGCACGTTGTTCATGCAAGAACTTCTCGAACGAGGAGTTCTCGGACAATCGTTCGTGACCTCGGCGGCCCATACCAACACCGACATCGAGGTGACTGTCGAGGCCTGCGTGCAGGCCCTGCGGGTATACCGCCGCGCCCTCGATGCCGGCAGCACCGACGGTCTGCTCCGGGGTCGACCGGTTGCCCCGGCCATCCGCCCTTACGCGGCGCCGCGTCGGCTGCCCGACTCGCAGTGACGGTCAGGCAGTCCGGCGGGCGAGGACTCCGTCGACCACGCGTGACATCCGTTCTCTGAAGTTCGTACGAGAGAAGTTCTCGGCCCACTCGCGGATTGCCCGCGAGTCGAGATCGCGAGCTGTGAACGCCGACATCGCTTCGGCGAGCCCCATCACGACGGCCTCGTCGTCACCGGGAGTTACGAGAACACCTGTCGATCCCGGGATAACCGTGTCCAGCGCACCCCCTTCGCCCAGTGCGATCACCGGCGCACCGCATGCCATCGCCTCCACCGGCACTATTCCGAAATCCTCGACTCCTGGCATCAGCAGAGCCCGTGTCCGTCGATAGAGATCTAGTAACTGATCATGCGGTACCCGGCCGACGAATACCGTGTCTTCAGCCGCCAGTTCCCGGCACGCGTCCATCGACCGGCCGTCGCCCACCACGACCAGACGCTTACCGGCACGCCGCGCGGCTCTGACTGCGAGATCCGGGCGTTTGTAGGGCACCATCCGGCCCGCGAGCAGGAAGAAGTCCTCCCGTTCGACGTCGAAGTCCGGGGTGAAGCCAGCGGTGTCGACGGGTGGATGAACAACCACCGCTTCTCGCCCCCACCAACGCATGATGCGGTCGGCAACGGCAGTGGAGTTCGCAACGATCTGATCGAGTTGATCGACGGCCGCCAATTCGCCGCGTCGCGCAATCCGTGAGAGCGCAGACAACACGGCCGCACCCGCCAGACCGCCGGCCTCCTGTGCCCGAAACGTGGGATCCCACGCCCAGCGCGCTGGACTGTGCACGTAGGCGATCACAGGGGCGTCGGTTGCGAAAGCAACCTGCGTCGCAAACGCATGGTGGCTGACGACCACCGCGTCCACCTCGCCCAGGTCCATGCCGCGGAAAGCACGCGGGAGCAACGGGGCCAGCGGCGCGTAGGACCTGTGTCCGAGCATCCGGTAGGCGCTGTCGACCCAGGTGGTCACGGGCGCTGACGCCAGACCCGAAGGGACTCCAGATGGCCGGGCGATCGGGACATGAACGATCGCCTCGGGCCACGTCTTCGAGAATTGTTCGACGACATGCTCAGAACCCGCAACCTCGGTGAACCGTTCGTGCACTATTGCCATTCGAGGATTGCTCATGTGTGCACCACGCGGCTTGACCCTTTCTGGCCTGGCGATCCCGGCGCCGACGGCACAGGTCCTTTTGCCGAACTTACCACCCTGGTTTGCTGCCGGCAGGATGCTCATCTATCGCCTGACATGCGCAAACTCCACGGCCTGAGCCGAACATCGCAGCGACTGGAAGGATGGACGACGTGCCTTTGCCTCTGCCCCGGGAATCGCGAGACGACGCCGTCACGCAGGTCGATGTGTTGTTCGACGCGCGCCACATCCAGCAGAGCGGCATAGGCACCTACATCCGGACTCAGATTCGTCATCTCGAGAACGTGTCGGCCATGCGCGGCCTGCGGCTCGCGGTCCTCGCCGATCGGAGCACCGCTCCCACCGTGAGCGAGGAGACCATGCTGATCTTCGCCGACCCAGCTGACGCCGCGATGTATTCACCAGGCGAACAGCGCGCATGGGACCGTGCCCTGATCGCGCTGCGACCCAGCGCGTTCTGGGTCCCCCACTACCCATTCCCGCTCGCGTTGCTCCGTCGCCGACATCGCGGCGTCAAGTTCTTCTCAACCGTTCACGACACGCTCCATATCGAGGGCAAGGCGCTCAGCAATCAAGGTCTCGCTCGGAGCTCATACGCCCGCCTGATGCTCCGGCTGACCGCCCGGCGGAGTGCGACCGTGTTCACACCGTCGCAAGCCACGGCGCAGGCACTGACCCGGTTCACGCCATCGGCAGAGGTATTGGTGACACCTATTCCCGTCGACGAGGTGTGGCTGACGCCGGTGGACGGGTCTACGCCATCACCGACTCCACCGCCTTACCTGTTGTATGTCGGAAACATCAAGCGTCACAAGAACCTCCCGGTGCTCCTCGAAGCGTTCACCGAGATCATGGATTCGGTGCCGCATTCGTTGGTGATAGCGGGAAGCGGGGAGTCGCTGCGAACTCTCGACGAGCGGGTCGACCGCCTTGTCAACACGATCGGTGGGCGTGTGAAAGTACCGGGCAGACTGCCGTTCGAACAATTGCGTGCGTTGGTCGCGGGCGCCGACCTGCTGATCATGCCATCCCTATACGAGGGAGCGGGCCTTCCGCCGCTCGAGGCGATGGCGTCTCACACCGCTGTCCTGTCGTCGAACATTGCTGTGCTGCAGGAGACCTGCGGCAAGGGTGCAGAGTACTTCGATCCGCACGACGCCAACGCTCTTGCCCATATGATCCGCAAGTTCGCGGCCGACGAGCCAGCCCGGGCCGCATTGCGTGAACGCGGTTGGTTGCATGTGATCGAACGCCAGGCCGCGACGGACCCGACGGCAACCGCCGAAGCGATATGCCGAGCATTGGCGGACAAGACCTCGTGAACGACGACGGGACGACGCCACGATTGTCGCGGCGATCATTCCTCGGAGCACTCCCTGTCGCAGCGATCGTGGCCGCCTGCTCCAGCGCTCCTGGCGGCGCCACACACAACGTCCTCGATCACGGCGCGCTGGGGAACGGCATCCACGATGATGCAGGTGCCATCGGGCGAGCCGTTGAAAAGCTCAAGTCCGGTGACACACTGCGGTTTCCGCAGGGAACATACCGTTTCGCCCTTCAGAACCCTGCAGGTGGCGCCGCGATCTCCCTCCGCGGATTATCGAACGTGGCGATTGAATTCGAGTCCGGGGCTGAACTCCTGATGGACAACCTCGACCAGAACGGGCTCGGCACAAGTCACGGTGTCGTGGTCCGCGGGCCGGCATCTGGAGTATCTCTTCGCGGCGTAGTCGTGCGATGGACGACACAGCCGAGCGAGAGGTCGATGGGCGACGGTATACGCATCGTCGGCTACCCATCGGAGTCACGTGAGGTGCCTGGTGATTGGACCGGCTCGATGGGCCCGGTATCGGGAGTGACACTACGCAACTGCAGTATTCGTTCCAGCCCCCAGGCCGGCGTGATCATGATGGGTGTATCTGACATCGCGGTCACTGACCTACAGGTACAGGACACCTTGGCGGACGGGCTGCATTTCAACGCCTGCCGGGACGGTGAGGTCAAGGACTACGTCGCGACGAACACCGGCGACGACGGACTCGCTCTGGTCACTTATCACGCGAACGAAGACGCCTTCGACAACAACGCCGAGACCTTTTCCCTGTCCGAACTCACGGAGTGGTCCGACGCAGACCTGACGGTGAACAACGTTGTCGTGAACGGCAGCAACGCAAATGGTGTGCGACTGGCCGGCGCGAATCGGGTGACCCTGACCGATATAAAAGTGCAAGGCGTGCGCTCTGGGGCCGGAGTAATCATCGACTCGGCCGCTCCAGGTTCTGACGCCGAGTGGGACTATTTGGCGTCTCGCGCCATCAAGGTGCAGGGTCTTGTCGTGGATGAATCAGACAGCGGTTTTCATGTACTGGCTCGGCCGAACGGGTCGACCGACGACCGGTTCAGCCGTTTCGACCTCGACGCGTCTGATGTGACCGTTCGCAGTTGTCCTCGGTGGTCGGTACTCGTCGAATCAGTTGCCGACGAACCGGTCACCGGCGTCCGATTGCGGGACTGCACCGTGTCCACCCGCGCGGTCGACACTGAGACGGGCATCGTCGGCCTACAAACAACTCAGGGCGTCTCGCTCGGGAAGTTCATTATCGACTGCACCGAACCCGCCATTGCGTTCTCCGCAAACAACTCTACGGAGTTCGAGCTCGATGAACTTCGCGTTTCGGTGTCCGGTCCGGGGCCCGATCCCGGATCGGCCGAACCGCTCGCGTTGTTCCAAGACTCCGCAGGCACAGTGGCATCTGTGCAGATGTCGTGGCCACAAGCGCCGTCGCCATGGACTCCGATCTCGGTCGACGGCGCGGCGTGCAACGACTCGCCAGACGCCGGCGACTCACCCGTGCGGATCAGCCGATTGACCACAACGCCGTCGGCAGCTGTTATCGCCGCGGCAGACGAAGGTTGCCGATAGCCGTCGATCTCTCCAAGAGCCGGTGTCATCGCGCAGCGGTGCACACGATTCGGAGTCATTGCTGACACGTTTGCGTAACTAACCGAATGAACGTAGTACTGACCCGGGTAGGTTTTGATCGTGGCGATCACTCCTGTCGCCAGCCGGTCACCTCTCACAACGACGGTCGAGGCAGTATGCGCAATGCTGGAAAGCTCGTGAACGTGCCCGCAGGTTCCATTACTCGTATGTCACGCCGCGGATTCCTCGGAATAGTCACGACAGCAGGGGTTCTCGCCGCATTCCCGGCTGTGGCGTCGGGAGCAACCCGGGCCATCCGTGACTTCGGCGCAGTAGGTGACGGCGTGACAGACGACTCCGCTGCGATCAGAAACGCCGTGTCTCAGTTACGTTCCGGGGATACGCTGCGATTCCCTCCTGGCAAATACCGCTTTGCGCAACGAAATCCACCCGGCGGGGCCGCGATGACGATCGCCGGGCTGTCGAACATCACGATCGAGTTCGATCCGGGCGCAGAGTTGTTGATGGACAACCTCGCCGCCGACGGGGCCGGGACCAGCCACGGAATAGTCGTCCGCGGGCCGGCATCGAGAATCACCCTCCGCGGTGTCGTGGTCCGTTGGAAGACCCAGCCCGCCCTTCGGTCGATGGGCGACGGAATCCGCATCGTGGGCTTTCCGTCCACGTCGACGAGGGTGCCATCGGGATGGACTGGCTCGAAAGGGCCCGCATCGTTTGTCTCCCTTCTCAATTGCGCCGTCTTCTCGAGCCCGCAGGCTGGGGTGATCATGATGGGCGTTGCCGATATCACCGTCACCGGGCTCCGGATAACAAACACGATGGCGGATGGACTCCATTTCAATGCGTGCCGGCGAGGGCAGGTCACCGACTACGTCGCCACCAACCCCGGTGACGACGGGCTGGCGCTCGTCACCTACTACTCGCCGACCGGCGGCTACGACAATGCGGCCCAGACCTTCTCGATATCCCAGTTGACGGATTGGTCGGATGCAGACTTCACGATCTCCGGGGTCACCGTCACAGGTGGCCATGCGAACGGAGTGCGTCTCGCAGGTGTCAACAGGTCCTCACTCACCGGGGTCACCGTTCGGAACGTCCAGAGCGGGGCCGGCGTCGTGTTCGACTCCGCGTCTCCCGGCGCCGGCGCCGGCTGGCAATACGTGGCGTCGCGCGGCGTCCGTATGGATCAGATCACCATCGAGAACTCGCAGACCTGACTGCAGGTCCTCGCTCGCCCCAACGGGTCCACGGGCGACAAGTTCAGCCGTTTCGGTATCGACATATCCGGGCTGACGGTCCGGAACAGCCCTCGGTGGTCTGCGATCATCGAATCACTCGGCGCCGCGGTGTCCGGGGTGCAGATACGCGACTGCACTGTGACTGCGGGCCAAATCGCCTCGGGGACCGGAATATTCGGGTTACAGAAGACCCAGGGCGTCGTACTGGGAACCATCGCGATCACCACCCCAGCACCGGTGGTTGCCTTCTCGGGAGACAACTCGGGTCAAATCACCGCAAGTCAGATCCGCGTGACGGTGACAGGTCCCGCCGTCTCATCGGCCGGGCCGGTGATCCAGTTCCAAGGGTCGGATGGAGCGGTCACCACAGCAGAGGCGAACTGGGCCGCCGCACCGCTGTCGTGGACCCCTGTTGTGATAGTCGGCCGTGTCGGCAGCACCTGCTCTCCGACAATTCACCCCGTGAAGATCAGCACTCTGCGGGTCGTACCCACCAATCTGACCAGGCCCAGGGAAATCCGGTGCCCGTGACACCGATGACAGCGCCCGCCGGACGACTCAGACCTGGCCTCCGGGCGGGGACCACACTCCCCGCCGGCGCCCCTCACCGGCGGTGGACTGAAATGCGCCGGCCTCTGAGGTATTTACCGGCGGGTTGGCGGCGAGCAACTCGCTGACGGAGGTTCTGACTCGTCCACGACGTCTTCCCGAGACCGAGGATCCTCTGGAATCGCCGTTGAGAACCACACCCAACACCGGTACGTCGGCCAGCGACAGCCGCTCGATCGCGACGCCGAGATCGTTGTATTTCGTGCGGTTCGAGCGAGCAACAACGAGTACACCGTCAGCTGCACGCCCCAGGACGATCGAATCCGATCTCGTGAGGGAGGTCGAGTCGACGATGACGTAGTCACTACGCGTCGCGAGTTCGGCGAGTCCGGAGCGCATTCGATTCGAACCGAGCAACGAGGACGGATTGTTCACGGCGGCGCCCGCAGGCACTATCCACAACTTCGATTGCCAACTCGGAGAGGCATATTCACCGATGTCACGGCCGCCCTCGAGGTAGCCGGACAGCCCGGCCGATGTATCGCCCCTACCTCTGTTACCGCTCTCCGATCTCGAACCGAGTACGACCAAAGAAGCATCGACGAATACGACGCCGAAACCGGCTTCAGCCAGCGCTACGGCCAGGTTGATTGCCGTCGTCGTCTTTCCGTCGCCGTCGGTTGCACTGGTGACCACGATCGTCCGGTAATTCCGCTGATCGGAGTGGTGCCCGGTGATCACCGTCCGAAGCCTGCGGAACGCCTCAGCGGCGGCGCCAGCAGGTTCGGTGAAGTCCACGAGACCGGATTCCTTCAACGACTTGACGACCGGGATGCTGGCCAGCACCGGACCCGACAGGTAGTCGGTCAGGGCACCCTCGTCCTGCACGCGACGGCTCAGGAGCGAGCGGAAGTAAGACACCAAGAGCCCGACGAGCAGTCCAGCAGCTATGCCGACAGCGATGTTTCGTCCATAGTTTCGTCCGCCTTCGGCATCGTCTGGTGTCGCGGGGGTGATCACCGACAGGCGGGTGGAATCCGCTACGGGACCTCCGGTGCGGCCACTCGGCGTCTGCGCCCCATCAAGCGCGGCAACGGTGGCGGGCAGGGCATTGGCAAGTGCGTTGGCAAGATTCGCCGACTTTTCCGCGCTGTCGGTCCGCACGGTCACGGTGAGGATCGCACTGCCCTCGTTTGCTCCCGCGCTGGTCGCCTGCCGTACGTCCGATACCGACATTTGTATGCCGCTCTCCTCGAGCGCGTCGGTGATGAGACGATCTGACGTCAGCAGTTCGGTGTAAGCCTCGGTGCGTTGCCGGCTCGTGCTTTCGCTGTCACTCACCCGCGGAGTTTGATAGATCACCGCCGACGACTCGTAAGCCGGAGTCTGCTGCGTGGTCAAGATGAGCCCCAAAAAACCTCCCACCAACACACTGACCAGCAGAATGATCCAGCTGTTTCGCAGTGCTCCCAGCGTCGAACGGAGCCATTCGTTGCCGCCATCGTCCGGCCGGTAGGTTATTCCCACTTGATTGTTGTCGCTCACTCGACTTCAGGTCCCCTCTCGAAGCGCGGATTCCCCGCGCCTCCCCGTACTGAGGCCCGAGGCTGCAAACAGCGCGCAGACGAGGGTCAGCAGTACGAGGAATACAACAATTCCTTGGGTCAACAACTGGATCCGCCACACCTCGGCGAAGCAGTAGGCAATCACTCCCGCGGACCCCGCGAGGAGCGGGCCGTACGTCAAGAAGCGACCGAAGACGTAGCCCGCAAGCGGGAACAGCAGGAGCGTGTACAGCCAGCCCCAGGCGCCGAACTCAGAATAAGTATCCGCGAACTCGGAGTTGGTTGTGAAGTTCGGAGAAGACGACACCGTGAAGTCGTAGGCATCCGCGCTCAATGATTCCTTGGATCTGTTGGCCTCATCTGGTGCGACAAAACTCGGCAGGGCCGCAACGATCGATTCGACTGGGCCACCTGATCTCTCGAAGCTGCCTCTCATGACGGCGTCCGAGACGCCCAGCGACACCTGCGCCGGTACCGCGAGGTAGGCGCCGGATTGATAGAGATTCATCGCCACGGGGTTGGAGACCCCGGCGTCGCGGTAGTAATTGCCGTTCCGGACGTAATTGAGTGCCGTCAGAAGGCTGAACAACACCAGGACCAGAAGCGCCAGATGCCATGGCCGGACGGACCCTTTCCCGACCGGCTTCGATTGGCGGGATGCCACAGCCCAGATGAAGACATACACGACGATCGCCATCAGAAGCGAGAGACGAGAAGCGATCAGCGAGTTCAGTAGGAGGAGAACTACAGCAACAAGCATGTAGATCACACCGACAACTCGCTTGCGCCACAGATAGACAGCAATCGGTGCGGCCAAGATCGATGCGTAGCGAAGCGTCGGGATGCCTGCCGAGTCCGGCAGGGCTTCGGTGAACGAGTTGCCGGTCTGCGAGGTCAGAGAACCGATGATCGAGGTGGTCCCCGCGATTCGATAGAACGAGTACCCCACGCCGATCACCGCGGCAGCGAGTATGAGAAAGAAGTAGCGACGCTCGAACCGCCGATTGTCCATCCGCTCTTTCAATTCTGGCGCAGGGCGAGCTGCAGACCCCAGGCGCCAGCCGACCGTCGCCAGTACGACCACCGCGCCGTACCAGACGAAAAGCAAGGTGACCCCGGGCACGGTGACGGGAGCCGGCTCCAAGAATCCCCGAAGTTGAAGCACCGATCCCGCCGGGCATCCGCCGACCGAACACCAGGCAATCAAAGTCATCCAGGATGCGAGTGACATCGCGACCGGGATCAAGATCAAAAAGGCCGGCGTCAGCAGTCGCAGCAGACCGGTGGTTCGCCCACTCGGGTCCTCGAGAAATGTCGAAGGCAGCGCCCGCACTTGCTGAGTCAGCACAACATCATTCCGGAGAACCAGGGAACGACGAAGTGGGCCTGGATGCATGAGCTGCGTCCATCGGCCGAGGCCTCCTCCATGATCGAACTAAAATGGCTCAATCCTCGCGGGCGGGACCCCACCCCGTGACATACACTATCGCCGTGAAGCGCATCCTACGGCACGGATCAGCGAGGCTGCGCGCTGTGCACAACGGCAACACTGGAATGCCACGTTGTCATCAATGCGTTCGGTAACGGAACGCGACGGGACGACGACGCATCAAAGTGAGATGACTGAGCGCATGACGAAACCTGCCCACCCCGTTCGGCCCGCTTCCGGCGGCCACGGTCCCGCGTTCGGTATGGCCATCACAACGGTCGGCCGGTGGGACCACATCTTCCAACTGCTCGATGATCTTGCAGCCCAAACTTATCCGCCGCACATGGTGGCAATTGCCTACGATGACAACGAAGACGCTGCGGCCGGACTGCAGCGAGTCATGCAAGACTTCTCTCACCGGCTGACAATTCGAACGGTGGTCAAACACGGTGGCAGCACCGCAGGCCACAACACCGCGGTGTCCTTGCTCTCCGACGAAATCGATTGGGTGTATCTGCTCACCGACAACTGCCGTCTCGAACCCGATCTCCTCCAACGGTTGGCGCCCCACTGCGTGCCCCCTGCGACGCTCTGCGCGATGCGGCTCGTGGACGCCGACGGCAACAGGAACAAGGTCCCTCCACCAGGCACGCCTTTCACGAGGCGTAACGCGTGGTCGGCAGTGGTCCCGGCCATGGTGATCAGCCATGAGCACTACGCAGCGATCGGCGGATTCGACACAACGATCGGGTCCGGTTCGCAGTCGCCCTGGCAGAGTGGCGACGAGACGGACTTGGTGTTGAAATTGTCGATGCTCGAGGATTTCTCGGTGCGGTGGATTCCTGACATCGTCGTCACCGGCCACACCGACTTCACCCACCTCACACCTGAAGAACGGCGCCGCAAACTGCGCAACTACGGCCGCGGTACCGGCTACATGTTCCGCAGGTGGAACTACTCGAAACGGGAGAAAATGCGCTTCCTGGCCGGAGCGGCAAGCCTGCCTCTACGGGAGCCCCGCAAGTATCGCCTTAGGGACGGCCTCGTACTGCTCATCGGGCGCAGCGAGGGCATTCTCGGCCGGAAGTTCACGAGAGATTCGGACAATCGCGCTGTACTCCGGTAAACACCGCGCCCCAGTCGAACGTAAGGGTGGCGTGTTGTCCCGGCTGCCCTCGTTCGGGCTCTCCGCAAAACACTTGCAGGCTGCTACGCAAATTGCGGCCGGACTCGCTCTCAACGTCTTCCCGGCAATCTTCATCGCGGTGTTCGCTCGGGTCGCGCCGATCGAACAACAGGGCCACCTGGCGGTGTCACTGACGATCGGGACGTATGTAGCTCAACTTCTCTCGGCTTTCGTCGTGGAATCGCGTCTGGCCACTCCGGACGCCGACCACAACCTGTCGATGCCGTGGTGGATGGCCCTCCTGAGCGTAGGAGGCGGAGCTCTGCTCATCGCGGGCCCGACAGTCCCCCCTACCCCGGTCATCTTGATCGGCGTCCTGGGGTTGTCATCCGGATTGCTGATGGCCCGCACGATCGGCGTTGTCAGAGGGACATGGAAACTCGAGTCGGCCGCTGCCTTCCTCCTCGTGGCAGGGTGCCTTGCGGCTCTAATCCTGGCAATCTACGACAATCCGAACTGCGTACGCGTACTGGCGGCGAGTGCCGTCGTCGCAATTCTGGTGCGGTTCTGGCCGCGTCCCGCGGTTCGCGACTCAGGCATGCCACCCGATCTTCGCCGCGCCGCCTGGGTGACAGGCGAGACCGCGACGGTCGGCAGCGTCCAACCAACACTGCAGGCGTTCATCCTCGTCCTTCTCGGACCCGCAGCCTCCGTCGGTTTCCGTGTCATCTCGACGATTTCCGGCATCCTCGAGCCGATTCTCGCGTACGGCCGTGTCCGGCAGCTCGCACACGGACACAAAGGCGAGGTCGCTCAGGTCACGCTGATCTTCGTCGTCGGGACGGCTGCGATCTTTCTCGCGGCCTACGTTGGATTGTGGCAGTTGATCTTTGGTCCGGCGTGGAGCAGCACCCTGCTGGCCGGTCTGGCCGTGGCCTGCTTGTGGAAGGCGACGATGCTCTTCTCGACGATCCCTTTCGCGGCACTCCGCCGAGCCGGTCAGACAAAACAGGTGTTCTGGCTCCGCGCCGCGAACACCGCCTTGTACGTCGGATTCGGCCTGGGTTTCCTGTTCTTGTTCGACAGTGGTCTTGCGGTGTTTTCGTCGTTCGTGGTGACCGAGCTGGTCATGTTCGTCCCCTACCACCTCTATGCCCGCAAGTTCGCACCTGACTACCGGGCGAGCACCAACCTTCGGCGACTGAGGACGGCAGGGAAAGTCGAAGACGAACCGGCCATATAGGCTCTTAACTGGCGGTTCCGAAAGAACTATCAGTACAGTGATGACGCCATCAGAAGCATCCACGTTGCTTGGCCGGGGAGTAAACGGGTGCGCCGCGACCGCCGTCCCTCAGGACTCGTAGCCGGAAAGCAAACGTGAATTTGCCGAACTTCACTCCCGAGCGGGGTCAACAGGACAGTGGCGGTGCGCGCGCCACGGAGCAGCGATCGTGGATGGCCACTCCGAGGTACCGAGTCGACGTGGTGCTGGCCGCGTTGGACTTCCTGCTCGTGGCCGCGGGTCTCAGTGTTCTATGGCATTCGAAGATCGAGGCCTTGATCGCGGGCGCAATAGTTGTCCTGCTGGTCGAACTGACAGGCCACTACCAGAAGCAGATCACACTGTCCGCTCTCGACGAGATACCGAAACTGGCCGGCACCTGCATCATCGCGATCTTCCTCATCACGGTTTTGTTCGACGTTGAGACGAGCACGATGGAAATCATCGTGCGGGCCTCTCTGCTGTTTGTCGCCTTGTTCGTTCTTCGGGTGATCTACTACGCGATCCGCCGATTTCGGCGGGCCCGTGTCGTCGGGGCCCGCAGCCGCACCGTGATCATCGGCGGCGGCATGGTTGCTGCTGAGTTGATCGAACGGCTCGCCGAGCATCCCCAGTTCGGACTCGAACCGGTCGCGGTGATCGACAAGGATCCGTTGTTCGACACGAGATTGCTGACCATTCCGGTGGTGGCCGATGTGCCGTTGCGCGAACTCGTCGAGCGCGAACGCGCTGGGACCGTGATCGTCGCCTTCACGAACACACCCGACTCTGCGCTCGTTTCACCACTTCGCGAGTGCGGCCAACTCAACTGCGAGATCTACATTGTTCCGCGGCTCTTCGAGTTCACGCATCTGAGCGCCGACATGGATCGCGTGCACACCATCCCGTTGATGCGAGTACGCCGCAACGCGTACCGCAGTTGGTACTGGAGGTGCAAACGTCTCTTCGATTGCGTGACCGCCTCGCTGGCGCTGCTTCTCCTGTCACCCCTGATGGCCGTTGCAGCCCTAGCGGTGTACTCGGGGAACCGCAAGGCTCCGATCATCTTTCGACAGGTGCGCGTCGGTCGGCACAACGAAGAGTTCACCCTGTACAAGTTCCGTTCGATGAACCCGGTGGCGGAATCGGCGTCGGACAAAGATTGGAACCCGGGGTCGGCATCGCCGCGGCTCAACGCGGTGGGCCGAGTGCTCCGCAAAACCTCGATCGACGAACTTCCACAGCTCTGGAATGTCGTTCGCGGCGACATGTCTCTTGTGGGGCCTCGGCCTGAGCGCCCTCACTTTGTCGAACAGTTCCGCGAGTCAGTGTCTTCCTATGGTGACCGCCACCGCGTCGATGTGGGCCTCACGGGCTGGGCCGCAATCAATGGGCTTCGCGGCGACACCAGCATTCGCGACCGAGCGCTCTACGACAACTTCTACATCGAGAACTGGTCGGTATGGCTCGACATCAAGATCATCATCCTGACCCTCCGCGCCGTCGTCGGCGGTACCGGGTCGTGAGCGAGGCCCCGGGCTTGCGCTGGTTAGCTAGCTAACGTGCGCCCGACAAGCGCCGGGGTGCTGTGTTGCTGTTGAAAACCACGCTGTGCCCGCCTCCCGCGGACTTGGCCTGATACATCGCGGTGTCCGCTGCGCGGACCACTTCTTCGGCACTGCGCATGTCACTCGGGGTGACCTCCACGATGCCGACGCTCGCGCGGATACGAAGAAGTCGGCCCTGGATGATCACGGGTTCCACGAGCGCATCGTGAACACGCTTGGACAGCACAGCGATTCTGTCCGCTCCGGAGATACCTGAGAGGACAGCTACAAACTCGTCACCGCCAAATCGTCCGACTATGCCGTACTCGTTCAGGATGCCGCGCAGGCGGTTTGCCGCAGTCACCAGTGCAACGTCGCCGCCGCCGTGACCCAGCGAATCGTTCACCTGTTTGAGGCTGTCGAGATCGATGAACATCACGACGGTCGACTCGGCCGGTTCGCAGCGCTGCGAGTTCGCGACCACCTCGTTCAATCGACGCATCAGGCATGAACGGTTCGGCAGCTCGGTCATCATGTCGTGGTCGACCGCGTATTGGAGCATCTCGCGGCCCACGTGCTGCGCGGTGACGTCGGTGAACGACGCCGCGATTGCTGAGTTGGCCGGGTCCGCCGGGTTGACCAGGCCGACGTTGCAGGTGACCCACACCCTTTGCCCGTCGGTGCGGTCGAAACCGACGACCATGCCGGAAACTGCACGCCCGGTGCGCGCAACGATCTTGTCCGGGTGCTCTTCGGGCGCGAGTTCGCGGCCGTCGGCGTCGACGAGAGGAAAGTGATCGTTCGCGTTTTTCGGGCCTTCGGCGGTGCGGATGTCCACTTCGAATATGCGCCTTGCGCTTGCATTCGCGGCCTGCAATTCGCCGCTTGCAGAAATGACCAGAACACCGGTGCCCAGCGAGTCGACAATTGATGCGAGATCGACGGCGGTTGACTCGCCGTCACTTCCCTTGGCCTCGAACATCCCGCCTCCACGCTGTTGGTGAGCGCCTGTCATTGCAACAGAAACGAGCATGCGGTCTATTTGACCGAGGCGCAAGGCGGCGACCAGGGATATTACGAATATCAAAGATGATCTTAACGTTCAGATTGGAGCGGGACGTGCCCACTTCAGAGCCGATTCATACCGGGCGGTAACTTGTCTCACTGCTTTGCGGCCTCGGTTGGGGAATACCTCACCCGCACCACCGGTTTACTGTGAGTAAACTCACACGCCTAATGCCGCGCGATCCACGATAGTAAAGGCTGCCGTCCCACCTAGCGGGACAATACGCCTTCATTTACGCGGACAGATTTCTTTGACACCCGCCCAAAGATGGTGTTGCAGCTGGGCTTACGAGAGGTGTTCGCGTTTGGCTGCTTCTGTCCACGCGCCTCTACCGATTGCTCAGAGCAGTGTTTTGACGATTCGCGCGGCCTCGTCGAAGTCCCCGGCGAGATGGGTGCCCGGAGCAGATCCGAGATAGTCCCGGTAGATGGCCGAGATCTTCTTGTTGGCGTTGTCCACCATCACCACCGGCTTGTCGAGCAGAACCGAGAAGACAGCTGCGTGGAGCCGGTCGGTGACCACCACCTTGCCCTCGGACAGGATGTCCACTGCGTTGCGGATGATCAGATCGCACTGGTAATCGAACGCCCACCGGGCGTACGGGTAGGCCCGCGGCCGGACCCGCGGCACCTTGTGGATCGCCGAGTTCGCGAGGCTGACCGGCCACCACTTGAAGTTGTCCGCCACCGATGCATGCCATTCGGTCCTCGGGACGCCCGGGAACGCCCGGCCGACATCGTCTTTCTCGTGCATCGATTCTTGATCCCGGCGTTTGAGCATTACCACGTCGCGGCTCGGTTCCCTTAGCGGTGGCAGTGGCCGGGCTCCGAATGCCAGGTCCGGACAGTAGACCACCCGATTGTCGGGAAACAATTCGCGGGTCATTTCACAGCCCGCCCTGTCGCGGATCATCAGAGTCAAATCCGGATGCCGGGAGTACACGGCCTGCGCACGCTCGAGCGCAGACTTGTCGAGGAAATCGATCGTCTGCGGCATCTGGATGATTTTTCGGTCCGGATTCTCCTCGATCACCCGTTCACGAAATAGCTGGAATCGGTCATACCGATCGCCGAAATTCCCACCACCCTGCAGCAACAGCGGGCCCGTCGGCAGTCGACGCGAAAGGGCGGCGCGGTCATATGTATGGGTCGCGCAGACATATGCGGGGTCGATCCCCAGCCGATCGAGGTACGCCAGTTGTCCGCGATAGATGAGAAGGTCGCCGGAATTGAAGTGATTGGGATAGTCCAGGACGGCCACCCGATCACCCGGGATCTCCGCCCGCAGGATGTGTGCGGTCTCCTGTTCGATCTGGTCTACAGCTGTCGTCACGCGTACATCCTTCTGTCAGGGGCCTGCCCCATCGGGCGGCGCCCGAGTGGACGGTTCGGCATCAGGCGATCGGCCGGTCTTCTCTACGGGCAAACAGCCGTCTGATGCTGTGCTTTCGCGTCATCGGATCGTACGTACGGGTGGGTACCCAGAACGCGAGATACATCGTCCGCGCGATCCACACATTGATCCACGCGCCCGGGCTCGTGAGGTGTCCCCGTGCAGCTCCCAGGTGCGGGGAACGCCCCGGGTGAACTGCCAGTACAACTTTCGGCTCGTCAGCATCCGCCGGCCGGACACCTGCACCCGCATACCCTCGATCACGGCGATCTTCCGACCGACAGCGCGCAACGCGATCGAAATGTCCAGATCCTCCCAGATCCCCGGCTCGTCATGGGTCAGCGACTCGATCTGCTCCCACACGTCCCGGCGGATCGCCATATTCGCTCCGTAGACGCCAGGAGATTGCTTGACCTCGTCACTCTCCCCTTTCCGCGACGTGGTCGCGATCCGCATCAGAGCGCGGTGCACCCCTTGAAGAGGCATGTCGTACTGGGTGAACGGGCCTACGGCCGCGCCGAACTCGGGGCCCGCGGACGAGAAGAAGGTGTCGATCGCGGCGGCCCACCCCGGCTGAACTATGGTGTCCGCGTCGATCCGTGCGATGACGTCGCTCGTGGCCGACGCCAGGCCACGGTTGCGAGCGGGCACGATTCCCTGACGACTCTCGTCGAGCAGTCGTATCTTTTGGACGGTCGCTTGATGAGCGGCCACTATGTCGGCTGTTTTATCGGTCGAATTGTTATTGACCACAACTATCTCCGCGATGTCGTCGATTTGTTCGACGAGATTGTCGAGACACCGACCGATCGAAACTTCTTCGTTGAATGCTGGTATGACCACTGAAATGGACATGGGATCCTCTTTGCTCGATGGTACCGCCCGGTGACGTTACTCCCAGCGCCTCAAGAACATTAAACAACTGGCCATGGACTGAACGCACCAGGGTATTTATCTGTGGTATTCAACTCTTCCCGATTCCAGGCCATCGAGGACTTGCCACATGCAGGATATGCAAATGGCTTTTCGTTCGGCGGCCCGTAGTTGGGCGTTTGTCCTGAATCAGTCCGTCGGCCGCGCCCCAAAGTTCTCGGTCGCGGCCGACGTCGTTGTTGCTGCGTTCAGGCGACGAGGTCTTTGTTCAGCGCCGGCCGGTAGAGACCGATCAGGAATCGCACACCTTGCGGTGTGAGGATGTTCTTCACACCGATTGCCACGAACTTCGCCATCGTCGTGAAGTCCTTGAACTTCGACCTGTCGAGAACCCGTTGTAGCGCCGCTTCGAGCTCCGGATCGTCGATGCCGCCGGCCCGCAGTTCGGCAAGATTCTCTGCCACGAAAAGTTTCGCATCGCGATTGAAGTGCAACCGGTCGATCGCCTCGATGGAGATCTTGTCGGGTAACGTGGCGCACCGCTCGAGACCACCAGCGATGTAAAGATTGATCATGGTGCGCAGGCATTTCTCACATTCACCGCAGTTGTACGCGTTGCCTTGGTTCCACCAGCACACTCGCAGATTGTTCATCGCGGCGTCTTCCTCGATGAACTTCTCCATCTTCGCCGCCCGACTTGCCTCGACCCCGTCGTGGATGAACTCGACCGCGTCGCTGGACCAATGCCCATCCAAGTCGGGATGGGTACCCCATGGGTGCAACTGGTCGGCGGTGTAACTCGAAGGGACGTAAATCTTTTCGACCACGGTCGACAACGCGATCCCGACGTGCGCCAGCAGCGCACCGTGGCCCTGCAATCCCCAGTTGAGCCGGTTGCGGTCCAATCGGCCGCGCAGATCGGTCTTCACCTCGATGAGCTCTTTACCCAGTTCGGCCGCCGATTTCCGCAAGGCGTCGAGGGTACGTTCGGCGAGATCGTTGTTGGACAGATCGATGTCGAAACCGTGGATGAAGATGAGATGCGTGATCTCGTCGACGTGTTTGAGCGTGGTGTAGTACGAATCCACGCCACCAGAGAAGAAGGCACCCACCCCGCGCCGACCGGAGGACCTGGTGGTCTCGACCGCCATCGGGGTCGTGATCGTCACCTCGTCCAAGATGTCCGGAAACCACGAACCGAGGATTCCCTGGGCTTTCACGCTGCCCTGCACCGCTGTCTCGCTGACCTCGCCGTACACCACCACGTCACGTTTGTTCCGCATCCCGATCAGGGTTGCGGGCGCCAGCCACGGCGTCGCATCACCCGCCAAGGGAACGTTTGCCGTGGTCGCAACCCTGACAGTGCGTTCACCGTTGACCAGCAACGCGCTGATGCGGCGGGCGTCGTCCGAGTCCGGCGATGGAACGACAGTGACGGGGCTGGGCATTTATCACCTTTTCTTTCGCTGATAGTTCGTGATCGATCGTGCCAGCCCTTCGATGCCACCCACAAGGGTATAGCCGCCTGCCGGGACGAGTTCATACGTTTAGACTCCCCCGCCTTTTGGACTTTAAATGAAATCGATACCGCGGTTACCGTCGACCGCCACATATCATCGACTGGTCGCGATTACCAGGAACACACAAGTCTGTCGATTGGGCCACCCCCTGAAAAGGGCGCCCCCGCCCATCCGCCTACGAAGCTTTGTCTTCCGAATCGCTCGGACCATTCGTGTGTGGTCTCGCGTCGCGTTTTTTCTCTCAGACGTGCCGCACGTCCCACCAGGACGGCGACGACAGCCCCGATCGCCACCCAGGCGACCACCACGAGGGTGATCCACAGCGCTGTCATGGGCGCCATTGTGCCAAAGAAAGCTGTGGAGGCTCGGTAACTATCGCTGGGAGCGGTTCAGAACCAGTGCGGCTGCCGGTACGGCCACCGCCAAGATCACCACACAGGCCAGCACCGAGTACAGGTGTGCGTGCTCAGAGGCCCAAGTGACCGGTTCTGGCAGAAGCGGATTGACCGATGTCGGATTGCCGAAACTCTCGCGCAGGCTCTGGGCCACCGATGTCACAGGATTCCAATTGGCGATGATCCGCAACGGCGTCGGGAGCGTCTGAGCTGGCACGAATGCCGACGAAATGAACGAGAGCGGAAAAAGGATGCTGGCCATGAGGCTCTGGGCTGCTTCGGCCGACGCCGAGATCAACCCAATTACCGTGCCAACCCAAGACATCGCGAATCCGAACAACAGCACGATCAAATAGCCACCGACGATGCTCCAGAATGATCCGTGCAACCGCCAGCCGATCGCCAGGCCGGTCAAAGACATCACCGACAGGCTGACGACGTTGACCGCGACGTCCGACAAGGTGCGCCCGACGACAATTGCCAGCCGCGACATCGGGAGCAGCAGAAACCGGTCGATTATGCCGCGGTTGAGCTCGGTCGCCACACCCAAGGCAGTGAAGCCCGCGTTGAAGGCCACGGATTGGGTCATGATCCCGCCGATGAGAAATTCGCGGTAACGGTCACCGCCGAGCGCCTCTCCGAAAACGTATGAGAACAGCAAGACGAACATCAGCGGTTGGAGCACCATACCGAGCACCATTTGGGGCATCCGAACCAGAACTCGGAGGTTGCGAACAGCAACCACCCGGCAGTCCACCATGAGTTCGGCTGCCCCGCGTTTTCTCGGCGGGGGCATCGCTACCGTCAGTGTGCTTGTGCTTTCCCTCATCGTCATCGCTCTTCGGTCAAGCTGACGAACACGTCATCGAGCGTGGGGGTCTGCACCGAAGCATCAACGATTGCAACGCCTTCGCCGGTCAACGTAGCGATCATCGTCGCCATTGCACTGCTGCCCTCTTGCGCGCTGAAGCTCACGACACCGCCGTCGACTACTGCGTCGGTAACGCCGGCTGACGCCATCACCCCGACTGCGCGATCGGCTGCCCCGACATCGGCCAGCGTCAGCCGGACCACCGAACTACCTACGCTCTGTTTGAGCTCGTCGGGCGTTCCCCGGGCCGCAACCTTGCCCCGGAGGAGAACCGTCACCTGATCGGCGAGCTGATCGGCCTCTTCGAGGTACTGAGTGGTGAGCAAGACCGAGGTGCCGTCGTTGGTCAGGTCGCGGACCGCCTTCCACAGCACCGTCCGACTGACCGGGTCCAGCCCGGCCGTCGGCTCGTCGAGAATTACCACCGGCGGCTTTGCCACGATTGCACCGGCAAGGTCCAGGCGACGCCGAGTACCGCCGGAGTACGAGCCGACTCGCCGCTTGCCAGCGTGCGCGATGTCGAACTGGTCGAGTAGTTCAGCGGCCCGGCGCTTGGCCGCTGCCCTGTTGAATCCGGCCAGCCGCGCAACCATCGTGAGCTGCTCGAGACCGGTCAGCATGTCGTCGACCGCCACGTTCTGGCCAGACACACCCATCCGGCTACGGGCATCGTGCGGATTCGATA
Organism: Williamsia sp. D3; assembly: GCF_000506245.1. Taxonomy (NCBI): domain Bacteria; kingdom Bacillati; phylum Actinomycetota; class Actinomycetes; order Mycobacteriales; family Nocardiaceae; genus Williamsia; species Williamsia sp. D3. The sequence continues at coordinate 39,701 of NZ_AYTE01000046.1, read as the reverse complement.
CGCCATCGATTCCGGCAACCGTGATCGAACCCGACGTCGGCTTGATGAGGGTACTGATCATTCGCACGACTGTTGTCTTACCGGCGCCGTTGGGTCCGAGCAGAGCGAGAACAGTGCCCGCAGGCACGTCGAGGTCAACGTGATCAACCGCCAGCACATCACCGAACCGCTTGATCAATTGCGACACCGATATTGCGTTATCGGGTGCCTCGTTCACGGTGCGGCCAGGAACGTGACGACCATCAACGGCACTCGGGAACATCGACTCGCACCACCGGGTCGTCGACCAACGGTTGCACCGGAACCACCGCAGGTCCGGTGGCGCTGGTGGGTTCGGTGAATTGGAATTCCACCGTGACCGACTTGCCCGGCGGAATCATCACTTGCGAAAAGCTGACGGGATGCCCGAGCTCCGTCCCCGAAGAGAAGAAGTTGCTCTGTCCGTCCACCAGTACCGAGTTGAGCGTGGCGCCGGCGGTCCCGTCGATCTGCACTACCGCGATGTTGGTGCCGTTCGGAACATTCTGGACGTTGCCCAGGTGGCCGATCACGTACGGCGGCAACGTCATGTCTTCCACAGTGTTGGTCAATTTCACCTTGACGGTGCTCTCACGGGTATCGGCGTCACACTCGCCTGCGGTGTAGGTGATCTCGCGTTTGAGGTAGTAATCGATCTTGTTTCCGGCTGCGTTCTGCACCACCACATTGGCGTACGGGGATGTGGTTTCGGCTACCTGATGACCGAGATTGGTCGATTCCAGCAGCTTCTGTTCGTCGGGCGTCGAGCTGTAGATCATGATTCGTCGCTCATGAACCGCTTGGCCAAGTCCTTCGAGGATCTGTCCGGCATCGCCGCGCACCGACGACAGACTCGTCACTGCTGTGCGTGCGATCTCCTGTAGGTACGCCTTGCGTGCAGCATTGTCCCCGCCAAAGCGTTCGTATGACGTCGACAACGTGATGGGAACAACGTTCTCTGCGGTGATCTTCTCTCCGTCGGGCAGGGTGATCGGGCCGGTGCCCTTGAGGATGTAGCTCAACGCCACTGGATCAAGTGCAATCGCTCCGTCGAGTTGCTGACCACTTTGCTGCTGCCACATGTTCATCCAAATCTGGGCGGCGTAAGGAAAGTGGGCGCTGATATTGCTGTTTCGCGAATCGGTGTACGGCTTGTTGAAGCCGAACATCTGGTTGAACTCGGGGCCGAAGTTCGACGGCGTCCTCGGTGGCCGCAATTCGGCGTTTGTACCGATGTCTTCGACACTGACTTGACCGTCGCGCGCATTGACAATGCCGAACGCCCCCACCAGTCCACCGGTAGCCCGTGCCTCCGACGGTGTCTGGAAGGCGAGGAAGTAGGAGCGATCGCCGCCGGCACCCAGCATCGGCGGCAGGAGGCGAGCCGCGGTGTCGGTGCCTCGGACAAATCGCGCGGTCTCATCCGTCTGGTCGAACAATTCGGTTTTGGCGTCGCCGACCATGCCGAGCCAGCTGCTGTCTATGCCTCGTACGTCCTCGTTGATCGACTCTGCGCTGTCAGCGATTGGTGCAAGCTGTGCTTGCGCGTTGGCCAGCGCTCCGACGTTGATGCCGCTGTCAGTGTTGCGCAGCGAATCTGGGTTGATCACCTCGGATAGCTCCGCGGTGGGCACGAGGACATCGCTTGTCAGGTCGTGCACGGCATCGGTCATCTCCCGCACCGAGTCGAGCGGGCTTCCCAGCCAGGGCACCGCTGCGGCGACCGCCCACACCGGATTGTGGGACTTTGACGTCGCGCTCTCCGCCTTGTCATCGGCCGCCGCCGCCGCTGCGGTCGCTTTCGCAACGTCGCCGTCGAGGATCGCCTCGCGGGCTTGAGTCGCCTGGGACCGCGCAGCTTCGATGTCGTCCTTGACCTTCATGGCCAGGTAGCCGACGTAGATTCCTGCAGCCACGATGATCAACAACAGGAGCAGGATCGCGCCGACAATCCAGCGCCGACGACCACCGCGCCGTGGTTTGACTTCATCGTTGTCGCGTGGCGTCTCGCCGGCTACGGTCACCGTTTCCCCTTGTTGTGTATGAACATGTCGGGCATCAACAATGCCAACCGTTCGGCGATTTCGAGCATTGCGTTCGGATTTCCCAAATCTGCGTGATCGTAGCTGACCTTTTCGTACACCATCGGCGTGCCGGAGACTCGCTCCCATCGAGAGATCTGCTTGTTGTCTTGGGCCGCAAAATAGATCGCCGTGCCCACCTGTACGGGTTCGGGTCGATACGCCGCCGCGGCGTGCAGAAGGGTGGTCCGTCGACGCTGATAGTCGTCGAAGAGAACAGGGTCGATGCCACGCAGTGCTGTGGCGAGGACTGGGTCCAACGCGATCGCTGCTTCGACCGTCTCACTCGATTCATCCACAATTGGGTTGACGTCGAGCAATACCAGAAGTTCGACCTCTAGGCCTTGTCGCGACATCTGGGAGGCCATCTCGTGAGCAACGGTGCCTCCCAACGACCAGCCGAGAAGGCGGTACGGGCCCTCGGGTTGCACGGTCAGCACAGCGTCGATGTGACGTGCTGCCAGCTGCTCCAACGAGGCCATCGTCGGAGCGTTGGGGTCGGCTAAACCTGGCATCTGCAAACCGAATACGGCCACGGGTTCGACGGACTGCGCGAAGGCTCGGTAGTCGGCCGCGAGGCCACTGGCGGGATGCACGCACCAGATGGGCGGCACACCCACGTCAGCGGCGTCGGAGAGCGGCAATATCTGTCCGAGAGATTCCGACAGATCCCGGGCAGAGTCGATCGCCGCGGCAAGCATGGCCGGCGACGGGTGGTCGAACAAGGTCGCGACCGGCGCCGGTACACCGAGTCGTTCGGTGATCCCGCGAGCAATGTCCAGCAGTAGCAGCGAATTGCCGCCGGCATCGAAAAAACTGTCGTGCACGCCGATGTCATTGTGTCCGATGACGTCTCGGAATATCTCCACGACCGTCTTCTCGGTCGGCGTGCGCGGTTCTCCCCCGGCCGCGGCTTCCCTCACCGGCTGTGGCAATGCATCGGTGTCGAGCTTGCCTGCCGGAGTTCTGGGCAGCGAGTCGACGATCGTGATGGTGGACGGAATCATGTGATGCGGAAGCACCCGTTCGCATCGGTCACGCAGTTGACGGACGATCGCATCAGCTTGGTCAGCAACCACATAGGAAGCGAGTTCCCGCCGGCCGGCAGCACCGAGCACCAGGGTGACCGCCTGTTGTGCCCCGGCCGCCATCAACACCGAATCAATTTCGGACAGTTCCACGCGCTGCCCGCGGATCTTGACCTGTCTATCTGTCCGACCGAGGTATTCGATTCCGAGCGGAGTACGCCGTACGAGGTCGCCGGTGCGATAGAGGCGGCTGCCGTGCCGATCGGCGACGAAGCGGGACGCGGTCAGTTTCGCATTTCGCCAATATCCTTGCGCGAGAGCGGGGCCACCGAGGTAGAGCTCGCCGGCGACGCCGTCGGGAACCAGACGTAGATGCGTGTCGAGGACCACGGCGGTGACGTCGTCGAGTGGCGACCCGATCAGTACCGGACCATCGAGGTCACAGCGGAAAATCGTCGCGCACATCGACGCTTCGGTCGGACCATATCCGTTCAGCAGTTGGCGGCCGCGGGCCCACCGTGATGCCAGATCTGGGCTCAGCGGTTCTCCACCGACAACAATGCCTCGCACATTGGCCAAACGCTGTTCATCGAGTGTCGCCAAGACAGTCGGCGTGGAGAACATCCAGGTGATGTTTCGCGCGGCCAGTTGTTCAGTGGCCGACTGTCCGGCAACCGCTGCTGCATCGATGATTTCGAGCGTGGCACCGGGACCGACGGCCAGCAAGATCTCGAAGAGCGAAGCGTCGAAGCTGACACTGGTGGCATGGGCGACGCGGTCGTCCGGGCCGATGTACAGAACGGTGCCGTCCGTGAACTTCGACAATCCACGGTGTGTCACAGCAACGCCGTTGGGAGCGCCGGTGGTTCCAGAGGTGAACAGCAGGTACGCCGGGGCGTCAGGAGGCACAACGGCGTAGTCGGTGCGCGTGACCGGTCCGATAGGCTGCGGCATCAGCGTGTCTGTCGACAACACTGTGGTGACCCTGCTGGTCTCGAGCATGCGGTTGATTCGAGCTGTGGGATATCCGGGGTCGATCGGCACATACACCGCACCAACCCTGACGATCGCCCACAGCGCGACCACCGATTCCACCGATCGGTGGATCATCATCGCCACGCTGTCGCCCGAACGAACGCCGGTGGCCACCAGCGTCTCGGCGACCACCGCAGCCCAATCATCGAGTTCCCGGTAGGTCAACGTCCGTGAGTCGTCCGTGACGGCGATCCCGCCCGGGTTCGCAGTCACGGCGGACTCGAAGATTTGACCGAGTGTCCGCACAGTCGCGCCAGTGGCGGCGGTTCCTATCTGTGGCTGCAGGAAGGATCGAATGTCGAAGTGATCGAGGGACATCGGTGCGCTGGCGGACACCAGATCAAGTGCTGCGTGGAAGAGTTGGGCGAACTGTTCAATCTGCGCGGAATCGAACAGCGCCGTCCCATAGGTGAACGTCACCGCAAGTCCCCCAGGCTCGCGTACGGCCGTCACCTGCAGATCGAACTCGCTGTCTGGACTTGGCAGCCCGACATTACTAGCGCTCTGCCCGGCAGCGAACGACAACGCGACCTGGACGAGCGGATGCCTGCCGGGGTCGCGTGGCGGGTCGACCTCTGCAACCACCTCATCGAAGGGAACGAGTGCATTCTCAAGCGCAGCGACGTCGGCATCGCGCACGGCGTTGACGAGATCGTGTGAGGTCATACCAGTTCGGAGGACCGTCCTGAGCACCACAGTGGAGACGAACATGCCGACCATGTCCGCGACGTCGATGTGCCGACGCATCGACGCAGGTGTGCCTATGGCGACGTCATCGGTGCCACTCTGGATCGACAGCGCCAGAGCAAGTGCTGCGTGGACTACATGGAACTCGGTCACCGACAGGCGCTCGAGGATTGTCGAAATCCGTTCGAATACAGCAGAATCGACATCGGTCGTCATCGACGCGGTCGCGAGTGAGCGCACACGCGGCCGGTGAGGTGTGAGGTCGAGAACACCGGGATACCCGGCCAGCGTATGCGTCCAGAACTGCAGCTGTTCCTCTCGCACTTCGGCATTCACGGCCGCCTGCCATCGGGCGACCTGTGGGAACTCAACAGTGAGCGGTCGCAACTGTTCACCTCGCAGCAGCGCGGTGAGGTCAGCCGCGATCACCTGCGCCGAGTCGCCGTCCACACCGATGTGATGAACAACGAACAGCACACCGCGTGCATCTGGGTGATGGAACACCACCACGCGAACCGGTGGTTCGGTGTGCAGATCGAATGGGGCAGTGACCTCGTCGAATGTCACCCGTGCCGCATTTTCGTCCTCGGTCACGTGCCAAATTCGGGGCCTGAAGTCTTCGTGCACCACCTGTCGCGGACCAGCAGGCGTCGCTGGGTAGCTGGTTCGCAGCGGCGCGTGGCGACGAATCAGGGTCTCGATGGCGGGCACGATGGCGGCGTTGTCGGCCTCAGGCGGCACCGGAACATAGATCGGAACGGTGTAGAGAGACGATCCGGCGAGCATCTCGTGGACGTACCAGAGTCGACGTTGGTTGGGCGCCAACGGGATATCGCCCTCATCGGAGAATGAGCCCAGAGCCGGAAGCACCCGGCGGTCTTCACGGGGCAGCTTCTCGAGAAGCTGAGCAAGCCACGTGGAGTTGGTTGTTCGAAAAAAAACGCGCGCACCGGAATTCGTCGGCCGAGTTGTTCCTCGAGTGCAGCTGCCACCCGAGTCGCGAGCAGCGAATCGCCACCCGCAACGAAGAAGTCGTCGTCCACACCGATCGCGTCAACCGAGAGGTGCTCGCGGAAGGTCCGGACGATGATGTGCTCGAGCTCGGTGGTCGGCTGACCCCCGATCTGGGAGTCCCAGTCGGGAGCCGGCAGCCTCGATGTATCGAGTTTGCCGGCGCCGGTGCGGGGCAATTCATCGACCACAACGATGCGGGCGGGAATCATCACGCTCGGCAATGTAGCCGCGCAGTGTGCACGCAGTCGCCGCACATCGTCATCGGCGACACCGACGACGTACGAGACGAGCACTGACCCGGTGGGTCGTTCGATCACCACCGTCGCCGCGTATTTTGCACCGGCGCTCATGAGGACGAGATCGATCTCGGCGGGCTCGATTCGTTGTCCTCGGATCTTGACCTGATGATCGATCCTGCCGAGATACTGCAGACCCTCGCTTCTTCGACGCACGAGATCTCCGGTGCGATACCACCGCCGGCCACCTGGTCCTGCGACGAAACGTGTTGCGGTCAGCGGGTTGTCATTGAAGTAGCCTTGTGCCAGCGCTGGTCCGCCGAGGTAGAGCTCACCGGCGACACCGTCCGGGACCTGACGCAGATGAGTGTCCAAGACCTCTGCCACTACATCTTCGAGCGGGTTGCCGATGAGTATGGGGGCGCCTGGGGTCAGCTCGTGCACGGTGACGCACATCGTGGTTTCGGTCGGACCGTACCCGTTGATCAATCTCCGTCCAGGCGACCACCGACGCACGAGTTCACCGGTGCACGCCTCGCCACCGATGACGATGTCTCGCAGGTCGGGCAACTGGTTCTCGTCGAGTGTTGCCAGCACCGAGGGGGTGGCGAACATCCAGGTGGCATGGCGCGTGGCGAGTTCCGCAGTGGCGCCAGGACCACCGCTGACGTCAGGATCGACGATTGACAGCGTGGCGCCCGGCCCCACGGCCAGCAGCATCTCGAAGATCGAGGCGTCGAAGCTGATATTGGCCGCGTGAGCGACCCGATCGTCATGGTGAATGTCGAACACACTGCCGTCGGTGAACTTCTCCATCCCCCTATGGGTCAGTGCCACGGGGTTCGGCTGACCCAAGGTGCCCGACGTGAACAGGATGGCAACCGAGTCGTCGAGCGAAGACGTCGACCTGGACCGGATCTCCGTGTCGAGCAAGACGTCGGTCGAAATGTTCGGCACGGCGCCTTCACGAATCACGAGGTCGGCATCGGCGCGCCGGAGCATCTGTTCAACGCGGTCGGGTGGATAGTGCGGGTCGATGGGGACATACACCGCACCGGCTTTCACCGCTCCCCAGAACATCGCCACCGATTGCTTTGATCGAGGCAAGACCACCGCGACACGGCCACCACGCGGAACGCCGTTGCTCCGCAGATGGGTGGCGATGCGCGACGTCCACAGGTCCAGCTCCCGGTAAGTCATGGAACCCGACGGTGAGTCGATCGCGACCGCAGACGGATGTGCGCGCACCGTGGATGCGAAGATCTCGCTCAGAGTGCGCCGGGAAGGATTCGTCGGCTCAGAAGTCTCCCGGCGCTCCGCGCCCAAACGCAGATCGATCCGGTCCAGAAGCACCGGCGCGGGTGTGGCGATCGACTCCAGGGCCAGCTCCCACCGTTTACCGATGGTCTCGATGGTTGCCGCGTCGAAAAGATCCGTGGCATAGGTGAAGACCGCACGCAGACCATCACCCGAATTGCCCACCGTCAGCTGCAGGTCGAACTCGCTCGCGGGGCTTCCGATCACTCCGGCCAACTCCGAACCCATCGCGGAGACCGCAGCGCTGTCGGCCAAGTACGACAACGCGACCTGCACCAGGGGGTGGCGACCCGGATCACGAGGCGGATCGACAAGCGCAACCACATCGTCAAAAGGCACCAATGCGTTGTCCAGTGCGTCAAGGTCAGTGCGCCGCACCAGATGTAAAAGTTCGTCGGTGCTCATGCCCGGCTCGATCACCGTGCGAAGAACGATGGTCGAGACGAACATTCCGACCATGTCAGACGTCTCCACGTGCTGACGGAGCGATCCGGGCGTGCCGATCGCTATGTCGTCGGTGCCCGCCTGAATCGACAACGCCATGACGAAAGCAGCATGAACAACGTGGAACTCGGTGACATTCAGGCGCGCACTCACTGCCGCCACCTGCCCGGCAGTCATCGGGCTGATCTCCAGCGAATGCGAAGCCGTCACCGTTGTCCGCTCAAGGGGCCGGTTCGCGGTGAGATCGAGGACCCCTGGGTATCCCGCGAGCTGCCGAGCCCAGAACGCCTGCTGTCGCTCTCCGACCCGCGCCTGGGCAGCCAGTTGCCATGCAGTGACTTGTGCGTAGTCGACTACCAAAGGCGGTGATCGGACTCCGTCGAGAGCGCGTGTCAGATCTTGCGAAAGGATTCGCGCGGAGCTGCCGTCCACGGCGATGTGGTGCGCAACGACGAGCAGCGCGCGATTTCCCGATGAGTCCGACAAGAGCGACCAACGGATCGGCGGCGCAGCCTGCAGATCAAACCGGGTCGAAAGTTGTTCGTTGGCAATATCTTCGGGTTCGACCCCGCCGATGGTCACCTCATGTACAACGACGTCATAGTCTTGGTGGACCCGTTGCACGGGGCCACTCGGCGACGTGGGATAGCTCGTTCGCAGTGGCGCGTGCCGGTCCACTACGTACTGAACGGCCGCGCGCACATCGGCGTCGTTGATGCCATCGGGAACCGGCACCAAGATCGGAACAAGGTATATCGACGTCTCGGGCTCGAGTTGCTGCACCACCCACAGCCGCCGCTGGGTCGGTGCCAACGGCAAAGGATCCGGGACATCCACCGCGCCGAGGCCCGTCAGCGGTGGGAGCATGCTCGCCACGTTGTCGGCTTCGACGCTCAGCGCGGCCGCCAGAGCCAGCGGACTCGGAGCATCGAACAACAACCGCACGGGAACGGTGTGCCCCAGCCGTTGACCGAGCAGCGCCGTCACCTGGGTGGCCGACAGCGACGTGCCACCGAGGGAGAAGAAGTCGTCACCAATCCGGACCTCGTCGGTCGCCACCCCGAGGGTTGATGCCATCGCATCGGCGACCTCGAGGGCAAGGCTGCGGTCGACGGTCGGGCTCGCGAGCGCCGCTCTGTGAGTGGTCGCCGGAGCGTCGGTCTGCGCTATACCGGGGGCGGCAAACGGAACATCGGCGTCGGTGGCCGCGGCGCTCAGCATGTCTACAAGTGCGTGCAGTAACCCGAGCACGTAAGCACCGTCGACGTTCTCGGAATGGATCATCGTGACTGTGAACGGTTGACCTGGACGATGTGACAGCAGCACTTCGAGATCGAACTTGGCCCCCACCAAGGCATCTGGACGACCAAGCAGTTCGACATCGACCCCCGGAATCTTCAGCTCCGCACCGGGGTCGAGCATCGACGCGTAGTCCTGGTCCACGAGCAGCACTGAGATAAGCGGATCGGCCGCACCGTGGTGTTCTGGGCGCACGGCGCGGGCGACCGCGTCGTAGGGCACATCGCCATGACTGGCGGCAGCAAGGGCGACGTCGCGAACCTCGCGAAGCACCTGCCGTACGGTGAACGATTTGCTCGTCCGCGTTCGCAGAGCAATTGTATTCACGAACATGCCGACCACAGGCTCCCAGGCCGGGTGCGGGCGTCCGAGCACCGGCGACCCGATCACCACGTCGTCGCGCCCAGTGGCGTAACCCATCAAAACCGCGAGTGCGGCGTGGGCGACGTGAAAGACAGTCGCCGATTCCTCGGCACCTAGCGACGTCAGGCCTTCGATCACGTAGTCACCGATGGTCTTTTGATGCCTACCACCCGACCGCCGGGGACCGGTACCAGAGGGAAGAGCGATGGGCTCGCCTGCCCCGTCCAGCGTGGTTTGCCAGAACTCGAGCTGGCGGTGGTAGCGGCTCGTCGGATCGTCCGGTTCGCCGAGCCAATCGAGCTGCCACAGGGTGTAGTCACCGTAGGTAAGTTCCGCAGGAGCAACACGGCCGGGACCATACTGATAGATCTGCACCAAATCGGCCAGCAGGGTGCGCATCGACCAGCCGTCGATGGCCACGTGATGCATCACCATCAACAACAGCCATTCGTTCCGTCCGGCGATCTCGACCACTTCGGCGCGAAACGCCGGGGCGGTGGTCAGGTCGAAAGGTGCTGACACCAGCTCCCTTTCAAGGTCAGCAAGTTGATCGGGGGCGATGCTCGTGAAGGCAGTCATCTCGACGGCTTCGGGCGAGAGCACGCGTTGGTAGGGCCCGGCGGGTGTCTCGGGGTAGACGGTGCGCAGCGACTCGTGCCGCCGGGCGAGTTCGGTGACTGCGGTCAGCAAAGCATCGACGTCGAGCGACCCGTTGATGCGTAGGGCCACCGGCACCGTGTACGCGGTCGACTCAGGATCGAGCCGGTTGAGGATCCACATCCTTCTCTGAGAGTAGGAAAGCGGTAGGTCGACAGCGTCTGGACGATGCACCGGAACAATTGCCTCGTTGGTCGGCACCAACTCGTCGATCATCGAGGCGACCTCGACTACGGTGCGCGCTTCGAACAAGTGGCGCACCACAACCGCACGTCCGGTGTGCTCGGTCAATCGGCTCACGGCCCGCGTGGCCGACAGCGACGTTCCACCGAGTTCGAAGAAGTCTGTATGCAGACCGATCTTTTCGACGCCAACACCGACTACGTCTGCGAAGACCTTCGCGACCATCAGCTCGGTGGGGGTTCCCGGCGAACGCATTGCTCTGTTGACCGACTCTGGACGCGGAAGCGCGTGCCGATCGACTTTGCCATTGACCGTCACCGGGAACTCGTCGATCACTATCACCGACGACGGAACCAGTCGTTGTGGCAGTAGCGCTTTCAACTGCTTGCGAAGTGTGCCGGACTCAATCTCGACGTCACGCTCGGCGGTGACCCACGTGGCCAGGACGTGCTCTCCGGCGGAGTTCTTGATCACGCCGGTGTAGGCGCCTCGCACACCATCGAGTGCCAAGAGCGCAGCGTTGATCTCGGCGGGTTCCAGGCGCATACCGCGAAGTTTGATCTGATCGTCGACGCGACCGTGGATGACGATCCGGCCATCGCCGCGGCGGTGTACGAGGTCACCAGTGCGGTACAAGCGTTCCCCAGCAACCGAATAGGGGTTCGCGACGAACCGGAGCGATGTTGAAACGCTGTCGCCCACATAGCCTCGAGCCAAGCCCGGTGTTGCGAGGTACAGCTCGCCGATCGTGTCAGGCGGTACCGGCCGTAAATGGCTGTCGAGGATCAGGGTGGACACCCCGGACAACCCGACGCCTATGGTGATCGGAGTTGTCGGATCGACCGGCGCGTCACCGGTCGCAGCCACCGTCGTTTCCGTAGGCCCGTAGAAGTTCACCAGCCGGGTGCGTGTTGCCCACTGCTCAGCAAGGTTGTGTGACAGTGCTTCTCCCCCGACGATCACGCATTCCAATCCCGGGACGGTGGTCGCGCTGATGGTGGCGAGCACTGACGGGGTGGAGAAAAACACCGTGATGGCGCGGTCGATCAGTATGTCCCGAAGCTCTGTGCCGGCGACGATGCCGGGTGGGCAGATGACAACAGTAGCTCCCGCCATCATCGTGGGAATCAACTCGATGAGGTGGGCGTCGAAGGTGAGGTTGTAGTTGTGCAGCACCCGACTGTCGGGGCGCAGGCCAACGCGCTCGACAACGTCGTTCGCGAAGGGGGCCACACCTCGGTGGGTGATCATTACGCCCTTGGGCGTGCCGGTGGTGCCAGACGTGAAAGTCACGTAGGCCACGTCGTCAATGTTCCCACGCCGGGTGCGCTCGTCTACCGAAAACGGTTCGCCGGCAGCTGCAGAGAGAGACTCGACGGAGACATCTAACCATTCGATGTCGATTCCTCCGGCCGCGATGCCGGGTCCTCGGATGCCGAGGAGCACCCCCGCGGTCTCGGTGATGAGCGCGTTGCGGGCTGACGGATCGTTCGGGTTCAACTGAAGGAACGCTGCGCCGCACTTCACCACCGCCCACATCGCAACAACCGACACCGCGGATCGACCGGTCAGAATGGCAACGCTGTCACCGGGTCCTGCACCGCGATTGATCAGCGCGCGAGCCAAAGCGGAGCTCGCACCATCCAGGTCGCGGTATCGCAGCGAGAGACCCAACTCCTGGTCTTCGAGTGCGACCGAGTCAGCGAAGGTCCGCACCGACCGGGCAATCAGGTCGTACATCGACTCGACATGTGCCGTGGTCGGTGCAGGCGCGACGTTCTGTGTTCCGACAAAGTGTTCATACAAGGGCAGTTCGGGGGCGTGGACGGCATTCGCCAGCAGGTCGACGACGCTGCTCAGCAGCGCCTGCGCGCGATCGGTATCGGTCACTCCGGTAGGAAAACTCAGCCGAAACTCGTATGCGTCTTCCCCTGCTTCGCGAACCAGCGAGAAGTCGAGGCCGAATCGCGCCGGGGGCAGCGGAACGTAGGCGCCGGGCGGGACAGTATCGGCGTCGATGTCTGCGAGAAAGACATCGAACAGCTGGGCGTCAGTGGCGTCACGGTGGGGGTCGACGATGTACGCCAACTGCGACGGTGACAGGTCGGCATGCGCAAAAGCGTCGAGGTCGCGCCCGGTGACATCGGCGACGAGAGCGTTGAAGGATTGTTCGATGTCGACGCGGGTGCGCAGCGGGACTGTCCGTGCGAACATTCCGACCACATCAGCGACTTCTGCGGTGCGGCCCGAAGTTGCAGTTCCGATGACGATGTCAGGGTTGCCACTTTGCCGGCTCAGAACAGCAGCGAGAGCTGAATGAATCGTGATGAACGGGGTGGTTCGTGACCTGGCGGCGAACTTTGTAAGCGCCCCGTACAGATCTGAGTCGAGGGTGACGGCGACGCTGTTGGTGCCGCGCACCCCCGATATGCGCGGCTGCACGCCGGGAAGCCGCAGTGGCGACGGCGGGTCGATGAACACTGTCTGCCAGAAGCGTTCGAGTTCGGTTGCCGCACCCGCGCCGATATCTCGGTGCCAGAGGGCGTAATCGGGGTACCCGATGATGGCGGAGTCATCTCGATCGTCGCCGGCGAGGTAGTGGGCGAGGTCGCTTTGGATGATGTGCACTGATCGACCGTCGGCCGCGATGTGATGAACGACGATCCCGAGCCACAGCTCGCCGTTCACATCGAACAGGGCTATGCGCCACGGCAGCTCGCTTGCCAAATCGAGCGGCCTACCGAGTTTTCCCATTGCGTCAGGCAGATTGCCGACCGGGGTCGGGCTGAGATCGTTTGTGACATCACCCGGTTCCGTGACGGATTGGTACGGACCGGCGTCGTCGTGCGGGAAATATGTACGTAGTGCTTCATGTCTGCGCACAATCCACGTGATAGCCGCCGGCAGCTCTTCCGCCACCGCGGCATCGATGCGAATGGCCGCCGACAAGTTGTAGCTGGTATCGGCCGGGTCGAGCTGCCATCGCAGCCACAGTGCTACCTGCTGTGGCGTCAACGGGATCCGCTGAATGCCGCTCTGCCGCGGAACGAGAGCGGGGCCCGTTTGCGGCCCTGCCACGGGTGCTTGGCGTAATTGATCGGCAACGGCGACCAGGTCTGGCGCTTCCACGAGCGATCGGACAGACACCGGATGGCCGGTACGCCGTCCCAGTGCCAACGAAACATTCATTGCGCCAAGTGAATTGACGCCGGAGGCGAAGATGCCCACCGCGGGATCAACAGTGGTGGAGTCCACGCCGAGTTCCTCTGCGACAGCGCTCACGACTGTGGCAAGGACCGGGTCGAGGTCAACTGGCGTGGTGACGTGATGGCGTTCACCAGCGGGCAGCGCAGCGGTGTCGACCTTGCCAGAGGGGGTGAGGGGAAATTCCGCCAAGGCCATCAAGTGGTCGGGGACCTCGAAGGCGGGAAGGACAGTGGCACACCATCTGCGAACGGCGTCCAGGTCCATGTCGGTGCCGCGAACAAAGCCGGTGAGCACACCACCGCCGGTTCCGCCGGAATCACGAACAACAGCAACAGCATCGGTGACACCTGGTGCTGATCGCAGAGCTGCGGCCACCCCGTCGAGCTCCACGCGGTAGCCGCGTAGTTGCACCTGATTGTCTGCGCGGCCACGATACTCGAGGTTTCCGTCGTGCGTTCTCCGGACCACATCGCCGGTCCGATACCACCGGCTACCGTCGGCGGCGGCGACAAAACGGGCTGCGGTGAGTGCGCCGTTATCCCAATATCCTTGCGCGATCTGCTCGCCCATGACGTACATCTCGCCCCAGACCCCAACAGGACTGGGGCGCAACCACTGATCGAATACCTCGATGTGCAGTCCGCCGAGGGGTTGTCCGATCAAGGAGCGGCCGCCGGGTCCACCGACCCGCTGCGCGGTGACGTGCACTGTCGCCTCGGTCAGCCCATACATATTGGTGAGCGCAACTCGATCGCCGTATCGGCCGAACCACGTCTGCAGTGAGTTTGGATGCAGTGCTTCCCCACCGAATACGATGTGACGCAACGATTCGGGAGCATTTGATTCGGCCGCGACCTCGGCAAGTGGAATGAAGGCGGACGGCGTCTGCGACAACACCGTTACGTTGCCCGCCACCAACGACTGCCACAGCCGATGAGGATCGCGAACTGTCTCGCTGTCGATCAGAAGTACGCCGGCGCCGGCAGTCCAAGCTGCAAAGATCTCGAAGATCGAGAAGTCGAATGCTGTGGAATGCGTGCAGCTGAAGATGTCGCCGGCACCCGGCTCATAGATGCTGGCGCACGCGTCCAGCATCGCGCGGACCGACCGATGGCTGACGGCAACACCTTTGGGCCGTCCCGTGGAGCCCGACGTGTAGATGATGTAGGCCAGATCGTCCTTCTTCATGCGACCTGGCAGCCACGAGGACTGCGGATAGTCGACGTCTACGCGGACTCGCTCCACTCTCGGATCGGCAAGGTGCGCGGTTTCCTCGGTGACCAGCACCATGCTGGGTGCACTGTCTTCGAGGATCATCGAGACACGAGCCGCCGGGTAGTCCGGGTCGACGGGGACAAATGCGGCACCCGCCATCAAAACCGCCAGCTGTGCGATGAGAGTGCGGTCACTCCGCGGCACCACTACGGCTACCCGGGTGCCGGGGCCGGCTCCCCGCGTCTGCAGTTCCGCAGCGATGGCCATTGCGCGGGCTACGAGTTGGCGGTAGTCGGTGGTGTTCGAGCCAGAGACGATCGCCGGATGAACGGGGTATCGGTCCGCCATGGCCAGCACACGATCGACGACGGTGTGCGGCTCCGAGTGGGATTGCGTCGACGCCTGATGTGGACGGTTCTCGCGGCGAGGTGGTGCGGCAGACCCGTTGGCAGCCTGGGTTGAGCCTACGAGCGGCAAGGCGGAGATCACCGAGTCGGGTTCGTGTGCAAGCGCATCCACAAACGTGCCCATCATGGCGAGCAGTTGCTGATGGATGTCTTCGACTTCGGGGCGGGTGTACCGATTCGGATTGGCCTGAATGTCGAAGCGCAGGTTCTCAGGGGCGATGGCACCTGAGTAGTACAGGCTGAAGGCGATGTCTTCGACTGGGCCTGTGGTCAGCACGTGGAATGTGCCGACACAGTCGCCGAAGTTCATCGTCCGGTCGAACAGCATGAGGTTGATCGGTGGACCGCCGTAACCGGCCAGGCTCAGAACGCTTCCGTTGGGTCGGCGTGTGGCAGTGTCGAGCCGGATGTCTTCAAATCGGTAGCGCTGGTGCCGAAGGGCACCGATGAGCGCGGCCTGTGTGGTTGCCAGTGCGTCGCCGACGGTGGTATCTGAGCTCACCCGGGTCCGCAGTGGAAGCACATTGCTGACGGGCAAGGGTGTGTCTCGCAGCGCCGCGGTTGTACGCGCTGCGACAGGAAGACTCAGGGTGACGTCGTCGATATTGCGCAATCGCGCGACATATGCGGCGATCGCCGCTGTCGCCACGGCAGGCAACGTGGTTCGTCGGGACGCCTCGACTGCCTTGATCTGTTCGCTCGTGGGCAGCGGTAATGCACCGGTGATGCGATGGCTCACCGGGTGCGGCGGTCCCGGGCGCAGTGCCAAAACCGTAGCTTTTTCCAGACCGTCGAGCTCGCCAAGCCAATATTCTCGGTCGGTGTGGAACCGTCGGGAGTTGCGGTAGTCGGCGTCGGCTCGGTCGGGCACGGACAGGTCTGGCCGGGGCGGAAGCGGATCTACCCGACCGGCCTGGAGTGCGGTGTATCGGGCCGCCTGTTTGTTGCGTAGCGACGTGGCCGACGCGCCGTCCCAACTGAGGTGGTGACCGCGCTCGTAAAAGAAGTGGCGATCATCAGCTATCTGGAAGAGGACGGCCTCGGCGGTCCTGTCCCGGGTCGGATCGGTTGGACGGGTGTAGTCGTCCTCCATCCACTTCAGTGCTTTGGCAATGGGGTCTGCCTCGGCCCGCAGGTCGAAGTAATGCGGACGATCGCGCAGTGAGTGATCGATGAGCATGACGGGGCCATCGGCGGTGTGCTCGTACCGGGTGAAGAGCATCTGTTGCCAGTGGCCGAGTTCCACGCCGGTAGACATGAACAACTCATGGTCAAGCGGGCCACGCAGGTCCATGTACTGCGCAACGTTGACCGCTATTCCCGGCTGGGTCTCTTGAACGAGCCATAGAGCGAGCTGGGCGCGGGTCAGTGGTTGGCGTAAGTCCTCGCCCATCACTCGCCCCCACGTTTCCGGGCGACCTGTGCGAAACATGACGATCTGGCCGCCTGCGCCTCCCACAGTGCAGACCGCACCCGAACTACCGCCCCTGCAGGGTGTTCGATGACCTACCCTTCCGCGTTGGGATCGAGCACGGTCTCGATGGCCTTGTGTTTGGGCTTCCTACGGAACCGACTGAAGGGACCGCTCTTCGTTTCGGGGGTGGCGGCGTAGGTGTAGCCGTATTTGTAGGCGCCACCGCGGGTGGGAACGTCGGTGAGAATTAGACCGATCAAGGTGGACTGGACCGCGTCGAGTTGTTCGATACTCGAGGCGATGTTCGGCAATCGAGTCTGATTGGCGCGGGCCACCAGCAGTACTCCGTCAGCCCACCGCGCGATCACCGCGGCATCGGTAACCGGCAGCAGGGGTGGAGTATCGATGATGACGTAATCGAAGTGGGCTGAGAGCTCTTCGATGCCCTCACCAGCACGTTTTGAGCCGAGCAACTCAGCCGGGTTCGGAGGCTTTGGTCCCGAGGCGAGTACCCAGAAGTTCTCGACATCCGTGGGCTGCAGCAGGTCATTCATGCCGCCGTCACCCTTGAGGTAGTTGGTGAAACCAACGTCGCCCATGCGGCCGGTCCGATGATTCACCTGAGGCCGGCGAAGATCAGCGTCAACCAGCACAACCCGTTGCCCGGTCTCGGCAAGCGCTGCTGCAAGGTTGATGGCGGTTGTGGTCTTGCCCTCAGCCTCCAGTGCACTGGTGACGATGATCCGGCGGAATGGTCGATCAACGCTGGTGAACGAGAGATTCGTCCGCAGTTTGCGATATGACTCTGCAGCCAGGGTTGCTCCTGAACTGAAGTCGATCAGTCCGCGTTCTTTAAGAAGTCCGTCGCTGGGCACCGAAGCCAACACGGGCGCGTCGGTAGCACCCCCCATGTCAGCCTCGTCCCGAACTCTGTTGTTGAAGCGATTGTAGACAAGCACTGCCCCCAGCCCGACTAACAAACCCAGCGCCAGCGCCAATGCGGTATTCCGCTCGGTACGTGGCGCGATCGCGGTCTCAGACTGACTCGCCGGCGTCACCACGGTGACCTTCGCTAGGGGAGCGCCCCCGCCACTCGGTGCTTCGAGCCGACTTACATAGGCAGTCATCGATTCAGCTACTGCGTTAGCGAGTTTCGCGGCCGTCGCGCGATCTGTACTTTCCGCAGAAATGTTGAGCAATACCGTTTCCGGCGTCGTGGTAGCACTCAACGCTTCCTTCGCACTACTCATGGATAGACCCATGGGGACATCCTTGAGAGCTGCGCCAACGACCGCATCCGAGTCAACAAGCTTTGTGTATGACATAACGCGCTGCTCCGACGCCAGCGAACCCTGGTAAGCAGTTTGGGCACTGTTTTCGCTGCCGGACGTCACATAGAGCGTCGCAGTCGACTGGTAAACGGGCTTCTGCAGGATGCTGTACATCACGCTCACCGCACCGAAAATTAGGGTCACCGCTAGTATGGTGATCCACCCTCGTTTAATGGCTCGCACGGCGGATCGCAGCGAATCCTTCCCCGCGTCCTGGAAGTCTTGGCTTGTTTCAGTCATTTGTTCACTTCCCGTGGTTGCCGAGCATTCGCTCAGTCGTAGACGTCACTAGCGGTTTCTGCGGTGGGACGTCCAAGCTAAATATCAAAAGGCCCTGCCCCTCGTGCCGCTCCCAGTGCCGCCAGGCCCAACATCGAGCACCCTGTGAGGATTATGCAGCAAGAAACCAATTTCCGCGCCGTCAGACCCTGCAGCCCCACCTCCTGAGGCAACCCGCACTCGCCATCGCATGAGTCCCATCACCACCGCGCTTCCTAGCTAGACGTACTGAGCAAACCGAACGATTGAGCCGTCGAAGAGAACCCAATCGGAAGAACCATAATCCACTAGTAAAAGTACTGACCGACCCAAATGATAGCCACTACCAGAAGTGCCCCAAACATCAGCACGAAAGCGGCCCGGCTTCGAAGCATAAAAAGGAACATCACACCAGTTAGAGCATCAAGACCCGCGTAGGCCGCAACCAACATTTCGGCATTAAACTCAGAGGACGACGCAGACATGACCGCGAGAAGAGAAACTAACGAAACCGCTCCGATGGAAAGGCGCGAAGTACTGGCGGGCAAAAATCTGAAGGCCATCCTCTGAGCGACCGCGGCGGTTGTTGCAACAAGAACCCATACGGAACCAAGAAGCGCTAGCGACACTTGCAGCCCTTCAAGCGGCAAAGCCAGGGCAGTGACTAGGACACCTATCGGAAAGAGGAAGCACCAGAGGACGAGGATAAATTTGTTAGCCGCTGCGGCATCTTTAGTCGACTGATTGATGAAACGCGGAATAAGCGCGTTAACGAATATTGATGAGAATGCGCCTACGAACTTACTCGCTACGCTGACAACCGTAAGCGTCGCTGCAGGCAGCAATACCGCAGTAGATTGAATTACTACCAGAGCGAGTTGGCCAGATCCCGCTCGAAAAAAGAACCACACAAACGTGGCCTTGGTCGCGGGTAGGAGGTCTTCACCGCCGCGTATCGCCGATGCTCCTACTTCTAGTCGTACCATCGCAAGGTAGAGGCCAACGTTGCCAACGAATAGCGCGGCGATCATAAAAGTCACAACTTGCACAGCGCTGCCCAAAGGTAAGGCCAAAACAAACACGGCGAGAACGTTCGACGGCAGTGCGACGGCGCACATCCATCGCGGCTCACCAACAGCCTCAGAAAGCACCGCACGATGCCACACTAGCGCTTGCGCAGCGGCATTCCCTGCACTGGCTATTGCGATTGGCAAAATTACAGAGACGGGCCGGTCATTCAGGGCAAACCATGTGGCTCCTATTGCAACCGTAACGACGGACATCACCGGCGTCACGGCTGCGATGCGTGTCACACCCGGCCCGCCAATCCTCGAATTATTTAAGAGCATCGGGTACATCACGCCGACGATAAGCGTGAGCGTCGGTAACATACCCAACGTCCACAAGTAAAAGTAGGCGTCGGTCGCGTTATTTGCGCCGGTTCGCCAGAGTAGTAACGCCAGCTGTATGAGCCCGACTGCCTGCGATGATAAGGATAAAAGCGGCCCCTGCACTGCTGCGCGACCACCTAAAACGCGTGAGCGCCTTCCAACCTCGCAGACTTTTGCCTTCAACTTGACAGATCTCGGTTCTTCGGGACCCGACAGCAAATCGCGATGGGCGGCCGCGGCGTGCCGGCCGTACGCGTGAGCGTCTACTCTGCCTTCCCTAGTCATTAGAGATCGTAGCCAAAAACGTCAAACGCCGATCGAAGGCGCACGACATATCCGTTGAGACTGAATTTCAGCATCCAATATTCGCGAATGCGATCGCGCTCAGCCGACATCGCCGTAGCGGTGTCTATGAGTGTTGACAAGTGATCCGCAACTGGATCAACAACTCGAACAAAATTGCCGTCAATATACCCGCCGACGCCCTGGACCGGGGTTGTCACTACCGGGAGACCGCATTCGAGGGCGCCAACTAAAACCATGTGACCAGCAGATCGACTGGAGTCGACCAAAGGAATAAACACTACGTCCGCTTGACTCATTCGCCGCCCGAACTCAGGCTGACTCACACGGCCTAACCATTCAATGCTGGCTACCACGCCGTCCCACCGAGCTGGCCCAGTCCCGTCGGCGATTACCAATTGCACCCGGGTCACATCTCGACGAATCTCTGATATCAGACGATCCACGACAGCTAGGTCTCTGTCCGACGTTCCCCCGATGAAAATCCTCGGGCCGTCGGCTTGAACTTCGGCCGGAGGATAGCCGAAGGTGTTCCCGTACAGAACTGATGTCGCCCGACCGCCGTCTGAACACCACGCCTGGGCCTCAGAGTCGACGAGACACACCACCGGCCGGTTGCCTATGGCCTTCCTGAGAATTTGCCAACTGCGGGATCCAGGAACCGCGTAGATACCGGTAACTACGAAGTCTGAAAAGCCAAGCAGCCTGACTGCAACCGCAATCCATGGATTCGCACAGATCAAAGATGCTCTTCTCACCGTGAGTCGAGCCTTCATCGCCACAATCATCGCGTCGAGTCCAAGACCCAGAATTCGGCTGCCGCGGCGCCTTCCCAAAGGGGCGGCCTGGGAGAATCTCACCTCACCGGCGACTTTGCCGGCAGATCGCCACACGCGATCCGAGTGCGCCGATGACCTGCCGAGCGCAACTAGGTACGAGGGCTTCACCTACGACCTCCCACGTTCAGCCAACGAGACCAAGAATCGTTCGACCTACGAGCGAAGTCACTGTAAGCCTCAGCAATTACGTTCGCTTCTGCAGCCATGCCGAATTCGATGGCCCGGACCCAGTCGTCAGGGCCGTCACTTCCCGCGAGGAGCGGTGAACCGTGTCCGAGCAGACCCACCAAACTCGATTGTGCGGGGCCCACCACAGCAGTTCCGACCTCAAGACAACGTATGGCCACACCGCTTTGGTAGAAACGCCGGTACGGGATCAAGACGACGTCAGCAGAAGCCAACACGCCGTCTACGTCAGATTCGACAACAAAGTCTGGGCTCACACGCCAACCCGCAACTGCGGGCCAGCCCTTACCGACGACTTCAAGGTCATACTTGCCGCCCAGGCGCTGAGCAATCTGGACGAGCAGTTCGGTATCGCGATCCGCCTTATATTGTCCGAAGACCCGAATTACGCGACGGTTATCCTGACGGCGGCCCAGTCTCCCAATGGTGTCCGAAGCTGGATATGTTGGATGTTCGAGAAAGTATGCCGCATGCCCAGTAAGACGAAAGACTGAATCTCCCGCCACTTCGCTATGGACAACAAGATTGCTGGTGCCAAAACGACGTGCAAACCACAGCGCCCATTTTCCGTTACCTACCGAGCGCACCAGCGGTTCAGGATCATGTACCACCAGCCAGCTTGCCGATCCTCCTAGGAAGCGAACCAATACGGTGTCGAGAGCGCCAAGCGCCGGCCAGACGAAGAGAATCTTCGATGAGGGCTTTGTCACGCGCGCGCGGACCAGCGTGGCGTAAGTGCGAACCAACCAGCTCAGTCGGCCATATTCCGCATGAGAGGGTTCACTAAGCTCCATAACCGTACAAGCCGCGCCGACCGTCGACAATTGCCTCCGTGAAACTGCACTATAATGGTGCAACATCGCACCGACTGGGTTCACGATTCTCACAGAGGTCGGTAAAACTGCTCGTTCGAGCCGCCTTCCGGAGATCCAACCGCTGAATAGATCTTTCGTGTCGCCGTGTGCACCCCCTTTGGTAGCCCTGGAGAGTACCCGACGCACGATCTCATAAGGCACTGCAAAAGCCGCACTGAATCTAGTCCCATTAAGATCCTGATATATTTGCATATTACGGGCCAGATAATAATCCGGGATACCCGAAGAGCTCTGAGACACAATCGCCTGGGGGACCCAAATTGTCTCTTTGCTGAGTCTTTTCAACCTTTGGTGGAGGTCAACTTCCTCCATATACATGAAGTACGTCTCGTTTATCGGATGTTCGAGTAGGTCCGCAGCGCGGTAAAGAACGAATGCCCCGTCGACCCATTCACACTTCTGCGGCTTTAAGGCGACAGTATCTCGAACAAATCCGTGCATTGTGTGCCGCGGCAACCGTAGATACTTGGTCAAGTAACCTCCGGCCGACCAGACAATCTGGCGGGATTCGCCGACAACGAGTGTGGGGCCCGCTACGCTCGCAGATGGATTCTCTTCTAGAGCCGCAACAAGGAGCTCCACAGCCCCCACGTCGGGCAACACTTCGTGGGTAGCTACGAGAACATAGTCCGCAGTCGAATTGCGCTCCGCATGGAACCGAACACCAGCGTTGCAAGCGGCCCCGTATCCTCTATTCTCGTCAAATAGTACATGAACCCCGGGATGAAGAAGTGCGAGAAGTTCGTCTCGACGATCGGGTTCCATGCTGTTATCAACCACGCAAATGTTCCCGCTGCGGATGCCGCTTGAAACGAGTGCTGCAACCGTAGACCCGATTGTTTCGTAGCTACGATAGTGAACAACAACCGCTGACAATCGGTTATCAATGGGGACAGTCATATCCTTGCCCCTGACGCAGAAGATCGAACTTCGCGCTCCGCAGCGTTCAACCAACGGTCGGCGGCGATCCGTCCAGCTATCGCCGGAATACTTGAGCGAACGGCCGCGGGTTCGAGCGGGTGAGCCATCGCATCCAGGAGCGCTTGAGCGAACTCTTCGGGCTCAACTGGGCTAGGCACGACTCGGTGCCCGTTCTGTCGAAGCCAGTCAGCGAGGGACGTCTCGTCCGTGGTCACAACAGTCTTTCCGTAAGCCAATGCTTCCGTGATTGGAAGACCTACCTGCTCACGCCACCGTCCGAATCGCACCGATGGCGCAACGAGGACCGTCGATCTTCCAATCTCGCGCACCGCCTCGTCATGGGGAAGCCTGCCCCTGTATCTCCGTCGCGAGGGATTTCCGAAACACCAGTCTCAACGAGCTGAGAAAGGGATCCGTCGCCAACTATCGACAGTTGGCCGATGGTGGTTTGTTTCTCAACGAGGTCCCATGCCGCGGTCAACAGATGGATGCCCTTCCGCGCTCGACGACGCCGACAAAAACGACCTGAACGTCTGTCGCACTCCTCTCGGCACTAACCCGATCGATCCGTTCCGCCGACGGAAGGGGCTCGAACACCGCTGATTCAATTCGACCGACGAGAGGCAGTCGTTCATAGCCACGTTGAGCACCGCGGCCTCCGTACGCAATCCTTGAGTAGCAAGCCCAGATACAGACGCCGACGCCAGCACGAACGACAGATGCGAACCAGGCTGGCACCTGCCTCATCCCAAAGGCAACCTGCTCGAAGTCATTGTTCTCGATCGCATAGGCCACTACCGGTCTCCTCGCCCGTCGCCGAAGATTTGCCAACTTCCACAACGCTGAGAGCACCAGGCTGTAGGGCAAATATCTCACCCACAGCGGCTCTGGTAACTCCAACACGGCCTCTTTCGCCTCAAATGTCCGCCTACATGCTGCGACAATGCTGGTGCGGGCCATCGACTGTGGGATTGCGGTGCCCGCCAGGTCCGGATTCTCCGCGAAATACAACGTCACGCCGTCGGTCAGCCGGCTATTCCGCTTGACATGGTCGCTGCGCAAAACAGGAATGATGCGCAAAACAGGGACGGCACCCACTTCCGGTTCAGCCCGGCGGGCAATTCCGCGAAGTCTCATGCGCGCACGCCAATAGCCGACCTCGCAGCCGCCTCGTAGGATGCGCATACTGCGTCCCACGAGTAGAAGGATGCAGCGCGCTCTCGGGCGGCGACCCTCAACGAGCGCAGCCGATTGTCATCAGAAAGAGCCAACTCAATCGCTTCACGGATGCTTTCGGAATCGGGGCGTGTAAACGAGCCCGCGTCACCTAGAACTTCCCGGTTATACGGCGTGTCTCGCGCGACTATCGGTGCACCGCAGGCCATCGCTTGGACCAGCGCTGGGTTGGTACCACCGACGCTGTGACCGTGAAAATACACACCAGCATGTTGCCAGAGACCGAACAACTTCTGGTCGTCGTTGATATGGCCATACCATTTCACGTTCGAGTTTTTCGCGGCGAGACCCTCGACAGCCTCTTCCAAAGGTCCCCCGTACCCAGACGATCCGACAATCACTACTACGCTATTATCCGAGAGGGACTCAGCAGCTGCCAAAAACTCCGGAACAGTGTTCTCGGGAACAAACCGCGCAACCATTAAAATATACTTACCAGCGGGCAGACCATCCGGTGGTGGCAACTCGCTGTGTACGGTCCCGCCGTAGGGGATATACTTCCCCTCTCGACCGAAGTTCTGAGCCCAGTAGTCTTTGATTACAACGGAGTCGCAGATAATAGACGACGAATACTTCGCGGTCATTCTTGCGCCTAAGCGAAATACGCTACGGGCCAATCTTCCCCATTTTGCGCGTTCCCACTCGATTCCGTCTACATTAACAATTGCCGGTATATCTTTCGCTCGAAGGAATGGCAACCAGTAGCCGTTGGCGACGTTCATAATCAAGGCCACATCGGGGCGGATTTTACGTGCATCAAGAGCAGATGTCAGGCCGTAAGACAAAGTGCTTAGCGATTTGGTTTCCAGACCACGCGTCACCCTGACAACCACTGATTCCTCTGTAGAGGCATCCGCGTCCCGTGTCCTGCCATAAACAACCACGTCCCAGCCACATTCGACCATGTACGGGACAAGCTGCCTAACCAATGTCTCGAATCCGCCGTAAAAACTCGGGTAACCGCGAGTACCAAGTATCGCAACCGTTGGTCGGCTCATAGAAAATCCCTTCGTCTCGCGCGTGTGGACTATCTGCCACCGACCCCAGTGAAGATCCAACCCTCGGACCGCCAGTCGTGTGGATTTAAACAGTTCCGGCCATCAATTATGTTCTTTGCACGAACGACCATCTCTAAATCCCCCGGCTTCAGCTCAATGAACTCTTGCCATTCCGTAAGTACCAGCACAACGTCCGAGCCAGAACAGGCCTCTATGGCCGATTCGCAGTAGGTTAGGGTTGGGAAGTTTTTTCTCGAGTTTTCCATCGCTTTGGGATCAAAGACGCTTACTGATGCACCCTGCAGCTGAATCTGGCCGGCAACATTCAGCGCCGGCGAATCTCGGACGTCGTCTGAATCCGGTTTGAATGCTGCACCGAGCACGGCAACCTGAGCTCCAAGAAGTGAACCTCCACACGAGGTACGCGCGGTCTCAACCATTATAGAACGGCGACGCATGTTAATAGAGTCGACCTCGCGAAGGAAGGTCAGTGCCTCGTTGGCACCCAATTCACCAGCACGCGCCATAAAGGCACGGATGTCCTTCGGAAGGCAGCCTCCACCGAAGCCGATTCCTGCGTTCAAGAACTTTCGGCCTATTCGCTCGTCATAGCCCAAGGCATCGGCGAGTTGAGTGACGTCGGCGCCAGCGACCTCGCAGACCTCGGAGACTGCGTTGATGAACGATATCTTCGTGGCAAGAAATGCATTCGCGGCCGTCTTGACAAGCTCCGCAGTTGCAAGATTAGTAGTGATGAAGGGAATGCCTGCAGCGATTTGCGGCGCGTAGATTTCCCTCGCAATTGACTCTGCATGCCCGTGCATCGAGTCCGCAAACCCGACAACAATTCGATCAGGTCGCAGGGTATCCTCAATGGCCCTCCCCTCGCGTAAGAATTCTGGATTCCAGGCTACCTCAAGTACCGAACCTTCCGGTGACAAATTGTGCGCTCGCGCCGCTAGTCGTTCCGCCGTACCGACAGGCACGGTCGACTTGCCGAAGATCACCGAGGATCCAGTAATTAAGGGTGCAAGTCGTTCGACCACAGCGTCGACGTACTTGATGTCCGCGGCGTACTCGCCCTTCTTCTGGGGAGTGCCAACCGCAAGAAAATACACATTCGCAAAGTCTGCGGCTTCTTCGTACGAATCTGAGAACCTTAAGCGTCCCGAATGAATATTGGATTGCAGCAGCCGCTCCAGACCAGGTTCATAAAAAGGAACTTCACCTTCGCGAAGCCTTGCAATCTTCGAAGGGTCAACGTCCACACCGAGGACTTCGTGACCTAGCTCCGCCATACAGGCAGCGTGTGTGGCGCCGAGGTACCCCGTGCCGAAAATGCTGACTCGCAAACTTCCTCCAAGCTAATATTGGACAGAGCACAGAATCAAGAATAGACAAGTCTATTTTTGGTAGATAAAACAGCCCGGAGAACAATAAATACTGCTTCGTTATCGCCCCTCGAGCTCTACCCAATAGCCCACACTACTGGCAGTACGAATCGTGCTTTACAAGTCGAGCCCGGTGGACTGCAAGTACTGAAATGGCCTCCAATGACACACGCTGAGCTGACACTCCACCCGCTGAGAAGTTTACTGCACCGGGGCCTTCCGCGCGCGCCGCCGAAGGCGCGACTAACCTGGATAGGCCATGCGGACCGACGTCTCAGGTCTGGCGAGAGGTTCTTGAGTAGTCATTGTAAGATTGGGTACTTGACGGACCGGCTGGAAGTTGAGATTTTCACGGCCGCTAGTTGCAGATCGCCAGATTGCTTCCCTGTCGGGAGGCTGGCGCGTCCCTAGGCGGGACGCGTATGGCGACGCTCCGACCGACTCGACGTTACCCGTGCGTTCGCCGGCGCGTCGGGGAACGGGCGTGGAGAACAGGCTCTCTGACTAGCCATCGATCCGCCGATATGCGGCCGTGCGTCTCCGGAAGTTGGGCAAGAATCACGGCTGGGTCTCTGGGTGACTGCAAAAGCAGATTTATGGAGGCTCCTAGTTCAGCTGGGGACGCGTGCGCCTCGAGCACCGCGTGGCCGTTGTTCTGCAACCAGCCCGCGAGTCCCGATTCTGCGCTGGCAATTACCTCTGCACCGTGCGCGACAGCCTCGAAAATTGGCAGTCCTAGCTGCTCACGCCAACGCTCGTTCGGCTGGGACAACAGCACCCCAATCTCCGCGAACCGAAAGGCACGATGTATTTCGACTCGCGGCGGATCATAAACAACCTCTACATTCGAAAGCCGACCCGACAGCCGCTCGACCTCTGTAGCAAGCGGTCCCTGACCCATGATCGTAAGGAACGCATCCGGGTTACTTTCCTGAACATGGGACCAGGACTCCAAAAGTTGCGTCACACCCTTACGATCGTCAAATGTGCCGACAAACACCACCGACCCTGGTGTCTTAATCGGATCTCCACATTCACACGGACTAGGCAATTCCGGCATCAGGAGATGTTCAACAGGACCAAAGTTCAGTATGTGCTTTGAGTACTCGTTCAGCGCGGACTCCGTTCCGAACGCGGCTCTGTCGAGGGTTCTGAATATATAACCACCTACTACAGCAGCAAGGAACATGCTTATGGCAACTGGCGTTCGCAGCTTCGAACTTAACGCTCTTGCGATGTCGGTGTTCTCGATACAGTACGCAACTACAACTGTCTCGCGCCGTAGGACACGTCGTCGAACTCGCAGGACACAAGTGTATGCCACCAGCTTTGGCCAGAGCCCGACGGCCAGTGGTTCATTTAGCTCAAATACCGTCGATCGTGACGTTAGGAGGATGTATATCGTTCGCAAAAACTTGGCCGCTACAATGTCGCCTACAAGATTCTGCGTTGCATCAAAGTCATACGACTCTCTACGATAAAACGACGCAGCTCGCTTCCATTTCAGCTAGAGTTTCCAGATGATAGGAACGCAGTTCATTCCATACGCGTGTTACTCTACGACTGGTGTGGTACGACTTAGACATGTAGAGTCTACTTTCCATATTCCGCATTCACGTTGATCGGAAAGGACGGACTCCCCCAAGTACATCCGTGTGCCGGTCAGCGAGCGCAGAGATCGTGGCTGCTCGAAGTTCGAAGCTGAGAGTGACGGTAGCTTCCGTACCTCGATAACGTGCATACGGCCGCGATCGACCGGACGAACACAACCAGAACCGATTTTCTTAAGCATCCGCGATATTCAGCTCGTTTGATGAGCGTATGCCACACACGGACGGTTTGTACCAGTGGTGACGTAGCCCGAACGTACGAATTCTGGCCGCCAAACTGCTTCTTCGCCGATGCTGTACGGACCGCTGCTGGCTCGGCGACCGCGTGAGCGTCCGCTAGACGCTAGAACGCAACCGAGCATCCTTGATTCGCTATACCACATCTCAATCCGGCGGCATGACGCGCATCGCTAGCCTTCGTACTCTTCAGACCGCCTTGAGTACTAGCTTCGGCTGACTGCTACCAGCTTCGCGGAACACCTATCCGACAGCGTCAGGAATGGAGCCGGCCGCCTCTGCTTTCTAAGTACGAGCGGCTGGCGCCGCCCGGTGGGCGGGTTGCGCTGCCGAATGCGCAGGACACGGGTATAATCCGAGAATGCCGACCGATCCACTTTTGATGGCCACTGTTGCTTTGTGCTCAGCGGCCGGAATCGCCATCATTCTTTCTTTGTCGCCGGCGAAGCGCAATTGGGTCATCTTGACCTCCGTAGGTTCTGCAGCGTCATTGGTCAATTTGCAGTTCGGCAGCATTCATGTGTTTACGATCCTCATATTCGGGTGGTCCTTGCTACAGCTTTCACGCCGTGTCTCAATGACCTTCCCAATAACGTTCCTCCTGCTCACGGTAGCGTTCGTGGCAACGTCGGTGATAGCCGGCGATCTCGCAACTAATCCCCTGCTCGCCGTGCAGATGTTGTTGCTCGCCACTTCGGCGGTTCTGCTAGCTCTCTTTACTACGAGCGCTGAACGACTGACTGTCATGAAGGGGGCGCTCGGGATGATTGTCTTGTCAGGTTCCTACGGCATTGGTCAACTCGCTGGAATATTTCCCTCCCGAGAACACGTTTTGCATCTCGACGTTTCCGAAATTGGACGCCCTTCAGGATTCTGGCCTGAGCCGGATTGGCTTGGCATGTATTGCGCGATTGGCCTGGTTCTCGCCTGGCGACTCCCGTTGGCAAGGTGGCAGCGTGTCATTGCGCTCCCGATTTGCGGATTGATGTGGGTGCTCTCATTTGCGCGTGCTGCATGGATTGCGTTAATTGTAACTGCCATTGTGGGTGCGATAGTCGTCGTTATCTCTCGTAATGGCAAGGCGAAACATGGCAGGGGTAGGATTGCCGCTCTTGTGGTAACCGCGGCAGCGTTGGCTGCACCGATTTATTTCCTGCCGTCGTTGACCGACAACTTGATCGTACGGCTACAGCGGACCTTAACTGTTCGACAGGATGATATATCGGGAGAGGCGCGTCTTCAACAGCTAGATGGGCTCTGGTATTTAGCGAGGCATTCACCTTGGCATGGTCATGGTTTGAGTGCGGCTGGTCGAGTGGGCGTCTCAGGTAATTTGTATCTTGACGAGGCGGGTTCCGCCAATAGCGTGGCCAGCAATTGGGTGCTCGGGCTCTGGGTAGACGCACGACTACTGGCGGTTCCTTTTATTTTGCTCATATTTGCACTCACTGTATTTTGTCTTCAGCACACTGCTGGTCAAGTTCTTTCGATCATCATTGTCAGTAGTTTTTTCTCGAATGCGACGTTCGTACCGATATTCTGGCTTGCGGTTGGGCTGTGCCTTGCTGTCGTATCCAACGACAGACAAGTCTATTCGATAGCTGGTAGCAACCAGTTGAGCCGGAAGCGGGAGGTCCGATCGGACGTCAGGCATGCAGATCCCGGCCGTATCCGGCAAAATCTCTAGGATGCTCACACGCATCAGAACGATTGTCCGCAACATCCTCTTCAACGGCATAATCGCAACGACACTCATCCCGTCGGAAATTAGGTGGCTCTTTTACCGCCTAGCCGGGTTGGACATCCAGCGCTGCGGCATCCAGTCGAACTGCTTCATTGGTGGGACCAAACTGGTCGTCGAACGCGCTGTATTTATCAATCATGGCGCGTTCATCGATGCCATTGCACCAGTGACAATCGGTTCACAAACCGCCTTTGGCATGAACGTCACGGTGATTACCACGTCCCATGAGACCGGATCCACCAAACGCAGGGCAGGCAAAGGAACTGCCGCCCCCGTATCCATCGGACGCGGCGTGTGGATCGGCGCAGGAAGCACTATCTGCCCTGGGGTGTGCATTGGCGATGGCGTCGTCATTGGGGCCGGTTCGCTCGTTTTAGAGGACTGTGAAGCAGACAGTCTCTACTTCGGAAGCCCAGCGAAGTTTGTGCGGAAGCTACCGTGACCGCCGTAACATGCTCTATCTGAGGGCGACTCATCGGTCGCAGATCCAGTATCGACCGAGTCGCGTTACTCCGCTCATGATTGCCGTGGGCTGATGTGGCCGGGGAGACCCGCAAAAAATTGCAAATGATTGATTACCGGGGTTTCGCACGATGTACGCGACCAGGTCTCTGACTTCACCGCGTTCTACGCCGATCTTCGGCGATGACGTGCACCGAGATCTGTCGGTTAATGGAACGGGTCCACTCAGCCGAACATCGAAAGATAAGGCACAGTTGTAGTTGAAGCGCGCGACGCCAGAGCACTTGGGGTAGTACCGTCTTCGCACTCGCAGCAACGTTTGCTGGGTTACTCGTATATGCGGGCAATCGCAGAAACCCGCCCGCGAACACCTCGGACAGTCAGCAAGGTGTCGCCCCTTTCACCCGGTTCGCAATTTCGCGGGCGCCGTACTCGGGGACTCCTACAAAGTCGGGGTTGATCGACCATCAGTACCCGATGGGTACAACCTTTCTCGTCACAGCCTTCCAAAAATTGCCCTGAGTGGCTAGCCCTCGATCGGATACGTCAGCGATTGACCAGACCGAGGGCAGCCGGCGTTTCGAGGAACGAATAGCTGACGCATCAGATAGCGATCCCGAGTCGGCCATTGTGCGTGTAAGAAGGGGCCGCGAATGATGTCAAACCCGACGTCCCGGCGCGCCACCACGCACAGAAAGCTGCGGGCAACCGGTCCGGATGCAAACATCGTTGTGGTAGGAATCATGACCTCACACAAGCTGTCTCGTGGGCTGTCTCCGGGCTCGTGACGCTACCCACCGGCCGCCGCTGCTGCTGGGGTAGTCCCATGATCCGGCCGATAAGCAGGCTCGGAACCCCGGCTCTACGCCTCCACAACCTTCATCTCACCAGTGCAGACTAGCGTCGATACGCAGACGAACTTCGCCCAGCCCTCACCGCGTAGTTTGCCGATTCGAGACGGCTCCGAGTACATGGGTAGCGCAGGACTTAGGCCCGTAGAATGCGTCGACGGCCGGAATTTGCGACTTGACCATATGGCCGACGTTTCTGCGTCACACTCTTGTTATGGCACCAATACCTCCGAATCAAGTCCGCAGTTTGAAGAGCATCGGGTCGTACTACTGGCGTCGACCCCACCGTATTGGCGAAGTGCTGACATGGTCACGCCAACACCGTAGTTCGACCCTCGCTCTTCGGCTACCATGGTGGAACTACCAGGTCATCAAATCCGTAGAGGCCCGATTGCCCCGGGGAGCAAATGTCTTCGAGTACGGTGGCGGGGGATCTACTCTCTGGCTGCACGATCTCGGCGCGAGCCTCATCTCAGTAGAGCACGACCCAGTCTGGTTCGAGGTTTTGCGCGAGAAGCTTCCGAACGAATGCAGAGTTATCCACCAACCGGTTCAGTCCGAGGGCGCGTGCGAAGCCGAGACTGCACCCGGTGAGTTTTACGACAACTACGTTCATTCAATCGATGGAGTGGCAAACGACTCGCTTGACCTCGTAGTTGTAGATGGACGGACGCGGGTCGACTGTGTTCGGGCAGCCCGAGCCAAAGTCGCGCCCGGCGGGATTCTTCTGCTCGATGACTCCGACCGTTCTAATTATCGCAAGGCCGGAGCCATCCTGCAGGGGTGGATGCGGACGGATTACCGCGGGCTCAAGCCCGGAGGTGGCGGTACTGTCCAGACAAGCATATTTGAGAAGCCGGACATCTAAATCTGCCTCGAAATCGCGGGATGCAAATGTATTCTATTTCGAGGCCTAAATTATTCAGCGTTAAAACATACCGACGACCGCTCCCCCGCGGCCTGTACATACAACGGATACGGGCATTGCGGACGGAAAAGATTACTTTAACTTTCGCCATTCGGAAGTTGTGCATGTTATGGGAGTCACTTAGCGCGCCCAAGTGATAGATGCCATCAACACCAACCAACCAGATTTTGCCCGTGCGTCTAGACTTGGCCATATGCCACGACGCGGAACCTTCGACGGCGGCGAGTTCATGTGTGCGGCATCGGGAGGGGCGGTTGGAGCCGCAGGACGTCACCTTCTCGATGAGATCTACATTGGTCCCCGCCATGACTTCGTGGTCTGCTTGGTAGCAATCACAACGTCCTGTCTGATTGTTGGCGCGATCATGCCACGGTCTATTGACATGCCGAAGCTACGCTGGTTCGCGATCGGTCTCAGCAGCGGACTGGGTGCGCTTTGCGTGGCTGTTATGGTTGCCGCCACCTCGACCGATGTGTGGCTGTCGGTCGCATACCTAGTCGTCGTCGCTCTTCTTGCGGTGGTAGCGCTAACAGCTGGCCAAATCATAGCTAGATTTCGATCACATTGACTCCTGTCTACCAGCTCGCTCTCGGTGGTGCCGCGGGAAGCGCGGTTGCCTACGCCGCCCTCACCCTATTGCGGTGGCAACACAATCGGATTGTCGTCGCCCTGAACGCCTTTGGGACAAACTTGCTCACAGTCGTACTGTCCGCTGACTATCTTTTTGCGTTGCTACCGGCCACCATCGCCGTTGGCTTCGCTGGAGGCTGCACCTCAATCGCTGCGCTCGCCAGCACCTCGGGCCGAGTTGCGATACGGGACCTGCGTGAGATCGTGACTGCGGTCACGTTGAACATCGGAATCTGCGTCGTAGCGGCACTAAACACCTATCTTTTTAGCCATGTCTTTTTTTCCATTTATCAGAAGATCTGCCCCTTTCACTGAGAAGAGCCGCACCCAACAACTGCCGCTTTGACGAAGCCTGCAACCTGATAGGCGTAGATACTTTCCCACTTCGCGAACGAGAAATCATACGCACGAGGAACTGCCGTCACTGTTGCTCTGCCGCCAAAGCATTGCGAGAATATGTATCGGGTCCTCTGCAAGTGGTAGCGCCAAGTGACAACAATGACGTGGCCCCAACCAAATCGTTCCGCCATCTGCTGGGTAAAGATTGCTTCACCCCGCGTTGTCCCAGGATTCGGTAGAAAGCAAACGACTTTGACTTGTCGAGTAGAGGACGAGCAGGCTTGCTTCATCAGACCATCTCCGGCCTGGTACGGGTTCGAAAGCAGAACGATGTCGGCATATCCTTGCGTCGCAAGTTGCAGACCATACTTTTCGCGGCCGTCGTGTTCGCCTCCGAGGACAACGATTGCGTCCGCGGCGCTCAAACGGTCCATATGAGCCTTGGTGAACAGAAAGTAGCCAGAAATGCCCAGAACCATAGGTAGAAAAACGAGGATTACACAGACCACTATCAATAAGCGTCGGATTGTTTTCATTTTCAGTAAAGGCAGACCAACCTGCGGGCTTCCGCAGGGTTGCACAGTATTAGCCGGTCGCCATAGTCATCCCGTCCGTTTCGGATCTCCTGGGCTCGGATATCGGACGCAGAATTGCTGCAGTCTCCATTGCTGCGGCCTTTCATTTTAGTTAGTGTGCCGTTAGCTAGTATGCACCTTCACTCTTTGTCACCGCTCGAGCTGTGCGCCACAAAATCATGGCATCCTGCATGATCGACCAATTCTCTACGTATGTGAGGTCCAGGCGAACTGACTCTTCCCACGAAAGGTCTGATCGCCCCGAGACTTGCCACAGTCCAGTCATACCGGGACGAACTAGCATCCGGCGCGTAACCATGCCCGAGTACTTCTCCACCTCATCACGAAGAGGCGGTCGCGGACCAACCAAGCTCATTGTGCCACCGAGGACGTTAAAGAGCTGCGGTAGTTCGTCAAGACTGTAGCGGCGCAGAAACTTTCCAGTCGCCGTCACCCGCGGGTCGTCGCGAAGCTTGAACAGCACACCGGACCCTTCGTTCTTCTGGGCGAGTGCCGCCTTCCGTTGGTCCGCGCCGTCGACCATCGTCCTGAACTTCCACATGTCGAATGGCATGTTGCTAACACCGATACGCTCGGCACGATAAAAGATGGGGCCCTTAGAGCCACACTTGACCGCAATCGCGCACGCCAGCATAACCGGTGTCAACACGACGATTAACGCGAGTGCACCCAGCCTGTCGAACGCCGCTTTGAGGAAGCGGTTCGCGCCGTCGTAACGGGGCTTGTCGATGTGTAGTAGTGGCAAGCCCGCTACCGGGCGCACCATCATCCGCGGCCCAGCGACGTCGACGACGCCAGGTGAGACGAGCATATCTACGTTCATTCCCTCAAGGTCCCATGAGAGTTCCCGCATCGCAGAGTGTCCAAGAGCCTCTGCCGATGTGACGGCGACGGTCGTTGCTCCGCAAAGGGCGACCGCGTCGCGGGCCTCACCGAAGGTCCCGTATACAGGGACGGATTTGCCTTCTACTGTGACCGGACGGTGTTCGCTACCGGGCGGCACGCACACACCCACCACTTCGTAGCCAAGTCCGGGGTTACGCCCGAGATGCTGAATGAACGGTACTGCTGATGCTTGGCCTCCAACGACCAGTACTTGGCTGAGGTTGCGGCGGCGAAGCCGGCTTCGATGCAGCGCCTTGCGCCACCCCCATCGAGATAGTAGAAGCCCAATCGTCCCGAGCGGCAATGCAATAGCGATGAATCCGCGAGCCAAACTTAGGCGGAACGCAAGGTCGACGATGGCCAGCAAGCCGAAGACGATGAAACAGGCATTGAGGACGCGACTGTACTCGGCCGGTCCGTCACCGACAATGCGTCGGTCGCTGCTCTGCGTGGCACGCAACGCGAAAGTCCAGGCGACAAAAAGACAGAACGTCAAAACGAACGACGTCAGCGACATGCCCGCGGCGAGGGTGTCAGTGCCGCCGAACCGGATCTGCTGTGCGACGAGAACAGCGGCCGCGACAATTACGGCATCCGTCCAGCGAACCCGGGTCACATATTTACTAGCCCAATGATCCTCACGGGGTTTGACAACCCGCGAAGGAAGCTGACTGGCTCCCTCAGCAGGTCTCCACGCAGTCCTAGGTAACCCCTGGCGTCTAGACATGCGGACCTCCCCTAGCACTGCGTGTACTACCGACATAGGCGTCAGTGACTAAACTTTTGGTAACGAATCGTTCGTGAAGAATGCGTGCGCCTTGTTCGTGACGCGCCAACCCTTCCGCGTACATTGCGTGATCAGAACGTTACTGCACTAAGCCGCATTTTGCGTAACTTAGTCACGGAACGATTCGGTGCCGGCCCACCGTCTAAACCAGGACCTTGAATACCTAGCAGCGATCCTGCGCCCGCCACAGCAAGTTTGCTTCGCTCTACTTGACGGCCGGTGCAGGGTCGCGAGAGCATCATCTAGACGACGGGATTCCGAATCAGACTGTTCTGCAATCTATCTGGCGGGAATCACGGCGTCATTCGAACGAGCCGACCCGAGAGAAAGATGGACCACGTCTCTCCTTTTGAGTGATTAATATCACTACAAATCTGCAGTTTGCAACTGCGTAACGAACGGTGTGTCTTTTAACAGTCATGCACTCACGGTTTACCTGTATGTAACACAACGCCCGCCCTGTGACCTCGCGAGGACCGGTTCTGCATCGTTTACCTGGCCACGCCTTGACAACAGGTCGCAACGCGCTTCTGGAAAGTCAATACCTAGCAAAGCTGTCTCTATATAAAATTCGCGCGTTCGGACTCTATAATTTTCTGCGCAAGTATGGTCACAAAACTTGGCTGCGCTCAGACCGCGACCTAGCAGCGAGCCAGCACAAAGCAGATGTGACAACCCAGGCTGCCGGGCCGATGTCTGGGGTGCCAACGATCAAGCAGTCGGGTGTTAGGGACGCTTCCCGATGCCGCCGGCGACGACTGTCGAGGACTTCTAAAGCCTTACCTTTCGCGTCGACGACGCCCAGAGTTGGTTCGTTCGGTCGAGAGCATCACGGGGTGACACGCTAGATCCTCCTGCCCGAGCATCTCGCCCAGTACGACATCCGCTTGAACCAATCGGCGGCCAGCTGGCACCAGCGGCGCGATGGTTTCGCGCCAGGCCAGCAACCAGGTACTGATTGCCAGCAGTCCGTTCATACAGCATGCGCGGATAGAGGTCTTCGACGTCGGGCCCGCCTTCGGCAAGGACCCGCCGACTCTGCGGGTGCATCGGGCGACCAAGACGCCAACGGGTGCCTGCGCTGGAGACGTCGAGGCCGAGGTCGTGAGCGCCACTGCGCTCCTGCAGTAACCGCTCAGCGGTCGGGGAGCGGAGATGCTGCCGCGGCGCATCCGAACAGAACCTTCATCGCGTGGTCTGATAGAAGGTTGCTCGCAGCAGGTCGTCTGACCATCTTTCGATTGATAGTCATGTCGAATCGAACTTGGCTAGGCGCCTGGCCACCATCCGCATTCCAGATCATGCGCGCCTAACCTTACGCGGCGCCTCAGCTTTTCCACCGCCACGTTGTCTCATGAACGGCCGAGACCGCGTCTCAGCTGCGTCGACATCAAGGTCCCCGCGCTGCCGGAGGTATCGATACGAAACAGAAAGACTCCTGATCACTTTCACTAGTGAATGCTGACTAAGCCTGGCCTTGGAACTTCAGAGCACTACGCGTTCTGTCGTGGCGTATTTGTTTTCGACGCGGTTCTTCAGTGGTTGCCACCATTCGGGGTTGTTGCGGTACCAGGCAATGGTCTCGGTGAGCCCGCTGCGAAAGTCGGTGAAGTGGGGTTGCCAGCCAAGTTCGGTGCGTAGACGGGTGGAGTCGATTGCGTAGCGCAGGTCGTGGCCGGGACGGTCGGTGACGAAGTCGAAGGCGTCGATGGGTTGGTCGGAGAGTTCGAGGATGGTTTCCAGGACGGTGCGATTGTCGACTTCACCATCGGCGCCGATGAGGTAGGTCTCGCCGATGGTGCCTTTGTCGATGACGGTCCAGACGGCGTCGTTGTGGTCGTGGACGTGGATCCAGTCTCGGACGTTCGTGCCTTGGCCGTACAGTTTGGGCCGGATTCCGGCCAGTACGTTGGTGATCTGACGGGGGATGAACTTTTCGATGTGCTGGTAGGGCCCATAATTGTTGGAGCAGTTGGAAATGGTGGCTTGTACACCGAAGGAGCGAACCCAGGCGCGCACGAGCAGATCGCTGCCGGCTTTGGTGGAGGAGTAGGGGCTCGACGGGTTGTAGGCGGTGGCCTCGGTGAATCGTTGGGGGTCGTCGAGGGTCAGGTCGCCGTATACCTCGTCGGTGCTGATGTGGTGGTAGCGAACATCGTGGGTGCGGACGGCTTCGAGCAGGGAGAAGGTACCGACAAGGTTGGTGTGAACGAATGCCGAGGGATCGGCCAGGGAGTTGTCGTTGTGGGATTCGGCGGCGAAGTGGATGACAACGTCGGTGTCGGCGACGAGGCGGTCGACCAGGGTGGTGTCGGCTATGTCACCTTTGAGGAATTCGATGCGGTCGGCGACGGACGCCAGTGATTGCGCGTTGGCGGCGTATGTCATCTTGTCGAGTACGCGGACCTGCACGTCTGGGCGAGTGGCCAGAGTTCGGTGCACAAAATTTGCGCCGATGAATCCGGCTCCACCAGTGATCAGTACCCGCATGATTTACTCCCTGTTTAGTTAAGCGAACATTACCCGACTTATTGTCACTAAGCCGAACGAGCCCACAACCCTTATGCTGAAACCCATGCGCGGAATTATCCTGGCCGGCGGAACCGGATCACGGCTACACCCCATCACTCAGGGCGTCAGCAAACAGCTCGTGCCGGTTTATGACAAACCCATGATTTACTATCCGCTGACCACTTTGATGTTGGCGGACATAACCGATATTCTGATTATAACGACTCCTCATGACGAGCAGGCATTCAAAGCGCTACTCGGCGACGGAAGTCAGTTCGGCCTGACGCTGACCTACCAGGTTCAAAAGAGCCCAAATGGGTTGGCGCAGGCCTTCGTACTGGGTGCTGACCACATCGGGCGCGAGTCGGTGGCACTGGTCCTAGGCGACAACATCTTCTACGGGCCAGGGCTTGGCGAGCAGCTTAACCGTTTTCACGACATCGAGGGTGGCGCGGTATTCGCCTATTGGGTCCGTAATCCCGAAGCCTATGGCGTCGTCGATTTCAACAGCGATGGAAAAGCAATCGATTTGCAAGAGAAGCCAATAAACCGACGTCGAACTTTGCTGTCCCGGGACTTTATTTTTATGACAACAACGTCGTCGAGATCGCTGCCGGCCTGCAACCCAGTGCCCGCGGTGAGTACGAGATCACCGACGTCAATCGCGCCTACCTCGATATGGGCCACCTGCACGTCGAGGTGCTGCCCCGAGGCACGGCCTGGCTCGACACCGGAACCTTCGATTCACTGCTCGACGCCGGCAACTTCGTCCGCACCGTCGAACAGCGCCAAGGACTGAAAATCGCAGTTCCCGAAGAAGTTGCCTGGCGACGCGGGTTCATCGACGACGAACAACTTCGAATCTGTGCAAAAAGGCTTGCAAAGTCAGGATACGGCTCCTACCTGCTTGATTTGCTCGACCGTGGGAA
The DNA here is from genome assembly GCF_000506245.1 of Williamsia sp. D3. Lineage (NCBI taxonomy): Bacteria > Bacillati > Actinomycetota > Actinomycetes > Mycobacteriales > Nocardiaceae > Williamsia > Williamsia sp. D3. Next base: position 858 of record NZ_AYTE01000046.1, on the reverse strand, counting down.
GCAAACCTGACGACAAGCTCGGCCTCTTCGCAGAGGATGAGTGTTTAGCGCGTCCTGGCCCGTCTCTGCCAACCGGTACGCAAGGGCTCGTGATTACGCTGGCCGGGTGGTGCGAACACCGACCCTCCTAGCGAATGTGGGGCCGCGGTTCCGTGGCCGTTTTGGGCTCGCGCCGACGGCGACAGTGCTGCGGTCTTTCGCAGTCAGTCGATGCGCGGTCCTCTTCTACGACACGGGGGGGGGTGGATACGGGAACGAAAAACCGCGGCCTCTCTGTCAAGCTCTTTGCCGTCTGCATGTTACGTGCATTCATGATCGTAAGTGTCATTCGTCTGGCTAACACATGTAGTACGAATATATGAAGTATCGATGCCTGGATAACGGCGGCCATTCAATGGCCGATGCTGTCTACATGACGTCACTGTCGCGAGCGGCCCGCCTCTCACGCCGAGTGCTGTCAACGACCACCCGCCGCAACAACAATTGCGTTCCCCAAGCGGATGTGCTCGGATGTGGATACGGCTGCGGCTCAATCAGCACTGCTTACGATGGGTATCACTGCTCGAGAGAATGCGCCGACCAAGTCGCTGACGGCGCTCATTGAAATTCCCCAGTAACGCTCACTGAAATTCCCCACCCGTGTGGCACCGCCAACGAGGGCGGGTCTCCCTCGATGCTGATGGTCTCTGACCACTCATCAGCTACTCGAAGGAGACCCGCTTTCTCATGCTTACATGGGAGGACGATATGGAAGTACACGCCCTGCACAAACGAGGGTTGACGATCTCGGCGATCGCCCGCCACACCGGCCGAGACCGCAAAACGGTCCGCGCCTATCTCAACGGCACCCGCTCGCCC
>NZ_AYTE01000045.1:0-118568 GCF_000506245.1 Williamsia sp. D3 | reverse complement strand
GCTGCGGTCCCAGCCCCTCCACCTGATCCTGCGCCCGCGGTCCCCGGCCGGGTTCGAGCAGAGGTCGTCGCAGCGCCGGTCGCGCCGGCCCCGTTTGCTTGTCCGGCAATCGGTGACCCGAAAGCCCCGTTGAGCGGGCCGGGTGTTGATCCGCCGGCATGTGCAGGCTCGGTTTGGCCCACGTCACCGAGTGAGAGCGGCTTGTCTTCTACCGGGTCGCCGCGGAAGGTCTCTTGTCCACCTGTGGGGCCCCCGGGTGCAGCGGGACCTGCTGCGCCCGCCGTGTTGTTGCCGCCACCGACTCCTCCTAGTAGCCCTGAGTTGTCGCCGCTGCCCGAACTGCTGCCGTTGAGGCCGGCTGGATCGGTGTTGATCGGCTGGAAGTCTGCGCCCAGCTGTGGCAGTGGTACTCCGGTGTATTCGGGTAGCGAGCCGTTGGCGCCGATGACCGGGTTGCTGTAGATGTCGGTCATCGTGGTGGCCAGTTCGGATTGCTGCAGCACCTGCCGAGCAACGCTGGCAGCGTTGCCGCTGTACTGGGCGTCGAGGTCTGCGACGCTGCCTTGTGTCTGCGAAAGGATTTTTGAGATGACCGAGATCTGGTCCGCTATCTGCATTCCCACCGATGCGGAGTCGTCCATATGACGAATCGCATCCATCGTCGCGTGCCGCGAGCCGGTGACCGACTCCCCGTGGAACTCCCCTTCGGGATACAGCCGTCCTAGCGTGGCGTAGTAGGTGTCCGACGCTGCCCTGATCCTCGCCGCAATCAACCTGATCGCCTCAGCGTCTGCTTCCGCCGAACTCGGCGCCATGCTGGCGCACACCGACCGCATCTCGTCGATCGCATGCCCGAACCAGTCCGTCTGCCCAATTGGCTTAGGCGCCATGAACTCCCCCGATTCACCTAGCTAGTGCTATACGCCCAGTAGTGCCGTTTGCCTCGCCGGCGCCTTCCCAGGCGACTCGCTGACTTTAACTCCAAAGCCATGTCCGTTACTCATACTCCGTTGCGGGCTTTAGCCAGGAATCTTGTCGATATATGCGCGAGTGAAGTCTTCGACGAGTTTGCAAGCGTCAATTTTTTGACCCTCATCAGACGTCGACGTGACGACGTTAGTAATTACAGCAGCAGAAAATGACTGGACGTAGGTCGAGCAAGCTCTGCTCCGTTCGTGATTTGCCTCGAACAAACCAACGATTCGACCGTTGATATCAATGTTCGGCTTCCACACATTTTCTACGGTTCCCGCGCGATACTCAGATAACGACCGAGAATTAGTAACCAGATTACTCAACGAGAACCGTTTGGGCATGAACCAGCTACAGCCACGAATGCCTTGGCCGTTCACGATTGCAGCATCCTCGATAACCGTTGGATCGATTTGGAATCGTTCGAGCTCTTCACCCGAGAATGAGACACAAGGCTCGTAGGGCGAGCCGTTGTTGGAATCGTTCCATCGATCCGGAAAGGGGTTCTCGAACGGGAGCGGAATCGGCGTTCCAACGCTTTCCGTGGTCACTGTTGGCGACTTTGTCGAAGCCACGTCTGATGACAGAACCTCTGAAGCGGCGACTGCGTCCGTAGTTTTGTCGTCTAGGCTGCATCCAGCAAGTAGCACCAGGGCGATTGACGCTAGGAGCCTACGTCGCATTGCGAAAACTCTGTTCTGAGTCACTGTCACTAACTGCGAGTTCGGTCCCAGCGCCTCGGCATTGCACCGCCAACTGCCTTAAGTAGAGGGTCTCAGAATTAATCGCACCTTTGAAGGAACTAGGCCCTTCCCCGTATAGAAGCAACCTTAAGTTCTCGACAATGCCGACGCCCTCACTGCAAGAGCCCGCCCAGTTTGTGGCCAGCACGTCCCTCAAACGGCCACCCTCTTGGTCAAGCACAGTTGCAAACGCCTCAGCGGCTCTTGCCAGCTCATCCCACTGCGCACCGGTGAACTTCACTTCGTCTGTCACAGATCACTCCCCCGTTAGACCCTCGCTCGGGGTTAGACGTTAGCCGGTCCTCGGTGGTTCCGTCCGATCCGTCCGAGCTTGGTGGATGCACGACTGTTCGGCTGGTCGTGCTGGCTCCGGCTGTAGCCACGTTGGGCCTTCGAGCATCGAATGCCAACCGCCGTCTCGCGCGACCCGCACGGGTACGCCTTCAAGGACTGGTCACATCCCCGCAGCCAGCCGCACCCCTCGTCAACGAAATTCAGTCGCAGCTAGTGGTCCGGTTGGTCGACCGGGCTGTCGCAACCATTCGTGTCGTCGTCTTGGCTCTCCGTCGACTCGGCCCGGTTGTGTTGCTGGAGCTGCATACGTTCTTGGCGTTCGTTGAGTGCCGCTTGGCGTTCGGCGATGATGTTCTGCCATGCCGCCTCGACGGTGTGGTCAGCGTGGTGGGCCCGGTTGATCCGCGGTTGTTGGTCGGGGTCGATGTACTTCGGTGGGATCCACGCCACCCGGCCCGTATCGGGGCCGTCGGTGACCATCACCGTCTGCCACTGATCCTCGCCGGGCCCGATCATCGCGTGATGCGGAATGCACGCCGGGGCCAGCACGTCGATGTCAGTCAAACCGCCATCGGCCCAGGCAGTGGTGTGGTGAATCTCAGTCCACGAGATCGGGTTACGACAACCCGGACTCGTACAGCCTCGGTCTTTGGCGAACAACGCCATCCGCTGGCCTTGCTGTGCAGTGCGTTTGGCGCGGGCGAAGTAGAGTACGTCGGCCGAGTGGTTGGCGAACACTGCCAGCGACCAATCCGCCCGGGCGGCGAGTTCGACAGCGTCCTTGACCGGCATATCAACGCCGGAGGCGGTGCGGGCAATGCCTGCGGCCTCATCAAGCTGTTGTTTGGTCATGGTGATGATGACCTGCACTGGTAGGCCACGGTGGGAGGTACCGAGCAGTTTGTACTCGAGGATGGTCTTGAGGATCGCTTTGAATGCATCGTGCTGGCGCTGAGCCCTGCTGCGGGTATCGCGCCCTGCAGCAGCTTCGATGATGGCCGCATCGTGGGCGGGGTCGTCGACCGCGCCAGACGGTGAGTTGGGGTCGTCGGGATTGTTCATACCCGGTGCGGCCCATACATCCATGACAGTGCGAAATAACGCCAACGTTGCCGGGTCGAGATTGCCACTGATTTTGGCCATCATGTCCAGACCTTGAGGACCATCAGACAAACCCCGGTTACGTTTGCGGTCAGCGTCGTCGGTGAGTGATCCGTCCGGATCGACCCGGGCCAACACTTCCCGACCACACACCTCGAGTTCGGTGGGAGTGGATATGCGGGCGTTGTCGGTCATCCACGCATCGACCACGTCATACACCTCGGGCGCTGACTTGTGCGGAATCTTGTCGCGGACTTTGAGCATCACATCCATGTGCGCCAACCCAATCGCACCCTCGGCCAACGCTTCGGCGGCGACCGGACACTTCGGCGGCAACGGCTGCCCCTGCATCGACAACAACACACCAGCAGCATCAAGTGCCTTCAACCGCGAGGAAGCATCACCACGAGACACCCGCAACTCACTCATCACAAACCGATGCAACGTCGAATGACCAGCCTTACGAAACAAACCTCGATCATTCACCTCCTGCAACCGCTTGAGGCCCTGAAACGTCAGTGCCCGAACCACTCTCTCGTTGACCCGCACCAACTCAGCAACCTGCACATCATCAACATCAGCTGCTGACGCACCAGCAATCCGCTGCAGCACCGCATCGAGATCGCGATACAACCCCACCAACACCGGCATTGGCGGTGGATCCACGGTCACCGAATCACTCATCGAAAAGCCCCCCCAGCCTGTCGAACGCTTAGGACAATTCTATCAGTGGAACTCGATTATGTCGAACACATGTTCGACTACCGAGCAGGTCGCACCAACTCATACGCAACCGCCAACCGCCGCACCCCTTCCGCCAGTTGATCAGCAGGAAGAGTGGCGAAACTCAGCCTGAGACAGTCCCCGAAGTCGGCGTCTACAGCAAACGCGGCGCCGGGGACAAAGGCCACGCCGGCATCAACCGCAGCAGACAATAATTCCGTCGTGTCGATTCCGGGCAGTCGAACCCAGCAGAACATGCCCCCCTCAGGAGCCGTGAACTGAGTCGCCTCGCCAAACGTTTGCTGCAGTGATTCGGTCAAAGCAGTTGCCCGAGAGGAATACTCGGAGCAAACATCAGCGATGTGTCCGGAGAACCACTCTCGGTCGGCCAGCAGATCCGCGACCATCAACTGACTGAAGGTAGACCCACACAGATCAGCCCCCTGGCGCAGTCGCTCCACCAATGCGACCACTTCGGGCGGGCCGCTCATCCATCCCACCCGCAGCGCAGGCGCAAGGACCTTGGATGCGGTACCGAGCAGGACCACCCGATCGCTGTGCGCAGCAATTGGTCTCACCTCCGCGCCCGAGAAACGGAGTTTGCCGTACGGATCGTCTTCCACCACCACGAAGCCGAACTCGTCGGCCAACCGGGCCAACTCCACCCGATTATCCTCAGACGCGCTCACACCGCCAGGATTGTGGAAGTTGCTGACAGTGTGGACTATTCGCGGGCGCTCACCGTCTCCCAGCCACTCCCTGAGCAAGTCGACATCAATTCCGCTCGGCGTGATGGGCAGGGCACGAACCCGCGCCCGCACCGACTGGAACACCTGAAGAGCTCCCACGTAGACAGGGTCGTCCACGATGACCAGATCACCTGGATCGACCAGCGCGTGCGCCAGCAAGAACAACGCCTGTTGCGACCCGTGCGTCAGCAACACGCGCCCAGGGTCGTCGGTGCCGGTGTATTCGGCGACAACCTCGCGACACGACGACACACCGGCGCTCACGGTGTACTGCAGGGCGGTCGGGTCCGCGATGATCCGGGCGGCCGACTCCGCGATCCGTTGCGCGGGAATGAGTTCCGTTGCCGGAAGCCCGCCCGCCATGCTCAGCACATTCGGCTGTTCGGTGAGCTTGAGCAGGTCACGGATCGCCGACCCGCGCACGTTGGCGAGTGCGTGCGACGCTTCGTACCGAGGACTGAGGACAACCATTCGATTCACTCCAACACATTCTGAAAAGTACGAGGACAGAAGGTGATGAGTGTGGTCACCGAGCAGGGCACGTCAGGTCAGCGCCCACACCGTACGTTAGCGGGCGTGACCGAAATGTGAAACCAGTTTCTCAGACAGTGAGACTGGCTAGTCGAGGTCGTCGTGTCGAACCAACTGGCGCGCCGCCTCGGTCACCGATCCGGACAACGACGGATACACCGAGAACGTGGCAGCCAGGTCACTGACCATCAGCTTGTTCTGCACCGCCAGCGCGATCGGCAAGATCAACTCCGACGCATTCGGGGCCACCACCACGCCACCGATCACCACACCCGTCGCGGGTCGGCAGAAGATCTTCACGAAGCCGCGCCGCAACCCGCTCATCTTCGCGCGCGGGTTGGTGGCCAACGGCAGCATCACGGTGCGGGCCGGGTACTCCCCCGAGTCGATCGCCTGCTGGCTCACCCCGACGGTCGCGATCTCCGGGCGCGTGAAGATGGCCGAGGCGACGGTCTTGAGCTTGATGGGCGTGACGCCCTCACCGAGTGCGTGGTACATCGCGATTCGGCCCTGCATGGCGGCGACAGACGCCAGCGGCAACAGACCCGTGCAGTCGCCGGCCGCGTAGATTCCGGGCACACCGGTCCGCGATACCCGGTCCACCTGGAGATAGCCGCCTTTGGCGAGTTCGAGCCCGACGGCCTCGAGACCGAGGTGGTCGGTGTTGGGGACCGAGCCCACCGTCATCAAGCAGTGCGACCCCTCCACCGTCCGGCCGTCGGACAAGATCACCTTGATGCCGTCGGCCGTGCGTTCGACCTTGTCGGCGCGCGCGTGCTTGACCAGCTTCACGCCGCGTTCGGCCAACACGTCCTCGAGCACAAGGGCGGCGTCCTCGTCTTCACCGGGCAACACACGGTCGCGGCTGGACACCATCGTGACGGGAACGCCCAGCTCGGTATAGGCGTGGACGAACTCGGCACCGGTGACACCCGAACCGACCACCACGAGGTGCTCCGGGAATTCGTTCAGGTCGTACATCTGGCGCCAGGTGAGAATGCGCTCGCCGTCGGGCTGCGCGTCGGGCAGCACCCGCGGCGACGCGCCGGTTGCGATCAACACCACATCGGCGTCCAGGACTTCCTCGGCGCCGTCGGATCCATCCGGGTTGATCGTTGTCGCGATCACGCGGTGCCGGCCTCGTCCCGACTCCTGCTCTCCGAGCTTCGCGCGACCCGCGACGATTCGAACGCCCTCGGTCAGCAGCCGCGACCGGATGTCGGACGACTGCGCGAATGCGAGGTCACGCACCCGCTGGTGGATCTGCGGCAACGACACCAGTGCGCCGTCGTAACGAAGGTTGATGCCCAGGTCGACGGCCCGGCGGACCTCGGTGCGGATACCGGCGGACGCGATGAAGGTCTTCGAGGGAACGCAGTCCCAGAGCACGCAGGCACCACCGATGCCGTCGCTGTCGACCACAGTGATGTCGGCCCCGTAGCTGGCCGCGGCAAGCGCCGACTCGTAGCCGGCGGGTCCGCCGCCGATGATCACGATCTTGGTCAATTCAGCTCAACTCCCTGAAGATGTCGGGTGCCCCGAGCGGCGGGCTGCCACGTAACGAATCTAGTCGATCTGCAGTCCTGCTTTCCCGATGGGCGGATGACCATCTAGGCTCCTCCCCGTGCCCATCTACGCCGCATACGGCTCGAACATGCACCCCGAGCAGATGCTGGAGCGTGCTCCCCACTCGCCGATGGCGGGTACCGGATGGCTGACGGGCTGGCGGCTGACCTTCGGCGGCGGCGACATCGGCTGGGAAGGTGCTCTGGCGACAGTCACCGAAGACCGCGACAACCCCGACGCTCGCGTGTTCGTGGTGCTCTACGACGTGACCGAGGACGACGAATCCAGCCTCGACCGCTGGGAAGGCTCCGAACTCGGCATACACCGCAAGATCCGGGCACGTGTGGACACCGCCGACGGTCCCGTGCTGGCATGGCTGTACGTCCTCGACGCCTTCGAAGGCGGCCTGCCCTCCGCTCGCTACCTGGGCGTGATGGCCGAGGCCGCCGAAATTGCGGGCGCGCCTAGCGATTACGTTCACCAGCTGCGACTTCGCGAGTCCCGCAACGTGGGTCCAGGACCCGAGTAGAGACGACCGGGGCCGGCGGCGTCAGCGCATGGTCTGGCCGGCAGCGAGTACGACTCCGGCCAGGGCCCGAACGCCGATGGCCAGGGCCCGCTCGTCGAGATCGAAGTTCGGCTGGTGCAGATCTGTCTGCGGCCCGTGCCCGCTCCAGACCCCTAGTCGGGCCATGGCGCCCGGAACGTTCTCCAGGTACCACGAAAAGTCTTCGCCACCACCGGATTGTGCGGTCTCGGCCAACGCCTCGGGACCGATGTTCATCACCGATTGCCGCATCATTTCAGTGGACATCGGGTCGTTGACCACCGGGGGGACACCGCGTTTGTAGACCAGGTCGTACCGCACGCTGAGCGGAGCGAGTAGTCCCGAGATGATCTCGCGCACCATCGGCTCCAGCAACGCCCACGTCGCGTGGTCGCCGGTGCGAACGGTGCCGCGCAACCGGCCTTCCTGCGGTATCGCGTTCGGCGCGTCGCCGGCATGCGCCGACCCCCACACCATCACCGTGCTGGTTCGTGGGTCGATACGCCGCGACAGCACGCCCGGCAGGCCGGTGATCACGGTTCCCATCGCGTAGACGAGGTCGGCGGTCAGGTGTGGGCGCGAGGTGTGCCCGCCCGGCGAATGCAATACCAGCTCGACGTGGTCTGCCGCCGACGTGATGGCCCCTGGCCGCAACCCGACCTTGCCCACTTCGAGCTTGGGGTCGCAGTGCAGGGCAAAGAACTGGCTGACGCCCCGGGTGACACCGGCAGCGACCGCGTCCACCGCGCCGCCGGGCATCACCTCTTCGGCGGCCTGGAACACCAGCCGCACTCCGATCGGGAGATCGTCCATCGAGGCGAGCGCCTTGCCGACGCCCAGCAGGATTGCGGTGTGCCCATCGTGACCGCAGGCGTGGGACACACCCTCCACCGTGGAGGCGAACGGTTGCCCGGTGCGCTCGGCGATGGGAAGGGCGTCCATGTCCGCACGGAGCCCCACCAGCGGGCCTGCCGGCCCGAGATCGCACACGACGCCGGTTCCCTGAGGCAGGATGCGCGGCGAGAGACCTGCGCTGGTCAACTCGTCGAACACCACCCGAGTGGTCCGCAATTCACCCCGGGACAGTTCGGGGTTGGTGTGGAAGTCACGACGCCACGCCACCAGCTGCGCACTGTTCTGCGCCAGCCAGCTGTCCAGCTCCTTGAGGAAACGTTCCGGATCCACTCTCTGCCCACTCATGTCGAATACACACTCATCATCGATTGCCCACGATCTGCGATTTGCTCATCATCTGCGGTCTCTGACCGATCCGTCTCTCATGCGCCTCCAGCAGCTCATCGCGCCACCGGCCGTCGAGCGCCGCCGTTGCTGCGGTGCGCGCCAGCGCGATTGCCCCATCGACCACTGCCTGGTCGGCTGAGGCCGACGCCGCCGCGGCGGCGAACTCCACCTCGTGGGTCCGGGCCCCATCGCTGTCGATACCGATCAGCGGGTGAATCGACGGCAGCATGTGACTGATGTTGCCCATGTCCGTACTACCCAGTGGCCGAACGCCTTCGACGGAAGGAGGCAGCACCTCACGACCGAGATTGGTGATCGCGTCGCGGTACGCGTCGAGTAGGCGCGGGTCGTGCCTCAGTTCGAGATAGGTCGGCGACACGGTGGACACCTCATGGGTACATCCGGTGGCGATGGCCCCGGCTGCAAAACAACCTTCGGCGCGCTCGGCCAGATCCAACAACGATGCTTCGTCTCGCGCACGCAGGTAGTAGAGCAACTCACTGTGTCCGGCAACGATGTTCGGGGCGCTGCCCCCGACACTGATCATGCCGTGCAGCTGCTGTCCACGACGCAGGTGCTGACGCAGCAGCCCCAAGGACACCTGAGCGATCGTGGCCGCATCCGCAGCGTTGCGTCCACGCTCGGGCGCGGCGGAGGCATGCGACTCGACGCCCGTGTAGCGAATCGCCAGATCCGCCAATGCCAATGAGCTGCAAGCGACTTCGTCGGCAGTCCCGGGATGGACCATCAAAGCCATTGCCACCGAGTCGAAAACACCGGCCTCGGCCATGGCGATCTTGCCGCCACCGGTCTCCTCGGCGGGAGTACCGAGTACAAGCACGGTGATGCCGAGCTCGTCCGCGATCTCGGCGAGGCCGCGCGCGGCTCCCACCGCAGCGGCCGCGATCACGTTGTGACCGCAGGCATGGCCGATTCCGGGCAGCGCGTCGTACTCGGCACACAAACCGACAACGAGGTCCCCTGAGCCGTAGGCTGCCGTGAAAGCTGTGGGCAGATCGGCCACACCGACGTCGACGATGAAGCCGTGATCGTCGAGCAGATCGGTGATCTTGGACACGCTGCGATGCTCGGCGAACGCCAACTCGGGCTCGGCGTGAAGCGAATGGGACAACTCGACGAGGTCGCCGGCGACCGCGCGCACCGCACGGTCAGCTCGTTTCTCGATCTCCGCCATCAGGCCATTCTCTCACCCGTGGCCACCGTGGTCCGAACGGAGTTAGCCAATCAACGATGCCGGGGTGGGGCGCTCGAGGTCGGTCAACAGTGGCGCACGAAGACCCTGCTTGATCACGGCGAGTGTGGGCCCGGCCACGGCAGCACGTCCGGCCGCGACACCCGATGCCTCCGTGAGCAGGTCGTCGATGGCAGCGGCCTGTTCGACGATGCCTGAATCGACGGCCTCGAGGGCGCCGTACCGACGTCCCGTGGTCATCGCCTCGATGGCTGTCGCGTCGGGCAGGCGGGTCCGCAGCAGCGACGCCATGCCCGTGGTGAACGGCATCCCGAGAAGCACCTCGGGTAGCGACCAAAACCCCCGTTCGGTGCGCATGACACGGTGGTCGGCGCACAGTGCGAGCATCGCGCCGGCCCCGAACGCGTGACCGTTGATGGCTGCGACCGTGGGCAGCGGGAAAGTGAGCACTCGTACGTAGAGAGCGTGCACGCGGTCGAGGTACGCGGGGAGTTTGTCGGCGTTGGCGCCGATGTAGTCCACGTCCAGTCCGTTCGAGAAGAACTTGCCGGCACCAGTGATGACCAGTGCGCCGGGGGTCGAGGTGGGCACCTCGTCGAGCAGCTTGTTGACGGTGTCCAGCCAGTCCATGGTGAACCGGATCTCGGGATTGGCCTCGCTGGCCTCGGTCTCGCCGGCGCCCAGGTGAAGGGTGTGCACGACGTCGGCGGTGGTCACATACGGCATGCGGTGACCATATCGCCTTAGGGTTGAGCCCATGGCAATCGACGGCGCAGACGTGGACCCCTCGACCGATCACAGGGCAAGTGCTCAGACCGCGGCTGCTGCCATCGCGCAGCAGACAGGCCTCGACAACCACGACGTGGCGGTGGTCCTCGGCTCGGGGTGGGCGCCTGCGGCCGACGCGCTCGGTGCGGCCGAGACCAGCATCCCGATGGCGACGCTGCCCGGTTTCACCCCTCCCAGCGCTGAAGGTCATTCGGGCACCGTCCATTCGTTGCACATCGGCGACAAATCGGTTCTGGTGTTGCTCGGCAGAACACACGCGTACGAGGGCCATCCCCTCGCGAATGTCGTACATGCCGTCCGGACAGCTGCGTCTGCCGGCGTCCGAACCCTTGTGCTCACCAACGCCGCCGGTGGACTGCGCTCCGACATGACCGTCGGTCAACCCGTTCTGATCAGCGATCACCTCAACCTCACCGGCCGCTCGCCGCTGGTCGGCGCGCAGTTCGTGGATCTGGTCAACGCCTATTCGCCGCGGCTCCGCGGGATCGCGCAATCCGTCGATCCCTCTCTCGCCGAGGGTGTTTACGCAGGGCTTCCCGGGCCGCACTACGAGACACCCGCCGAGATCAACATGCTGCGGGTCATCGGTGCAGATCTTGTCGGGATGTCCACCGTTCACGAGACCATCGCGGCCCGAGCGGAAAAGCTCGAGATACTCGGCATTTCCCTGGTCACCAATCTCGCTGCGGGCATCACCGGCGAGCCCCTCGACCACGAGGAAGTACTCGAGGTCGGCCGCGCATCGGCGACGCGGATGGGCCACCTCCTGGCCCAGGTGATCGAGAAGATCTGATCGTAGGATGAGCCACCTCGACAAGGTGCAGGCCTGGATCGACGCGGACCCGGACCCGGCCACCCGCCGCGAACTGCAGACCCTCGACTCCGATTCGATTGCCGAGCGCTTCTCGGACACATTGCATTTCGGCACCGCAGGACTGCGCGGCCCGGTTCGCGCGGGACCGATGGGGATGAATGTCGCAGTGGTCACGAAGGCGACAGCAGGCGTCGGGCAGTGGCTCATCGACCATGGCCATCACGGCGCCGCGGTTGTGGTCGGCCGCGACGCCCGGCACGGATCTGAGCCGTTCTTCCACGCGACAACCGAAGTGCTTGCCGCACAGGGTTTTGATGTCGTTGCGCTCCCCGATCCCGGCCCGACACCCCTGGTCGCCTTCGCCGTTCGCGATCTCGGTGCGGCTGCAGGGATCCAGATCACCGCATCACACAACCCACCCGCCGACAACGGCTACAAGGTGTACCTCGACGGTGGCGCCCAACTGGTCCCGCCCGCCGACAACGAGATCGAGCAGCTCATCGGTCACACCGGCGCCGCAATCTCGATCGCCCGTATCCCGGTGGACCCGGACTCCCGCGCCGACGCGAACATCGAGAGGTACCTGGCACGCCTCGGGTCGCGCTTCGGCACGCGACGCAGCGATCTCAAGGTCGCGCTGACCGCCATGCACGGTGTGGGTGGCGAACTCGCGGTCGAAGCCCTGCGTCGGGCCGGTTTCACGAATGTTGTTGTGGTGCCCGAACAACAACACCCCGACCCCGACTTCCCTACTGCGACCTTCCCCAACCCCGAAGAACCCGGAGCTGCGGATCTCCTGCTGGACCTCGCCAGTGACATCGACGCCGACCTGGCCATCGCTCTCGATCCGGACGCTGATCGCTGCGCGGTCGGGGCCCTGGTCGAGGGCTCGTGGCGGATGTTGACCGGCGATGAAACGGGCGCGCTCCTCGGCGCCGACATCCTCGCTTCCCGCAACACCGTGGCCGGAACCGGGAGCAGCCCGCTGGTTGCCAGCACGATCGTCTCCGGCAGCTTGCTGAGCAAGATCGCCGCGGCCGCAGGTGCACGCCATGCGACCACCCTCACAGGCTTCAAATGGCTGGTCCGCGCAGGCGAGGGACTCGTGTACGCCTACGAAGAAGCCATCGGCCACTGTGTGGACCCGGACGCCGTCCGGGACAAGGACGGCATCAGCGCCGCAGTGGCACTCTGCGTACTGGCAGACGATCTCGCCCGGTCCAGCCGAACACTCGCCCAGCGCCTTGACGAGCTGTTCGAACTCCACGGCGTCCACACGACCGGTCAGTATTCGCTGCGGGTCGACGACCTCGATCGGATCGCAGAGATCATGCGGTCGCTGCGGCACGCTCCGCCTTCTGAGCTCGCGGGGGTTGTCGTTGCGATGGAGGATTTTCTCTCGAGACCGCCATCGCAATCAACAGACGCAGTGCAGTTCACCGGCACCACCGACACCGGAACGATCCGGGTGATCGCACGGCCGTCGGGTACCGAACCAAAGCTGAAGTTCTATCTCGAGGTGACCGAATCTCCCGGACGGCCGCTGGGCGATGCGCACGCGGCTTCCCAGCGACGATTGGCGCAGCTGACCGACGAGGTGTCGGCATTGACCAACGTCGGCCAGCGGTAGGGTGAGCGCGTGAGCGGCAACTTCTACCCGACTCCCCCGCCGAGATCACCGTGGGCTTCTCCTCTGGTCATCGGCGCTGTCGTGGCGGGCGTCTTGGTCCTGGCGCTCGCGGTAGTCCTGGGTTTCCTCTTCATCCCCGCGGACGAAAAGTCCTCGGCGTCCGACAGCAGCACCACGGCGCCGCCCCCGACCACAACGCAGCAGGTGTCGACGAAAACCGAAACGGTGACCGCGACGACGCCTCCGACCACCACACCACCGACGATCTCGACGCCGCGGGCCACGCCCACGGTGCCGGGCACCGACTGGCAAGGTTTCGTCAGCGGGCCCCGCTGCAACGCGGCCGGCGATCCGGCGGTGATGATCGGCCAGACCGCGCGGTCGAATGTTGTTGTCTGCCAAGTCGGTACCCAGGTCGGCCGCTACTACTACAAGGGCCTCGCGGACGGCCAGAGCACCGAGCTGCAATTCCCCACCCGGTCGGGTGATCAATTCGTCGCCGTCAATGTCGACACCACTTACGAGATGACGCCCGCAGCCCTGACCATCTCGACCAACGGTTCGGTGGTCGCTGCCGAGCCGATGATCTACTACTGGACCAACTGATCTCGTGGTCGGTCCCAGCTCTCGTGAGGTGCTTCACGCCGCACACATCGATGTGGTGCGCGGCGGGCGATTCCTCCTGCGCGACATCACCTTCACCGTCCACGCCGGAGAACATTGGGCACTGCTCGGACCCAACGGCGCCGGTAAGTCGACGCTGCTGAACATTCTCGGCGCGTTCGGTCATCCGACCCGCGGCACGGTGGACGTGCTCGGTCGCCGCCTCGGCCGGGTGGACATGCGCGAATTGCGCACGCACATCGGACACGTGGACCCGCGGCACCGATTGGATCTGCCGTTGTCGGCTCACGACGTGGTGCTCACCGGCCTCACCAACACACCCGAACTCGATCGCAGGCGTATGTATACCGCCGACGAGAACAAACATGCCGACGAACTTCTCGAGCTGCTGGGGATGTCGGACCGCCGAAAGTCGGTGTGGACGCTGATGAGCCAGGGCGAACGGGGCCGGACACTCATCGCGCGAGCTCTGATGGCACGCCCCTCGCTGCTGTTGCTCGACGAGCCGGCAACGGGTCTTGATCTCGCCGCCCGGGAACAACTGCTCGGGAGCATCGATCAACTGCGCCGCGAAGTCGTCGATCTCGCCAGCGTTCTGGTGACCCATCACCTGGAGGACCTGCCCACCAGCACCAGCCATGCCCTGCTCTTGCGTGACGGCCTCACGGTGGCGTGCGGCGAGGTCGACGACGCCCTCACCACCGACACCATCAGCACCTGCTTCGACCATCCTGTACAGGTGCGCCGCGACGGCGGACGATGGTCGGCACGCAGTCACCCCTAGGAGAACCGGAGGAACCAACCGTGTCCGCAGCGTTCCCGCCGATCACCGGCCTCCATCACGTGAGTCTCACCGTGAGCGACGTCGACCGGAGTATCACCTGGTACCAGGATGTGTGCGGATTCCGGTTACGGCGACGCCACTCGAGCTACAACCTGAAAAAGGCCCTCCTCGCCCACGAATGCGGAATTCAGGTGGTACTCAACGGTCATGGGACCGACGCCATATCGGGTCGCTTTTCGGAGTTCCGTTGCGGTCTGGACCACCTCGCGCTCGCGGTCTCCGATTTGCGCGCACTCGAGCGCTGGCTGGCCCATCTGGACGCCGCGGGCGTCGAGCACAGCGGGATCGCCGTCGGCTCCACCGGCCACCTCATCGCTTTCCGTGACCCCGACGGCATCGCGCTCGAGTTCTACACGGTCTGACCGAACTGCCCGACCCCGCGCCGGAATGCACCGGCTCGAGCTCCGGTCAGCGTGGCCCGAACTGGCGATCCCCGGCGTCGCCGAGCCCGGGTGTGATGTACGCGGCGGCGTTGAGCCCGTCATCGACTGCTGCGGTGACCAGGCGCACCGGATAGCCCGATTTCTCCAGCGCCTCAACACCTTCCGGCGCGGCGACGACGCACACCGCAGTGATGTCGGTGGCCTTGCGCTGCACCAGCAATTCGATCGTGTGCAGCATCGACCCTCCGGTGGCAAGCATCGGGTCGAGCACGAAAACAGGTTGGCCGGTCAGATCGTCCGGCAGCGACTCGAGGTACGGAACCGGCTGGTGCGTCTCTTCGTTGCGGGCGATCCCGACGAACCCCACGTTCGCTTCCGGCACCATCGCATGCGCCTGTTCCACCATCCCGAGGCCTGCACGCAGAACGGGAACCAACAGCGGCGGCGCTGCGAGACGCACCCCCGTGGTGGTGGTCACCGGCGTCGTGACCGGCACCTCCGCGACCCGCGCTCCCACCAGCGCCTCGTAGATCAGCATCTGGGTGAGGTCGGCAAGTGCGCCACGAAAGGCGGCGTTGTCGGTTCGCTCGTCGCGCAACGTGGTCAGCCTTGCGGCGGCCAATGGATGATCAACAGCTCGGATCTGCATTGACCAACCATACGAGGGAACCGCCACGCCCGGCGATCGCGTCGAATGCCCATGAGTCAGGTCTCCGTTGATCCCGCTGCCCTCCGAACCGCTTCGCTCGGCACCCGCTCCGTCGGCGAGGACATCGCCACCCAGGCCTTGGCCGGCCGCGCCGACGCGGCGCTGCTCGCTCCGGTGTTCGGCGTCATCGGAGCCGAATTCGCGGCCGCGGCCGCGATGGTCACCGACCGGCACTGCCGCGAGATCGAACAGCTCGCGGCCAGGGTCCGGACACTCGGTGATGGCCTGCGCGGCGCGCAGGTCGCCTACGCCGGCACCGACGACAACAGCGCGGCGCAGATCGCGGCGATCTGATGATCCCCATCGAGCTCCTGCTCGCCCCGCTGAACGCCCTGATCACGGCGATGGGAACCGGCGTGCTGCCCGCGGGCGCTCCTGCGGCGCAACTTCGTTCCACCGCAGCGGTTCTCGACGACGCCAGGGCCACGCAGCATCGATTGAACAGCGAGCTGGCACCACAGTGGTCGGGTGCCGGTGGCTCCCAGGCTCTCGCCACACTCGACCAGGCGGTCCGGGACACCGCGCACCATTGCGACAACAGCACCGACATCGCCGAGGTGATCGAGTCGGCAGCCGACAAGGTGCGCCTGGCCTCCGTCGAACTCCAGTCGATCCTCGACTCCTTTGTCACCATCGCCTCGGCCATGGGACCGTCACTCTTCACCCCCGCCGGTGTGGCTGCGGTCATTCCGGTCGCGATGACGCACATTCAACGGGGCATCGCCGTGCTCGAGAAGACCCGAGCCGCATTGGCCGACGACACCCAACGCCTGATGGCCATCGGCCGTATCCCTGCGGGCTCAGCGATGGTCGACACCCAATTGGCGCGAGTCGGCGACGAACTCGGAAATCTCACCGACGCAGCGTTTGGGCCGGTGCAGGCTGCTGCCCCAGTCACATCTCGAGACGCGGCCGGAGGAGCTCAGACGCTGCCGGCCGGATTGTCTGCAACCAACCCCGGTGGCACCGGCGTCGCCATCACCTTGCCCGACGGGTCGGTGGCCTACGCACCGAACGAACGAGCCGCAACAGCGGTACGGGCAGCACTGAGCCAGCAGGGCGTGCCCTATGTCTGGGGCGGCACCACGCCCGGGCAGGGTCTGGACTGCAGCGGTCTGACCCAATGGGCCTACCGGGAGGCCGGAGTCGAATTGCCCAGGCTTGCCCAGGAACAGGACACAGCCGGCGTCGCGATCGCACAGTCCGATCTCCAACCGGGTGATCTCGCCGTGTGGTCGGGACACGTCGCCATGTATGTGGGCAACGGCCAGCTGGTGGAAGCCGGTGACCCGGTCAGTGTGTCCCCGCTGCGTACGACCAACATGGGTCAGACCTTCGAAGGGTTCTACCGACCGCAATGACTCGAGCGACACCACCGGTGATCCGGCACCGTCACGATCCGGCCATGCCCGATGTAGCCGACGTTCAGGATCGGTGACTAGGCTCTGTGGCCATGGCCGGAGACATCGTCCCAATCGAACTCGGAATCACCGAGGGCAACGCGTTCACCCTGTGGGCCCCACGCTGGCGTGAGGGTGACGATGAGTGGGAGGCATTCCTCGGTCTCGACGAGGATCTGTACGGCTTCGCGTCCGTGGCAGAACTGGTGGCCTTCATCCGTTCGGGCGACGACAACGATCTGGTGGAACACCCCGCGTGGAACACCGTTGTCGGACTCAAAGCCGACGAACTCGAACCGGCCGAGGACAAGTCCTTTGACCTGATCGCCGTTCCCGAGCTCGCCTCTGAAGACCCCACACCCGAGGTCATCGCCAAACTCGAGGACGTACTCGAGATCGTCCGGATTATCGGCGAGGTCTGCGAACTGACCCCGATCACCAAGTTCTTCAACGGCAACCCCATCCTCGGTGCCGTCACCACCGGCACCCGCAACTTCCAGGGCCGTGACGGTGAAGAACTGTGGGGGCGCATCGGAACACTCATCGACAAACGCTGGGACGACGTGGTCGATGCCATCGATGAGGTGATCACCAGCCCCGAGGTCGACGCCGACCTGGTGTCGGTGGCCGAGGCAGAGATCCTCGCCGCCGCCAGTGCCGAAGACGAAGACGAGCCCGACGAAGACATCGAGTTGATCGACGGCGAATCTGACGACACAGATTCCGATGACGACGAAGATGACCTCGACGACGATGAAGATGATGATGACGAAATCGACGAGGACGATTTCTGGGCGTCGGTCGGCATCGACCCCATCCAGATCATCACCTCCGACGGCGAGTTCTTCACGCTGCGTTGTTATCTCGACGACGACCCGGTCTTCTTGGGGGCACGCGGCAAGATCTTCGCCTTCCCCTCGCACCGGGCACTGGAGCGGTTCCTCGCCGACGACAACGAACACGACCTCTCCGTGGTCAGCACCTTCGAGGAGATCCAGGTCGCCGCAACCGACGGTTCGCTGGAGATCGAGGTGTACGAGGACAACGTCTACGTGCTGCCCGGCCTCACCGAAGACATCGCGGACGGTCCCCGCCGCATCGACCGTCGCCAGCTGGAGTTGGCAGTCGAGCTGTTCACCGACGCAGCCGATTTCGCCGACGACGATTCCGTCGCGGAAGCACTCGGTTCCACGACGCCGCTGGGTTGGTTCGTCAACTACGCGCTCAACCCCGACCCGAAGCGCTTGGCCCCGAGCCCGCCCTTCGACAACGAGTCAGAGGCGTGGCGGGCGCTGGAGCACGAGTTCGAGACCCGGCTCGACAAGAAACGCGATTAGCCGGCCGATGGGTCGGCCCGCTGGACGGCGGTAAAGGCCCGGTCGACGGTGATAACGGCCCGGTCGACGGCGGTATCGGCCCGATCGGTGGCAGTAAAGGCCCGCGCGACGGCGTTCAGCCGATGAGCACCGCGTACCCGGGCTTGATCACGTCGTCGATGATGGCGAGTCGTTCGTCGAAGTGGATGAACGCCGACTTCATCGCGTTCACCGTGAACCGTTCGAGGTCGGCCCAGCCGTAGTCGAACTGGTCGACGAGCACCTTGCACTCCCGGCTCATGGTGGTGTCACTCATCAGCCGGTTGTCGGTGTTCACCGTCACCCGGAACCGCAGTCGGGCCAGCACGTTGAAAGGATGGGTCACCAGACTCTCGACGGCACCGGTCTGGACGTTGCTGCTCGGACACAACTCCAGCGGAATCCGCTTGTCGCGCACGTAGTTCGCCACATCGCCCAGTTGGGCGTCGGGGAATGCGCCTGCCGCGAGATCGGTGCCGGCCGGCAGGACGATGTCCTCGATCACCCGGACCCCATGCCCGAGGCGATCGGCACCGCAGAAGCTGATCGCCTCGTGGATCGACGGCAGTCCGAACGCCTCACCGGCATGGATGGTGAAGGGTGCGTTGTTCGCCCGCATGTACTCGAACGCATCGAGATGTCTGCTCGGTGGGTAACCGGCCTCGGCGCCCGCGATGTCGAAGCCCGCGACGCCGCGGTGGCGGAATCGCACTGCCAATTCGGCGATCTCCCTCGACCGAGCGGCGTGCCGCATCGCGGTCACCAAAGTGCGCACCTGGATCTTCCGGCCCCGGTCTGCCGCGTGTGCGGTGCCGTCGGCGAATCCTCGCAGGACGGCCTCGACAACCTCATCGAGGGTCAGGCCGGCTTCCAGATGCTGCTCGGGGGCGAAGCGGACCTCCGCGTACACCACCCCGTCGTCGGCGAGGTCTTCGGCGCATTCACGGGCCACCCGCTCCAGAGCGGCCGCCGTCTGCATCACCGCGACGGTGTGTGTGAACGTCTCGAGGTATCGCACCAAGGATCCGCTGTCGGCGGCGTCGCGGAACCACGCGGCCAGGCCGGGGACGTCCTCGGCGGGCAGATCCCCGTACCCCACATCGCGAGCCAACTCCAGCACGGTTCCCGGGCGCAGTCCGCCGTCGAGATGGTCGTGCAAGAGCACCTTCGGCGCAAGGGAGATCGTCGGCAAGTCCAGCGGCGCGGATGTCATGTGTCGACGGTAACCCGATCGATCACCCGCGACCGGGCTTGTGGCGCTGTCGAACCGATCACGGCGGCCCCGGCCAGTGCCGCCGACCCGGCAGCAAAACGTTGCGGCGTTCCGGTGTACATCGTGAACAGCGGGTCGCCCACGGCCACGCGGTCGCCGGCACTCACATGGAGCTTCACCCCGGCCTCTGCCTGGACTGCTTCGCCCTGCCGTTCCCGGCCCGCACCCAGTCGCCATGCGGCCACACCGACAGCCATGGCATCGATCGTTTCGACCACTCCGGCGGTCTGTGCGCGGATGACCTCGGACTCGGCGGCCACGGGCAGCGGCGCGCGGGGGTCGCCGCCCTGGGCCCGGATCATCGCGTCCCAGACGTCCATCGCCTTGCCGTTCGACAGGTTGTCCGCCGGATCCACCCCGGTGATCCCCGCGGCGTCGAGCATGGCGGCCGCCAACGCCACGGTGAGTTCGACGACGTCGGGCGGTCCACCACCGGCAAGTACGTCCACGGATTCGGCGACCTCCAGTGCGTTCCCTGCCGTGAGCCCCAGTGGCTCCGACATCGAGGTCAGCAGAGCCGAGGTGTACACACCTGCTTGGTTACCCAGCTCGACCATGACCTCGGCGAGCTCACGCGCATCGGCCTCGGACTTCATGAAGGCGCCGGAGCCGACCTTGACGTCCAGTACCAGCGCGCCGGTTCCCTCGGCGATCTTCTTGCTCATGATCGAACTCGCGATGAGCGGAATCGATTCGACCGTCCCCGTGACGTCGCGCAGTGCATAGAGCTTCTTGTCGGCCGGAGCGAGAGTCGCACCCGCGGCGCAGATCACGGCGCCGACGGACTCGAGCTGCGCAACGATCTCCTCGTTTGTCAGGTCCGCTCGCCAGCCGGCGATGGCCTCGAGCTTGTCCAGCGTGCCACCGGTGTGCCCCAGCCCGCGTCCGGACAGTTGCGGCACCGCGACGCCGAAGGATGCGACGAGCGGCGCCAGCGGCAACGTGATCTTGTCCCCCACGCCACCTGTCGAGTGTTTGTCGACGGTTCTCAGTGTCTTGCCGTCGCGCCGGAGTTGGGTGAAGTCCATCCGTTCTCCGGAGTTCATCATCGCCGCCGTCCACCGGGCGATCTCCCGGCGGTTCATGCCGCGCAACAGGATCGCCATCGCGAGCGCCGACATCTGCTCCGCGTGCACCGACCCGTGGGTGAACGCATCGATCACCCAGTCGATCTGTCCGTCGGTCAACGCGTGACCGTCTCGTTTGGTGGCGATCACCGTGACCGCGTCATGGATCTCAGGCACCATCGACCCCCTTGTTCCCGTCAGCCCCATCGGCCACGCGCTCATCAACCACGCCCCCATCGGACACTCGGCCGGCCTCGAGATCGGCGGGCCCGAACGAGTCCGGCAGCAGAACGCCCAGCGGCTTGGGCCCGTCGCGGTGATCGATCAGCATCGTGTCCCCGCCGTGCTCGAGCAACACTTGTCGACAGCGCCCACAAGGCATCAGGATCTGGCCCCGGCTGTCGGTGCAACTGAGCGCCACGAGGCGCCCACCACCGGAAACGTGGAGGTTTCCGGCCAGAGTGCACTCGGCGCAGAGCCCTAAACCATATGAGACATTTTCCACATTGCAACCGGTAACAATTCGCCCGTCGTCGACTAAGGCGGCAGCGCCCACCGGGTACCGCGAGTAGGGGACGTAGGCACCCTTCATTACCTCTATTGCTTTGTCCCGCAATAGATTCCAATCGATACTGGCCGACATTTCGCAGCCTTTCGCTCGCGACGGACAGCGCGGACGCATCCGCGCCTGAGATGTGAAGAATGGTAAGGCAACCCTAATTCGAGATGCCTTGGGGCTCTTGTCGACTCGGGGAGGATTCCACCCTCGTTCAGCTTAGGTTTAAGGTTTGTTTTGTGGGTCCACGATCGAGCTGCCGGAACCGCGCTCGACGCGTCCACCAACGATGTTGGAGGCCAATTTCTCGATGAGCATTCCTACAGAGACCGCGCCCGCCCCGGTGCGCAAACGTTCCCTGTATCGGGGTGACCCAGGCATGTGGTCCTGGGTGCTGCACCGGATCACCGGTGTCTCGATCTTCTTTTTCCTCTTTGTACACGTGCTCGATACGGCAGTGATCCGGATCGACCCCGACAAGTACTCCGAGATCATCGAGACGTACAAGAACCCGATCGTCGGCCTGATGGAAATCGGCCTCGTGGCGTGTGTGCTGTACCACGCCCTCAACGGTGTTCGCATCATTCTTATCGACTTCTGGTCGAAGGGTCCCAAGTACCAGCGTCAGATGCTGTGGATCATCTTGGGCTTGTTCGTCATCCTGTTCGGCGCGGCGACGGTCCGGTTGCTGCAGCTCATCGTGGAACACATCTAGGGAGGCCGGACGATGACCACATCACAAACCCCCCGGATAGCCAAGACATACGGCACCGACCACGACCGGCCGGCCAGTCTGGACAACCCGCGCTCACCGCGCCGCCCCAAGGGCGGCAACTTCGAGAAGAACGCATGGCTCTTCATGCGCTTCTCCGGCCTCGCCCTGATCATCCTGACCATCGGCCACATGTTCATCATGCTGGCCTGGGACGACGGTGTTCACCGGATCGACGCCTCGTTCGTCGCGGCGCGCTGGAAAGAACCGTTCTGGCAGGTCTGGGACATCTCGATGCTGTGGCTGGCCCAGCTACACGGCGGCAACGGTGTCCGCACGGTGATCGCGGACTACTCGCGTAAAGACTCGACACGTTTCTGGCTGAACGTCCTGCTGGTGCTGTCGATGATCCTGGTGCTGCTCACGGGCACGTACGCCCTGCTCACCTTTGACATCACGAGCGTGGGCTGACCCGATCCGCCTTCCGGCCACGACCGCATGCCTCCGGCGAGCACCCACCGGCCGCATCCGGTGACACTGATGAGAGAGAAGCCATAGATGCAGGAACACCGTTACGACGTGGTGATCGTCGGCGCCGGCGGCGCCGGAATGCGCGCGGCCATCGAAGCCGCGCCGCGCGCCCGAACAGCCGTGCTGACCAAGCTCTACCCCACCCGTAGCCACACCGGCGCGGCCCAGGGTGGCATGTGCGCCGCGCTCGCCAACGTCGAGGAAGACAACTGGGAGTGGCACACGTTCGACACCGTCAAGGGCGGCGACTACCTCGCCGACCAGGACGCAGTCGAGATCATGGCGAAAGAGGCCATCGACGCAGTGCTCGACCTCGAGAAGATGGGTCTGCCGTTCAACCGGACCCCCGAGGGCAAGATCGACCAGCGTCGATTCGGTGGGCACACCCGCGACCACGGCAAGAGCCCGGTCCGCCGGGCCTGCTACGCGGCCGACCGCACCGGCCACATGATCTTGCAGACGCTGTACCAGAACTGCGTCAAGCAGGACGTCGAGTTCTTCAACGAGTTCTACGCGCTCGACATCTGCCTCACCGAGAACGACAAGGGCGAGAAGGTTGCCACCGGTGTGGTCGCCTACGAGCTGGCCACCGGCGAGATCCACGTCTTTCACGCGAAGTCGATAGTCTTCGCGACCGGCGGCTCGGGACGTATGTACAAGACCACGTCCAATGCGCACACCCTCACCGGTGACGGCATGGGCATCGTCTTCCGCAAGGGTCTGCCGCTGGAGGACATGGAGTTCCACCAGTTCCACCCGACAGGTCTTGCCGGGCTGGGCATCCTGATCTCCGAGGCCGTACGCGGCGAGGGCGGCATCCTCCGCAACGTGGACGGTGAGCGGTTCATGGAGCGCTACGCCCCCACCATCAAGGACCTCGCTCCCCGCGACATCGTCGCCCGTTCCATGGTTCTGGAGGTTCTCGAGGGTCGCGGCGCCGGACCGAACAAGGATTACGTCTACATCGACGTGACCCACCTCGGCGAGGAAGTCCTCAACGAGAAACTGCCCGACATCACCGAGTTCGCCCGGACGTATCTCGGCGTCGATCCGGTCACCGAGTACGTCCCCGTGTTCCCCACCTGTCACTACGTCATGGGCGGCATCCCCACCAAGATCAACGGCGAGGTGCTCGCGAACAACGACGAGGTCGTGCACGGGCTGTACGCCGCCGGCGAGTGTGCCTGCGTCTCGGTCCACGGCGCCAACCGCCTCGGCACCAACTCGCTGCTCGACATCAACGTCTTCGGTCGTCGTGCCGGCATCGCTGCGGCCGAGTACGCGCAGAACACAGAGTTCCACGAGATGCCCGAGGAGCCGACCAAGATGGTCGACGGCTGGCTCGAGACCATTCTCTCCGAGCACGGACACGAGCGAGTTGCCGACATCCGTACCGAACTGCAGGCCTCGATGGACGCGAACGCCTCGGTGTTCCGTACCGAAGAGACGCTGAAGCAGGCGCTCACCGACATCCACGGATTCAAGGAGCGCTACAACCACATTCGTGTTCACGACAAGGGCAAGCGCTTCAACAGCGACCTGCTCGAGGCGATCGAACTCGGCTTCCTCCTGGAGATGGCCGAGGTCACCGTCGTCGGCGCGCTGAACCGGAAGGAATCGCGCGGCGGTCACGCCCGCGAGGACTACCCCGATCGCGACGACACCAACTACATGCGGCACACGATGGCGTACAAGAAGGGCGACACCCTTCTCTCCGACATCGAGTTGGACTACAAGCCAGTGGTCCAGACCCGTTACGAGCCGATGGAGCGGAAGTACTGATGACCGTAACCACTGATGTCGCCGCCGGCGAAGCACCCGACGGCCCCGCACTCCCCCCGGTCCCCGATGAGGCGACCATGGTGACCCTGAAGATCCGCCGGTTCAACCCGGAAGATCCGGACGCACAGGGCTTCGAGAGCTTCCGCGTGCCTGCTCTGCAGACCGACCGCCTGCTCAACCTGCTCCTGTACGTGAAGGGCTACCTCGACGGCACCCTGACGTTCCGCCGCTCGTGCGCACACGGCGTGTGCGGTTCGGACGCCATGCGGATCAACGGCGTGAATCGGCTGGCCTGCAAGCTGCTGATGAAGGACATGCTCCCCAAGGACAAGTCCAAGGAGATCACCATCACGGTGGAGCCAATTCGCGGCCTGCCGGTGGAAAAGGACCTGGTGGTCGACATGGAGCCGTTCTTCGACGCGTTCCGCGCCGTGAAGCCGTTCCTGATGACCAGCGGCAACGAGCCGACCCGTGAGCGCATCCAGAGTCAGACCGACCGCGCCCGGTTCGACGACACCACCAAGTGCATTCTGTGCGCATGCTGCACCACCAGTTGCCCGGTGTACTGGAGCGAGGGCAGCTACTTCGGCCCCGCAGCCATCGTCAACGCTCACCGCTTCATCTTCGACAGCCGCGACGAAGGTGCTGCAGAGCGTCTGGACATCCTCAACGAGGTCGACGGCGTGTGGCGTTGCCGCACCACCTTCAACTGCACCGACGCTTGCCCTCGCGGTATCCAGGTGACGCAGGCCATCCAGGAAGTCAAGCGCGCGTTGATGTTTGCCCGCTGATCTGAGCAAGTTCGCGACACACACGATGGCCGTCACCTCGAGGTGACGGCCATTGTGCTGTCCGGGGCCGGTTCAGTAGTGGTAGGTGTCCGACGGGGCTGGCATGTGGTCGGGGTCGTCGTATTCTTCGCTGAATTCGATGCCGTAGGCACGCGCGAGGTCGAGGATCTTGGTGCCGCGAGCAATGCGTGGCAGATCGGACCCGTTGCGGATCTCGCCGCCGTCACGTTCGAACTCGGCGAAGAACTCCAGCGCCCAGGCGATCTCCTCGTGCGAGGGTGAGAGACCCTCATTGACCGCAGCGCACTGGTCGGGCGTCAGGCAGATCTTTCCCGTCATCCCGAACTCGGCGCTCACGGCCGTGGCCTCGCTCAGCTTGAGCGCCGACGACCCGACCGTGGGCCCGTCGATCGCACTCGGCAGGTGGGCAGCTTTCGCGGCGATGGTGAAGCGCGATCGGGCGTACGCGAGCGTGGCGGGCTGATCGCCGAAACCGGTGTCACGCCGGAAGTCGCCGATACCGAAGGCCAGCCTGAAAGTACCTTTGGCCAAAGCGATCTCGCTGATTCGCTCCAAACCGCGGGCGGTCTCGACCAACGCGACGATCGGCACACCCGGTAGTCGTTTGGCGGTCTCGGTCACGTGGTCGACCGACTCGACCATGGCCAGCATCACGCCTCCGACCGTCACCTTGCTCAGCGCGTCGAGGTCGTCGGCCCACCACTGCGTACCGAAGCCGTTGACACGTACCCAGTCGCGATTTCCGTCCCCGAGCCAGCGGACCACGTTCTTACGGGCGGCCACCTTGTCCCTCGGGGCGACGGCGTCCTCGATGTCGAGGACGACGATGTCGGCACGCGACTGGACGGCAGCCTGGAACCTCTCGTACTGCAGACCGTTCACCAGCAGCCAGCTGCGCGCCAGCACCGGGTCGATACGAAAACCGATGTCGTCGGGGTCGATGGCGGTGGCATTCTTCGGAGCGTTCACAACACACAATGGTCCTCTATCGATCCACGTCGGATCAACGGGGGCAAGGGCCTGCGCGTTGTTGCCGACCGGGAAGCCCGCGAGACGCGCAAATAGTCGGGTCCGCGGCGGGTTCATCAACTAAATCAGTCGTTGTGTTACTGATCTGGAAACAATTTCGTTGTTGTGGCGCGGTTTGACTGTCGAAACCGTACGGTAAGCATGTTCGATCCCCTCACCGTCCGGAGATACCCATGGCCATTTCGGAAGCACCCGGTACCGCCGTCTCAGACAAGGGTCTGCGCGCCGGCTCACTGGGATTGGTGGGCAACGTCGTCATCGGCCTGTCGGCCGTGGCACCCGCCTACAGCCTCGCCGCCACTCTCGGTTTTGTTGTCGCAGCAGTGCACGAAAAGGCTCCGGCCATGTTCGTGCTCGCATTCATCCCCATGTTGCTGATCGCGTTCGCCTATCGCGAGCTCGGCCAGGACACCCCCGACTGCGGCACCACGTTCACGTGGGGCACCAAGGCGTTCGGGCCCTGGGTCGGCTGGATCGGCGGCTGGGGCCTGGCGGTGTCGGCGATCATCGTGCTCGCCAACGTGGCCGAGGTCGCCGGCGTCTACCTACTGCGGTTCCTCCACCTCGATTCCTGGGCCGAGAACATCTGGATCAAGGTGCTGCTGGGCAGCGCCCTGATCGTGATGATGACCTGGGTCAGCATCCGCGGCATCGTCATCAGCGAGCGGATGCAGAACGTCCTGATCACCGTTCAGTTCGGTGTCCTCATCACCGCCAGCGTGATCGCCCTCGTCAAGGTCGGGCTCGACAAGGCCGGCCCACAGGCAATCAATCCCGAGCTCAGCTGGCTGTGGCCGAGTGGCCTGAGTTCGTCGGCGATCGCCGAAGCCGTCATCCTCTGCATCTTCATCTACTGGGGCTGGGACGCCTGCCTGGCCGTCGGCGAGGAGACCAAGGACTCCGCGAAAACACCGGGCCGGGCCGCCGTCCTCACCACGATCATCCTGGTCTGCACCTACGTCCTGGTCGCCTACGCCATCCAGTCGTTTGCCGGATTCGGCGACACCGGCATCGGCCTGAACAACGAAGAGAACGCCGACGACGTGCTGACCATCCTCGGTGATCCGGTTGCCGGCGCCGTGCTCTCGGCGCTACTGCTGCTCACCGTGTCGATATCGGCGCTGTCGTCCACACAGTCCACCATCCTGCCGACCGCTCGCGGAACACTGTCCATGGCCGTCTACGGGGCGATCCCCAAACGCTTCGCGACCATCCATCCCCAGTACATGACACCGGCATTCGGCACAGCGTCATGGGTGGAGCCGCGCTCGCGTTCTACCTCGTGTTGTCACTCGTCAGCGCCAACACCCTCGGCGACTCGGTGGCGTCTCTCGGACTGGCGGTCGCGTTCTACTACGGGATCACGGCGTATGCCTGTGTCTGGTACTTCCGCAAGACACTGTTCACGTCTGTCCGGAACCTGTTCTTCCGCGGCATCTTCCCGCTTCTGGGTGCCCTTGCGATGACGTGGGCCTTCATCAAGAGCGCAATCGACATGTACTCGATCGACTACGGGTACACCTCCGTCGGCGGCGTCGGCGGCGTGTTCGTGATGGGTGTGGGCATGTTGGTGCTCGGCATCCCACTGATGTTGCTGTGCTTCGCCTTCGGGCCGAAGGACTTCTGGAAGGGCAAGACCCTCAATGCCCGCACCGAAGTCAAGGTCCCTGATGTGTACTGAGGTCGGACAGCCGTCCGCACCCGCAGTGCCCGCTCACACCCTGACCACAACGCCTGTAACGAAAGCCGGTTCACACTCATGAGATTGACAGTGGGTTACCTCTACACCGACACCGGCGATGACGGGGTGAACCTCGCCATCGCCATCGCTCGTGCCACCGGGGCTGCGATCGACCTCGTATGCGTGGTGCGTGAAACCGAGCCGGATGGTTCACCGGGTCGGACAAGCTACCAAGAGGCACTGGTCCGGAAAGCACAGCAGTGGCTCGACGAGGTGGTCGAGGACATCCCAGACGGCATTGATGTGAAGACGCACACCCCGGTCGCCGAATCGTTCCCCCAATGTCTCATCGAGTTCGCTCTCGAGACCAAGGCAGCGATGATCGTGGTGGGCGGCACGAGCGACGGCATCCTGGGCAAACACACCCTCGGAACCATCTCGTCGGCTCTGACCCACGCCTCACCTGTACCGGTCGCCCTGGCGCCCCGCGGATACAGCCGCGTCGACATCCCCACCATCGACACGCTGACGGTGGCCGTGCCGACTGCCGAATCGAAAGACAATCCACTCCCGTTTGCCCTCGGCCTCGCGCGGGAAGGCGGATTGAATCTCCGCCTCCTGTCGCTGGTCTCCCACGACGGCTACGCCGGTACCGACGACGGCTCATCCGAGGTTCGCGCCCGCCACGTCGCCGCGGCGCAGGCCAACCTCAGGCTCGCCGAAGAAAGTTGTGGTGGAGCCGTCGGCATCGAATCGCTTGTCGCCGACGGCGACACGGTCGAGGAAGCGCTCGATGAATTGCGCTGGGGACCGGGAGATGTCGTGGTGATCGGATCAGGACGGCTCGCTCCCCCACGCCGGGCTTTCCTGGGTTCCATGTCGGCCCGCATCCTGAGGAACACCGATGCGCCGATCATCGTCGTACCCAAGGATTTCACGCCCTGACCATCCCCAAAGATGTGCTGTTTCGGCGGGCGCGACCTGCTGTTTTGTTCGCCAAAAGGGCACATCTTCGGGCTGGCAGGGCGGGTCAGGAGTCGAAGCCGAGGCCCAGCGCATCCATGGTCTTGAGCCACAGGCCCCGCCGGCCCTGATTGCGGTCGGCACGCGCGAACTCATGGCGGGTGACGGTGACCCCGAACCACCGCAGCGGCTCCGGCGGGAAGGGCAGCGGCTTTTTCTTCACCATCTTCAGCCGGGTTCGTTCGGTGTCCTTGCCGTCGACGAGGTCTAGCGCGGTGCGCGCCCCGAAGTGTGAGGCCCCGACACCGAGCCCGGTGAAACCGAGTACGGATACCACCTTGCCGCCCATGCTCACATCCCAGAAGTTGCTGAACCGCGAGCAGGTGTCGATCACACCTCCCCAGGCGTGGCTGGCCTTGATCCCTTCCAGCTGCGGGAACACCTGCAACAGATGTTCGGCCAACAGGGCGAATTCCGCCGGGCGCTGGGCATGCCGGGGATCGGTGTCCGAACCGTAGTGGTAGATCGCATCCCAGCCGCCGAACAGGATGCGGTTGTCGGCGGTGAGCCGGAAATAGTGGAAACGGTTGCCCGAGTCGGCAAGTCCCTGACGGCCCGTCCAGCCGATGGCCGCGAGCTGCGCATCGGTGAGCGGTTCGGTCATGATCGCGTAGTCCCACACCGGCACCATCAGATGACCGAGCTTGCGGCGCAGCGGTTTTGATGCTGCTGTCGCCAGTATCACCTTGGCGGCATCAACCGTGCCGTAGCCCGTCTGCAGGTGCACACGATCACCCACCGAACGGAGATCGGTGACCTCGCTGTGTTCGTACACGCGGACACCGAGGCGTTCGGCTGCCGCGGCCAGACCCCAGGCGAGGCGCGCAGGATCGATCAGGATCACGTCGGGGTCGTACACCGCCCCGTGCGCCATCGGGCTCGATATGTGGCGGGCGAGCTCGTCGGCATCGAGGAACCGCAACGGCTGGTCGAGGAATCGACCCTGGCGCGCAACCTCTTTCAGGTCGTCCACCTGCCACTGGAAATTGGCGATGTCGAGCTCACCGTTGCGCTCTGCGTCGGCGTCGATGCCAAGGCGCCGCATCGCCGCCTCGATCTCATCGAGTGTCTCCACACCCATTCGGAGCAGCTCGGGCAACTCATCGGCGTAGCGGTCCAGTCCGTTCACCAGGCCGTGGGTCAGACTGGCCGAACAGAACCCGCCGTTGCGTCCAGACGCTCCTTCGGCGATCCGCGCGCCCTCGAGCAGGATGACCGACCGCGCAGGATCTGCCTCGGCCGCCTGCACCGCTGCCCACAGACCGGTGAACCCACCGCCGACGATCACCAGGTCTGCAGTGGCCGATCCTGTCAGCCGCCCCCGGGCAATCGGGCGTTCGGGCCGGTCGAGCCAGAAGGGCGCCGGCGCCGCCTCGGCGACCACGGCCGTTCCGCGGGCGGTGGGCGAGGATGCCCACGCCGCGGACTTCTCTACTGCGGCAGGGTGAAAACTGTTCGGTGCCATGGCTTTTGCGATACTCCTGTGATGTCGCTCATCACGTGTTTGATGGTGAGGTACTCGTCCAGCGAGTAGGTGGACATGTCCTTGCCGAATCCGGACGCACCGACTCCGCCGTGCGGCATCTCGCTGATGATCGGAATGTGGTCGTTGATCCAGACGCACCCGGCCCGGATCTCGCGGGAGGCACGCTGAGCGCGGTACAGATCACGGGTCCATGCCGATGCGGCCAATCCGTACACGGTGTCGTTGGCGCGGCGCAGTGCATCGTCATCGTCGTCGAAAGCGCTGACGGTCAGTACGGGTCCGAAGACCTCGTCTCGGTACACCTTGGCATCCTCGGGTACGTCGGCGAGCAGGGTCGGCGGATAGAAGGCCCCTGGGCCCTCTGGAACGGTGCCGCCGGTGACCACCCTGATGCCACCGTCGCGGGCGCGATCCACCATCGCCGACACCTTGTCGCGATGGGCAGCCGAGATGAGTGGGCCCATATCGGTCGCCGGATCGGTGGGATCACCCATCCTCACGGCCGACATCAACTCGGCCACACCGGCCACGAAGTCGTCGTACAGGGGTCGAGCCACGATGGCTCGCGTGGCGGCGGTGCAGTCCTGGCCGGAGTTGATCAACGCCCCGGCGACCGCGCCGTGGATGGCTGCCTCGAGGTCGGCGTCGTCGAACACCACCAGTGGTGCCTTGCCCCCGAGTTCCAACTGCACCCGGGTGCCGTGAACCGCTGCCTGAGCCATCACCTGACGGCCGACCCCGGTCGATCCGGTGAAGGTGACCACGTCGACGCCGGCATGTCCGGCGATGGCGGCACCCACCTCCGCGCCGGTACCGGTCAACACGTTGAACACCCCGTCGGGCAGTCCGGCCTCCGAGGCCAGACGGGCCAACGTCAACGTGGTCAGGGGCGTGAGTTCGGCGGGCTTGAGGACCACGGTGCATCCGGCGGCCAATGCAGGCATGACTTTCCAGACCGCCATCTGCAACGGATAGTTCCACGGCGTGATGGACCCGACCACACCGACGGGTTCGCGCCGGATGGATGAGGTGTGCTCACCGGAGTACTCCGCCGTCGCCTTCCCTTCCAGGTTGCGGGCCAGACCCGCAAAGAAGGTGGTGTTGTCGACACATCCGGGCACGTCGAACTCGGTGGCGAGCCGAATGGGCTTTCCGGTGTGACTGACCTCTTCGGCCGCGAGGGCGTCGCCGGCGGCCGACATGGCGGATGCGAGCTCGGCCAGCACCGCACCACGATGCGCCGGTGTCGCGGACGCCCAGTCCCGCAGCGCATCTCGTGCGACGTCCACCGCGGTGTCCACGTCCTGCGCCGAGGCGAGGGACGTGCGGGCGACAGCCTTACCGGTGGCCGGATCGATGACGTCGTGCGTGGGCCCTGCGCCGACGAGCTCGGCACCACCCACCCAGCCGGCGGCAAACGACGATGTCTTGGTCATGAAGGTCCTCGCACATGCGTGGTCGATTGGTCAGCGGTGCCTGCCACCTTACTGACCGATTGCGAATTCCGCGACCGTATTGCCTTTTGAACGACCAATTCGCCCGTTGTTGTTGCAGTCCGCTACGAAATCCGTAACCATGGCAATGCGAAGATCGAACCAGGATGCGCATCGAGAAGAATCGGGACCATGACCGATCAGCAACCGATAGCCCTAGACGACATCTCCAAGCAGATCATCGAGGAGCTGCAGGCCGATGGCCGACGTTCCTATGCCTCGGTCGGCAAGGCGGTGGGACTGTCGGAGGCTGCGGTGCGCAACCGGGTTCAGCGACTCAGCGATGCCGGGGTATTGCAGATCGTGGCGGTCACCGATCCCATGCAGGTGGGGTTCGCCCGCCAGGCGATGATCGGGATCCGTTGCACCGGAGACACTGCCGAGTTGGCTGATGCACTGGCAACCATCGAGGAGATCGATTACGTCGTGCTCACGGCCGGCTCTTTCGACATCGTCATCGAAGTGGTGTGCGAGGACGACGAGCATCTGCTGGACGTGCTGAACAAGAAGGTCCGATCGCAGCCTGGTGTGACCGGGACCGAGACCCTGGTCTACCTGAAATTGGTGAAACAACAATACAATTGGGGTACGCGATGACCGCTCTCGACACCGAGACAACAAGCCTGGGCACCCGCTCGGCCCGCCACCTGTGGGGACATTTCTCCCGGCACGGCGACCAGACCATCCCTCCCGTGATCACCCGCGGCGAAGGGGCACGGATCTTCGATGATCGCGGGCAAAGCTATCTCGACGGCCTCTCGGGCCTGTTCGTGGTGCAGGCCGGGCACGGACGTGACGAGCTCGCCGACGCCGCCGCAAGACAGGCAAAGGAACTGGCCTTCTTCCCCTTGTGGTCGTACGCCACGCCACCAGCGATCGAACTGGCCGAGCGCCTCGCGGGATACGCCCCCGGCGACCTGAACCGGGTGTTCTTCACCACCGGCGGCGGCGAGGCTGTCGAAAGTGCATGGAAGCTGGCCAAGCAGTACTTCAAGCTCAAAGGCAAACCCGGAAAACACAAGGTGATCTCGCGGGCGATCGCCTACCACGGCACACCGCAGGGAGCGCTCGCGATCACCGGCATCCCGGCACTCAAAGAGGCCTTCGAGCCTTTGACACCCGGTGCGTTCCGCGTGCCCAACACCAACATCTACCGCGCGACCGAGCACGGCGACGACCCGAAGGCGTTCGGCAGGTGGGCGGCCGACCGGATCGCCGAAGCCATCGAGTTCGAGGGCCCCGACACCGTCGCGGCGGTCTTCCTGGAGCCGGTACAGAACGCCGGCGGCTGTTTTCCGCCCCACCCGGCTATTTCCAGCGGGTCCGCGAGATCTGCGACGAGTACGACGTTCTGCTGGTGTCGGACGAGGTGATCTGTGCCTTCGGGCGGATCGGTTCCATGTTCGCCTGCAGCGACTTCGACTACATCCCCGACATGATCACGTGCGCCAAGGGGATGACGTCGGGCTACTCCCCGATCGGCGCGATGATCGCCTCGGATCGGTTGTTCGAACCCTTCAACGACAACTCGACCTCGTTCGCTCACGGATACACCTTTGGCGGACATCCGGTTTCGGCGGCCGTTGCGTTGGCGAACCTCGACATCTTCGAGCGCGAAGGCCTCAACGACAGGGTGCGGGACCTCGCGCCGGCGTTCCGCTCGACCCTGGAACGGCTGAACGATCTGCCCATCGTCGGGGATGTACGTGGCGAGGGCTACTTCTACGGGATCGAATTGGTCAAGGACAAGACGACCAAGGAAACGTTCACTCCCGACGAGTCCGAACGTGTCCTGCGCGGCTTCCTCTCCACGGCACTGTTCGACGCGGGCCTCTACTGCCGGGCCGACGATCGCGGCGACCCGGTTGTCCAACTCGCGCCACCGCTGATCTGCGGACAGGCCGAATTCGACGAGATCGAGCAGATCCTGCGTTCGGTTCTGACCGAGGCGTACAGCAAGATCTGACCTGCGCCGAGGCCTGGTCCGGTGACCCCTCCCGGACCAGGCTTCGGCGGCGGTCGCCGAGCCCCGACTTTCACTCAGCCTGAGCCGAACCCTGTCCCGCGGCGGCATGCTCGGACAGACTCGACGATATGACTGCCATCGCCGAATCGCGTTCCACCACCGTCAGTTCCATCGCGGTCCCGCGCACTGCCCTGTCGGTGACCAAACTCGGCGAGCACCTCGGCGCGCGGGTTGACGGCGTGCGGTTGTCGGCAGACCTCGATGCGGCCACCGTCGAGGCCATCCGCTCGGTGATCGCCACTCACAAGGCCGTGATCTTCACCGGCCAGCACCACCTCGACGACGACGCGCAGTACGCATTCGCATCCGTCCTGGGCAGCCCCACCAAGGCGCACCCCACCGTGCTGTCCCGCGGTGAGGACCTTCTGCCGCTCGAAGGGGCCGCGAACTCCTGGCACACCGATGTGACATTCGTCGACCGAATCCCGAAGATCTCGGTCCTGCGTTCCATCCATCGACCGAGCTACGGCGGCGCGACGATGTGGGCATCGACCGTCGCCGCCTACGCTGCACTCCCCGTTCCGTTGCGCGCACTTGCCGACCGGTTGCGGGCTGTGCACTCGAACGACTACGACTACGCCGAACACCTCACGGTCGGCGACAGTTCCGATCCCGAGTACCGAGCAGAGTTCGGGAAGACCATCTACCGAACAGAGCACCCTGTGGTTCGCGTTCATCCCGAGACCGGGGAGCGCGCACTCACTCTCGGGCACTTCGTCCAGTCATTCACCGGCTTCAAAACCTCGGAAACAGCAGACCTACTCAGGCTCTTTCAGGCCAGAATCGAACGGCCCGACAATACATTCCGGTGGAATTGGAATGAAGGCGATGTTGCCATCTGGGACAATCGATCCACCCAGCATTACGGCGTCGCTGACTTCGGTGATCAATACCGTCGGGTCAACCGGGTCACCCTTGCCGGGGACATCCCGGTGGGCGTGCACCGCGATCGGTCGACGATCATCACCGGTGATGCCTCGGATTACTCCGTTGTCGAAACCCCCAGCCCGCTGATCGGCTGGGAACCGGCCAGCAACGCGAGTATTCGCGGGTACGCAGATCTTCCGGCGAATTAATCCTGGGCGCGCCGAAAGGCGCCGGTCTTCGCACGTCACCTGGGCATTTTCGGGCACGGTAAAAGAAAAAGCGCGTTCGTCCGGGGCCAGATAGTGATTACTGCTTAGTATTGCCGTGATGACAACGGCACACTCTCGATTACTTCGCCTGTTCGCCGCGATCACCACGGCGATATTTGCAGCGGCCCCAGCCATTATTGCCGCGCCACACGCCGGCGCGGCGCCAGGCGACGGCGGCATCGTGTCGGCCGCTCCCACCCTGAGCCTCGATTCACTGGGCGCAGGAGAAGATCTCGCCTTTCCCGGCCAGCAGGGTTCGACAACGGTGACAATTCCTGTGCCCGAAGGGCTGACGCCGACAGATATCCGAGCCACAGTTCAGCTGCCGCCGAATGCGCAGGGCGCCACCCTGACCGTCGTCCAAGACGGCGAGACACTGTCATCCATCGACGTGCCGTCAGCCGACCGGACGCCGGTCACGATCGGGTTGCGCGGCGCCGAGGTCATCGACAACGCAGTCATCGTCACCATTCGCAGTTTTGTTGTGCCACCGGCAGGTTTCTGTGTCTTCGACGAGACCGATCAGCTCATGCTTCTCACGCCGTCGGTGGTCTTCTCCGGAACCGAGATCGCGCCCACCGTCGTCGCGGACTTCCTGCCACCGATCCTCCAGCGACTGACCATCGCGACCCCCGCAACACCGACGCAGGCAGAATCCAACGCGGCCGTCGCGCTGGCATCTGCTGTGGTCGGCTATTACGGCGAGCAACCCATCGACGTCGTGATGGAGACACTTCCGGAAGGTCAGTCCGCGCTCACCACACCATCCACGGCGTTCGAGAGGCAGGTTGCCGTCATCGAACGCCCCGACAGCGCGGTGACCCTCCTCGGAACCGTGGGAGTGCCGGCGCTGTTGCTCAGTGGTCCGGCCACAGACCTGACCAATCAGACGCGGTTGTTGACCAGCGACATGTCGCGGCTGGCGGTCAGTTCGAAGGCAGTCGCCGGGCCGTTGCGCGCGAGCCCGCAACTGCCGCCCGATGCGACCACGCTGCGTGACCTGGGTGACCCGGGTGCCAGCGCCACCGCCCTCACCGATCCCGAGGTCTCGATCGGCCTCGATCAGACACGCCTCGGCCGGCCCACCGGCGACATCAAGGTCAACCTCAAGGGGTCGTACACGCCGCTTCCGCCGAACTATGGCGGCCAGGTGGTGGTCTCGGTCGGTGATGAGGTCGTCACCCGATGGGCCACCGAGCCCAGCGGGACCATCGACAAGATGATCACCATCCCCGACCGGCTACTCCAGCGTTTCACCGACCTCAACGTGGCCGTGGACGCCGCCGGTGACACCGGGGCATGTGGTGAGGCCAGCCCAATCACGCTCGACATCAGTGGCGACAGCCCGGTTCAGAGCAGTCCGGCCACACCGCCGGTGCCGCCTGGGTTCCAGTCGGTGCCGCAGACGTTGATGCCCGAACTCCAAATCGGTCTGACAGTCGGGTCTTTCGCCGACACCGCCCGTGCCGTGTCCATCATCGAGGGTGTTCAGCGACTCAGCGCGGTACCGCTGGGAACAAGTGTGGTGCCGCTCGAGACCGCGACAGCCTCGAAGCTCCCGGCCATCCTGATCGCCGCCGACAACTGGGACGATCCCACCATCGACCTGCCGGTCAGCAAGTCCGGCAACAACCCCATAGATTTCGCCGGGGTCGACGGAAACGGCGACGAGACGACACTGACACTCGACCCGGCGGTGAACTTCGGCTCGTTGCAGACCGTCGTCGACGGTGAGCGGACAGTCCTGGTGGCCACCTCGACCGGTGCCCCCGGCCAGCTCGACGCGTTGCTGGGATGGCTGGGTGCAGATCGGGATCGCTGGGTCCGACTCAACGGCAACGCCCTTGTGGCGGTTCCCGACCGCGACCCCGTTGCGCTGACCGTCGACATCGGCTCCACGTCGAACACCTCCGACACCGAAGACAACCGTTCACTGATCCGATGGATCGGGGCGGGTGTTCTCGTGGCGATCGCGATAGTTGTCGCCATCGTCGTGATCCGCAGTCGCCGGCGCGAACCGGGAAGCTGATCTGTGGCGGCGTCGTCCGGATCGATCTTCTCGCGGTGGCACCCCGCATCGCGAATCGCGTTGCGATGGGCCATCATTCTCGCCGCAACGTTCATCGCCTTCTACTCGACGTGGCGCAACATCTCCGAAGAGGCCTACTCGGGTAGTTTGATCGGCTACGTCTTCTCGGTGCCGTGGCTGGCGTTGCTGGCGGCGCAGGGCGTGGCCCGGCGCCGTACCGGCGAGTTGCCGATTCACGACCGGCAGACGGACGTGATCGTCGGGTTCATGGGGCTGGTACTGGCACTGCTCATCAAAGGCGTTCTGCTGCGCCGATACTCGGACGACTTCAGCCTTCTCCATCTCGATCTGCTCGCGATGTGGATCTTCCTCATCAGCGCCAGCATCATGCTGTTCGGTCTTCGGCCGGTCACCCGATTCGCGTGGGTATGGCTCCTCCTGCTCATGATGTTCCCGCTGCCCTACCGGATCATGGTGATCACTCTTGGCGGCGGCCGTCAGATCGCCGGGCTGGTCGCCCTCGGACTCGCTGCGTTCGCGACCGCCATCGCCGTCGGACGCACCTGGCAACGCGCGGTGACCGGCGCGGCGTTGACGTTTGCGGTCGGTGGGGCAATCCTGCTGGTACTCATCGAGTTCTATCCCAATGCGCCGGTGATGGTGTACCAGCAGACCCCCACACTGACCGCAACGGTGGTGGTCAGCCTCGGTCTCTACTTCTACTCACGCCGGGGAGAGAAGAAACGTCCACTCGAACGGTCGATCAACCCGTTGACCGCCGGCGAGGTGTGGCGATCGGTGCCGGTGGTCGCGGTCATCGCGATCCTTCTGGCCCTGATCACGCTTCCCGTTCCCAGCCTTCCCCCGGTACGCCAGGTGGACGGCCTTCCGTTCCGTACGCCGCTCATCTCCCCTCCGCAATGGCAGACGACGAGCACCGTCGAATATCGGTGGGTCAAGAGGTTCTTCGGCACCAACTCGGTCCTGATCAGGCAGCGAATGCTCGCAGAAGAGGGGAACTTCGAGTGGGACAAGCTGTCCCGCCCGCGGGAGGTGGTGGTCGACAGCGTCACCAGCCGGCGGCCGATCTCGTTCACCATCTACCCCGACAACGTCCTCTACGACATGTCGCAGACCCGCTCCAGTGCAGGACGTGAGGTCAACCTCGGTAACGGGATCATCGGGCGGATGTACGCGGTGGTCGACGACAAGCTGCTCGTCACCTGGACCAAGCTCACCTGGACCTGGGAAAACGGCGGCGCCGCACAGCGGGTGACCGTACTCACCGTCGACAACCACGAGGCGAATGCGCCATTTCCCGAGCCCGCCAACGCACTGGTCAGCAACCTCAACACGGTCTTCACCGTGCTGCTCCGCGGCAATTCCGTGGTGACCAACAACGACCCTGTGTTCAAGGACGAGGGGCTGCTCACCGAGTTCGGTAGAGACCTGGTCGAGGCGCAGCTCGCGCCGCTCAAGAAGCAGGTACCCGCATGACGGGGCCACCGGAGCACCCCACGGGGCCCTCGGTTCCCGGTGAACTGAGCGAGGAGTTCAAGGCCGCGGCGTTGCACGATGCCATCGAGGGGCTCCGTGAGGCCGATCCGCTCAGATCGGCGTCGATCGCAGTTCTGGGATGGCAGAAGAACTTCCTGATCGGGCTCCTCGTGGTGGTTGTCGGGTTCGCCGTCTGGCAACCCATTCCGACAGCAACTGCCCTGATCGGTGTCTGCACCCTCGGTTACGTCTGGTCGATGATCGACAGGCTGCTGCTGTTCCGGCGCGGGCTGGCATCGGGCCCGATCAACATCAGCGACGAACGGGCACGGGCCATCCCCGACGCCGACCTCCCGCTGTACACCATCCTGGTACCCGCCTACAACGAACCAGAGGTGGTTGCCGATCTCATCGGCGCGATGGCCGCGCTCGAGTACCCGTCGGACAAGTTGCAGGTCCTGTTGTTGCTCGAGGCCGATGACGACGTCACGATCTCGGCGGCCGAGGGGTGTCAGGACGTCGAGATGATCACCATCGTGCTGGTCCCGGCGGCCGACCCCCGAACCAAACCGAAGGCCTGCAACTACGGTCTGCACCTGGCAACCGGTGAGATCGTCACCATCTATGACGCCGAGGACCTGCCCGATCCCCTTCAGCTCCGGCGCGTGGTGGCAGCCTTTGCCTCAGAAGATGATTCGGTGGCGTGCGTCCAGGCCAAACTCGCGTTCCACAACGGCAGGCAGAACATGCTCACCGGGTGGTTCACCGCCGAGTACGGACTGTGGTTCGGATACCTGTTGCCGGGCCTGATGCGCAGCAAGGCCCCGATCCCGTTGGGCGGCACGTCCAATCATCTCCGGCGCTCGGTACTCCGTGAGATCGGTGCGTGGGACCCGTTCAACGTCACCGAAGACGCCGACCTCGGTGTCCGCATCGCCGAGACCGGCTACCGCACCGCCGTCATCGATTCGGTGACTCTGGAAGAGGCCAACAGCGATCCCATCAACTGGGTCCGCCAGCGATCACGGTGGTACAAGGGCTATCTGCAGACCTGGCTGGTGCATGTCCGACGACCGGTAGGCCTGTGGCGGGCGATCGGTACCGTGAGTTTCATCCGGTTCACCTTGCTGTTGGCCGGCACACCCGTCATCGCCTGCCTCAATCTCGTCTTCTGGTTGATCACCGTCTCGTGGTTTCTCGGCCAGCCCGCGGTCATCGGCGAAGTCTTCCCCTGGTACATCTATTTCCCCGCGCTGGTGTCGCTGATCTTCGGCAACGGCGCCACCATCTACATGAACCTGATCGCGCTGCGCGAAGACGATCGTCCCGATCTGCTGTTACCTGCCCTGACCGTGCCGCTCTACTGGGTGATGATGAGTGTGGCCTCGGCAAAAGGGTGTTACCAGCTGATCCGCAATCCCTCGTACTGGGAGAAGACCTTCCATGGGTTGTCCGCGAAGCCGGACAGCGACTCCGGTGTCGGACAAACAGATGCGGCGACAGTCGCGCCGAAGAACGGACCGAACCAGGTTCCCCTGGATGCGGCGGGCGGCAATGTCTGATCGCGGACTCGGCCGGACCATCTACTTCGTGAGTCTCGCCGTCTACGTGGTGGTCGGCTACGTACTGTGCGTGCGTGAAGGATTCATCATCGGCGACTCGCTGTCCCGGGTGTCTGCGGCACAAACCGTTCTGTTCAGTCGCGATCCGCACGTCGCGGCCATCGGTTTCGTCTTCACACCTCTGACCTCGCTGATCCAGTTGCCCGCAGTGGCATTCAGCCCACTGTGGGCACCGTTGACCGAACGAGCCTTTTCCGGGGTGCTCATGTCGGCGGCCTTCATGTCCGGTGCCGCGGTACAGATCTTCGCAACTGCCGCGGACCGTGGACTGCCGCGGTCGTTCGCCTTGATCGTCACCGCACTGTTCGCGTTCAACCCCATGATCGTCTTCTACGGGTCGAACGGTATGAGCGAGGCGCCATTTGTGTTCTTCGTGTGCTGGGCGGTGCGCCGGCTGATCGCCTGGACCACAGACGACGACGTACACCACCTCGCGGCTGCCGGCATCTCGCTGGGTCTGGGTTACCTCACCCGTTATGACGCCGTCGCCGCCATCGCCTGTGCCTCGCTGCTCGTCGCAGCGACCACGGCCATCCGCGCCTCGCCGCGCCTGCGATGGCGACGAGCCCTGCTGGACGGCGGATTGGTCGCCGCACCGGGCTTTTTCGCCTTCATCGGCTGGGCTGCGAGCAGCTGGCTCATCACGGGCCAGGCGTTTGCCCAGTTCAGTTCTCAGTACGGCAACTCGGCAATTCTCCAGCAGTCCGAAGGCGGTGGAACCGATTTCGTGCCCGGTGTCGAGTTCGCGGTGGTGTCCACTGTGCTCCTGGCACCGACGCTGATCCCGCTGGCCCTCGCTGCCGGAATCGCCGGATGGTGGCGTGGCGACTGGGCTCCGCTGCTGGTGCCGATCGTGTTGTTCGGTAGCGTTCTGGGCTTCCAGGGGTACAGCTATGCCAGTGGATCGACCTTTGGTTTCCTGCGGTTCTACATCGTCGCGATCCCGTTGGCCGCCACGCTCGCCATCCTCCTGGTCCCTGCGCGGGCGTGCACGATCACAAAACGGCGGGGCAAATACGCACCGCAACCACCGGAGGCCCGCCGTTCGCCCGCTCGCCACCGGGTGGGAACTGCCCGCACGTGGCCTGGACTCGCAGTGGCCATTGCCTTGGTGGCGATCACCGTACCCGCCTCGGCGTACGGCATGAGTAAACCCAAATATGCCCCGCAGGAGTATGCGCTGGGTGCGGTACTCGACCCGGACCCGGACAACGTCACCGAACGCAAGGCAACCGAACACCGCATTGCGTCAACGTTTTCCACCGAACGGGAGCTGGCGAAGTATCTCGACAGCCTCGACCTGCCCGAGGGCTCGGTGCTGACCGACACCGTCTACGGATTCGCTGTTGTCGCCGCATCTC
Source organism: Williamsia sp. D3 (assembly GCF_000506245.1). NCBI lineage: Bacteria > Bacillati > Actinomycetota > Actinomycetes > Mycobacteriales > Nocardiaceae > Williamsia > Williamsia sp. D3. Next base: position 77,223 of record NZ_AYTE01000045.1, on the reverse strand, counting down.
GAAAGCCCAAGACTTTTGTGGTCCCCTCTGATCTGGATTTCACCGCCTACCTGAACGATCCCAGCAGAAATCAGGTCCGATACCTGTTGTCGGTGCCCAACACCGGTCGCGGCGAGTCCGACGCGGTGAACCTGCGGTATCCGACGCTGTACGAAACCGGCGCCGACATCGCGACTCTGGAGCTCGAGGTACCCAATGACGGTGAGGATCAGCCCGATTGGCGGGTCTACCGGGTTGAGGACGCTCCGACGCTCTAGGGACTCACGCCCGGATCACGGCAAAGATGGGGTCCCCGGGGCCGATGTCGAGCGTGCACTCGCCGAGCCGGGGGTCGGGCACAAACGCCCAGAACAACGCACCGGCGGTGCCCGCTGCCCGTTGGGCGGTGATCTTCCGCGTCAGGTCGTCCGCCCGGCCCTGCAACGGCCCACACGACCCCGCCATCTGGCCCATCTCGGCAACCACCAGCGGTTTGCCGACCAGACCGGCCTGTTGGATCCGTCGCTGCAGTCCGTCGGTCGCCGTTCCCGGCAGCGGCTCACCCCGCGGTCCGTAGTCGTGATAATCGAGTACGTCGATCCCCGGCGATGCAGCGACATACTGGTACTCGTCGCCGCGCGAACCACACTGACCGCCGCCTGCGAGCCCGGCCCAGATGGGCGTGTCCGGGTCGAGTGCACGCAGCCGGGCACCGGCGACATCGAAGAACTTCCGGAGCACTTCGGCCGAACGAGGCGGACAGAGCCGGTTCTGCCACGAACACCGACTGTCGTTGCAATTGCTCGGCTCGGCCTCCCCGACCAATTCCCACCCGGCGAGCGCGCGAGAGTTCCCCCATCGGGCCACCGCCGCATCCAGCCAGGACGCATATGCCATCAGCGAATCGTCTGTCGCGGGATCGTCCCAGCGGTCGGCGAACCACGAGTGATCCTTGAATTCGAAGTCCTCACAGACACCCTCACCCGCCGAGAGCACCGCGACGAGCATCTGGTCGTGGTCGGCAGCCTCCTGGAAGATCTTGTCCAGGCGTCCGAAGTCGATCTCACCGGTGTCCTTGTCCCTGGCGAACGACGAGAAGAGATTGAACCGGGTGACCGCGTTCGGGGGCAGCGAGGCGAAATACTTGTTCAGATCGACCTGAGCGCCACAACCTTCGTTGAGTTGCCAATCGGTACCCAGTTGATAGGCGGCGAAACCGATGGGCCACCACGGTTTTCCGTCCAAGGTCATTCCGCGGGCAGTTGCGGTCACCCTCGACTGCTCGACGGACGAACTCTGTTCTGGTTCGGACGATCCGCACCCGGCCGTCCCGATGACCACTGCGAGGACAACGGCAATCGCCGCCAGACACAGCCGGCCGGGCAGGCGCGTCCCGGGGACGGTGCTCTCGGCGGGGGTCACTCAGCGAATCGTACTCGGATAAACGACATTTCGACGACCATTACCGCTCGCAAACCACCGGGTCGGTTGAATACGGACACTGTCGACAGGCAGCACACCCGGTCTGCGGACCCGGGTACCCTGCAGGCGATGATCCGACCGATGACGCGTGCCGCAGCCCTGGCGACCGTGGTGATGCTGACGTCTCTCTCGCTCGGCGCCGCGAGGTGACCGCTGCGCCGATCCAGGGCACACCGACCGCAGGTGCGCCGGCACCCGAGACCATCACCGACAGCTGCCCGTACAGGACGCTGCCGATTCCTCCTGTCGACGAATCCGAGGTGGTTCCGCCGGGCTCATCCTCACCTGCACCTCTGCCCGTGCCCAGCCCACCGGTCGGTGGTGAAGCACTCGGTGGATGTGGCGTGGTCACAGCACCGAATGCGGCTCCCCCACCCGCCGGACTCACCGCCGCAGGTTGGCTGATCGCCGATCTGACCGCAGGCAAGGTACTGGCGGCCAAAGACCCTCACGGTCGGTACCGTCCCGCCAGCACCATCAAGGTCCTGCTGATCCTGGTGGTCCTCGACGAGTTGGATCTCGACGACACGGTCACCGGAACGCAGGAGGACGACGAGGTGGAGGGCGATGCTGCCGGTGTCGGGCCGGGTGGCGTCTACACGGTGCGTGAACTCCTGGCAGGTCTGATGATGGTGTCCGGCAACGACTGCGCCAACGCCCTGGCCCGCGCTCTCGGCGGCCCCGAGGAGACAGTCGACAGGATGAACGAGAAAGCCCGCGAGCTGGGCGCCCTGGACACACGCGCGGCGTCGGCCTCCGGTCTGGACGGTCCCGGGATGAGCAGCTCCCCGTACGACGAGGCGCTCATCTTCGCCGAGGCCCTGAAGAACGACGACTTCGTGGAGATCTCGCAGCAGACGCAGATGAGGTTTCCCGGCTACCCAGGGATGCCGACGCCCACCCCCACCGACCAGGGCGTCGACGGCGCGGTCACCGAGACCACCACACAGTCGACTCCTGCCGGGGATCCCGGGATCGACCTCTACAACATGAACCAGCTGCTGTACGACTATCCCGGCACCGTGGCAGGCAAGACGGGCTACACCGACGATGCCCGAAAGACCTTCGTGGGCGCGGCGGAGCGGGACGGACGCACCATCCTCGTCGTCCAGATGTACGGCCTCAACGACTCCTATGGATCGTTCTGGCGACAGGCCGAGGCGATGCTCGATTATGGGTTCGCTCAGTCACCGGATCTGTTCGTCGGCTCACTCACCGACGATCCCGCATCGCCGAGTTCGGTGGAGTACTCCGGTGGCACCGACGAAGACGTGGCCAGGTCCCCATCCGTGCAGGATTCGGGCCGGTCGTCATGGACGGCCCGGATCACCATCGGGCTTGTCGGAGCACTGGTTGTCATCGGGCTGGTCTACGCCGGGGCACGGGTGAACAAGCGGCGCTGACACCTCGGCCCGGTTGCGATCAGAACGCGCGGGGTAATGCTGCGGCATGCGCATCGCCATCACCGGAGCCAGCGGCAACCTGGGCACGGCACTCCTGTCCGAGCTTGCCGGGTCCGGACATGACCTGATCGGGATCGCGCGACGGATTCCCCGGTCGGTGCCGCCGTATGACAGCGCCCGATGGCTCGCGATAGACGTCGGTGGCCGGGATGCGGTCCGGCAACTGACTGCGGCGTTCGAAGGGGTCGATGTTGTTGTCCACCTGGCGTGGCAATTCCAGCCGTCGCATCGAGTGGGCCAATTGCGTGCGACCGGAGTGCAAGGCACCGGCAATGTGCTCGCCGCCTCCGCGGCCGCCGGCATCGGCCACCTGGTGCACATGTCGTCGGGCGCGGTGTACAGCGGCGTCGACGATCATCGCGCTGTCGATGAATCGTGGTCGCGATCAGGCGTCAAGGAGTCGGTCTACAGCATCGGCAAGGTCGACGCGGAACGGTCGATCGACGAGTGGGAGCAGACGCATCCGAACACGCCGCCCGTTGCCAGACTTCGACCCGGCTTCATCGGCCAAGGAGGAATCGGCGCCGAACTGCTCCGTTACGCCCTCCCCGGTTACTTCCCCGCTGGTCTGCTCAAGATGCTCCCGATAGTGCCCCTGGATCGCTCGTTGACCATCCCCGCGGTCCATGCCCGCGACGTTGCCGTGGCGATCGGCACCATCATCGATCGACGCGCTGGCGGCGCCTTCAACCTCGCCGCCGATCCGCCGGTGACCGCGGCCGACATCGCCACAGCGCTGGGCGCCCGTCTGGTTCACGTTCCGAAGCCGGTGGTCGCCGGCGCGGTTGCCTGTCGTGGCGGCTGCACGTGCAACCGGTGGACCGGGGCTGGATCGAGTTGGCCTACCAGGTACCCCTTCTCGATTGCACCCGAGCACGGCAGGAACTCGACTGGGCTCCCAGGTTCAGCGGAACAGAGACCATCGAACAATCAGTGGATGCCGTGCTCGAATCCGAGGACGGGGCGAGCCCCCCACTGCGACGCCGCAACCTCATCGGCGAAGTGGGCAAGGTACTCAGCGGCCGTGGCGTGGCCACCCGCGACAAGGCCTGAGCGAGAAGCTCATCCGGCCCGCGTCAGCGTCCCGACCCCGGCCGGGCCAAGAACTTGTGCGCTGCCGCTTTCGCGACGTCCGGCGTCACAGCGTCGACCGCCGCCATCGCCTGCGACATGATGGAGCTCGCCACCACTTTGCGCTTCCCGCTCATCATCGCCTCATAACCTTGGCGCGCTACCTCACCGGCGTCGTCCTTCTTCGCCTGCCCCATCTTCGTGTCGTCCATCTGCGCCCGATGGAAAAAGTTGGTACCCGTGGGACCCGGCATCAGTGATGTGACGGTGACCGCGCTGTCACTCAACTCTCCTTGCAGCGCTTCGACAAACGACTGCACAAAGGACTTCGACGCGTTGTACACCGCCTGATACGGCCCCGGCATCGTGGAAGCGATCGACGAGGTGACCAGCAGCTTGCCCTCATTGCGACGCACCATGTCCTCGAGGACGAGTTTGGTCAGATGCACCGTCGATGTCACGTTGAGGTCGATGACCGACATGGTGTCGGGCAACGGGGTGTCGAGGAAGGCGCCGCCCCGCCCGACACCTGCGTTGAGAGCCGCTGCGGCCAAGGGGCGTTCGTCTGCTGCGACAGCTGCGTAGACCTTCGCCACGCCGTCCTCGGTCCGTAGATCGGCGGTGACCGACCGAACGTGAGCACCGGTCTCACCGAGACGCTCGGCGGCGGCGTCGATCTTCTTGCTGTCGGCAGCGATGATGAGGTCGTAACCATCTGCGGCGAACAGTGCCGCGAGTTCGTAGCCGATTCCGCTCGAGGCGCCGGTCACGAGGGCAAGTGGTTTACCGGTTGGTGTGCTGGGCGAATTCGTCATGACGTGTGCGTACCCGATACCGCGTGGTGTCAATCGGTGCGGCGAACCCGGGACACTCTCAGCGTTTGCGTCCCCGTAATGCCGAGATGCCCAGAGCGGTGACAACTCCCGCCCCGATGGCGGCCACGGTGCCTCGCGGGGACAAGCCATCGCGGACGTCTACCCGAGGACTGATGACCACCGGATCGGGAACCCGCGTCGCTTCGAATCTGCGATTGATCGGATCAGTAGCAGCCCACGCCGTGGCGAACAAGATGATCCGTGTGGTGATGAAGGCGAAGACCATGATTCCCAGGATCGGCCCGAAGGTCGCCCCCGCCGGACCCGTCAGGACCGATTTGAGGTAGAACGAGGCCACGAATTTGAAGATCTCGAAGACCACGGCAGTCAGCAGGCCGGCCTTGGCCGCATTCCGGAGCGGCAGTGCCACCCTGGGCAACTTCGCGATGACCCAGGTGAACAGCAACCACGACGCAAGGATCGACAACACATACGACGCCGCCCGGATGCCCACCGACACCCCGGGCAGGTCGTCGGCACTCAACCACTCGAGGATCTTCAGTGTGAGTCCGCTGCTGGACAACGCCGAAAGGGAGAACGTCAGGACAATCGCGAGGAACAGTCCCGCCAGCGCACCGAGGTCGGCCAGCTTGGTCTTCACCATCCCTGCGGACTCCGGCTCGGGTCCCCACTGGACGGTCAGTGCGTTGCGCAGGTTGGCCATCCACCCCAGTCCTGCGTACAGCGCGACCACCAACCCGACGACCCCGATGGTGGTACGTGACTCGATCGCCTGGTCCATCAGATCGGTCAGCTGCTGACTCATGCTGCCGTCCACGGACTCGGCGATCTCGTCCTTCGCCTTGTCCAGGAGGTCGGGGTTGCCCGCGAACACGAAACCCGCGGTGGCGAACCCGATCATCAGCAGAGGGAACAGCGCGAAGACACTGAAATAAGTTGCGCCTGCAGCGAAGAAGTCCCCCTTGCTGTCCTGGTAACGCGTGCCCGCAGCCACCAGGTGATCAAGCCAGGGCCGCTGTGCGCGCTGCCTGTCCAGGAAAGAAGGCTTCTCGGACGCTTTGTCTGTCTCTGGAGTGGACATCGAATCCCCGTTCGGTTCGTCCGTCGAGCCCTTGGCGTCTGGCGAGCGTCTGTTCAGTCGGGTGCCACCGGAGCGGCGAATCCGACCTTGTCATACACCTTCTGCACGGTGCGGGAAGCGACGTCACGGGCACGATCGGCCCCGGCGGCCAGCACCCGGTCGATCTCGGCGCGGTCGGCCATCAGTTCGTCGAATCGCTCGCGCAGCGGAATCACGAACTCGCTCAACGCCTCTGCCGTGTCCACCTTGAGCTGGCCGTAACCCTGGCCGGCGTACCCGGCGACGAGATCGTCGACGGATTTACCGGTCAGTGCCGACTGGATGGTCAGCAGGTTGCTCACCCCTGGTTTGTTCTCCCGGTCGAAGACGATGTCGCGACCGTTGTCCGTCACCGCAGAGCGCAGTTTCTTGGCCGAGCGTTTGGGATCGTCGAGGAGGTTGATCAGGCCCGAATCGGATTCGGCGGATTTGCTCATCTTGGCCGTCGGATTCTGCAGGTCGTAGATCTTGGCCGTGTCGGCCACGATGTAGGCCTCCGGCACCACAAACGTCTTGCCGAAGCGAGAGTTGAACCGTTGCGCCAGGTTTCGCGTCAATTCGAGGTGCTGGCGCTGATCCTCGCCGACGGGGACCTGATCCACCCCGAACGTGAGGATGTCGGCGGCCATCAAGATCGGGTAGGTGAACAGACCCACGCTCGCGTGGTCCACACCCTGCTTCGCCGACTTGTCCTTGAACTGAGTCATTCGGCTGGCTTCGCCGAAGCCGGTGATGCAGGACAGCACCCAGGTCACCTGCGCGATCTGCGGCACGTGGGACTGCAGATAAATGGTCGCGCGATCCGGATCGACGCCCAGGGCGAGCAGTTGGGCAACACTGCGGCGCGACCGGTCGCGGAGCGCCTTGGGGTCGTGCGCTGCAGTGATTGCGTGCATGTCCGGGATGAAGTAGAAGGCGTCCTCGAACTCGTCCTGGAGGGCGACCCACTGCTGGACAGCACCCAGGTAGTTGCCCAGATGGAACGAATCGCTGGTCGGCTGGATACCCGACAGCACGCGTCTGCGCCGCTCTGTTGTCCCGGTCTCGGTAGTCGCTTCAGTCACCTGCGTGATTCTTCCATTCTGCGGCGGTTGGATTCACGAGTACTCCACCGTGACGGGGGCGTGGTCGGACCAGCGGAGGTCATAGGCGTCGGCCCGATGGACGTACGACTTGGTGGCCCGCTGCCCCAGTCGCTTGTTCGCGAGCTGGTAGTCGATCCGCCAGCCGGCGTCGTTGTCGAAGGCCTTGCCGCGCCAACTCCACCACGAGTACGGGCCAGGCACCTCACCCGCCAGTTCGCGGGCGACGTCGACCCAGCCGGCCTCGAGCAGTCCGGCGACCCACTGCCGCTCCTCGGGCAGGAAGCCAGGGTTCTTGACGTTTCCCTTCGCGTTCTTCAGGTCGAGCTCGGTGGGTGCGATGTTCCAGTCACCACCGATGACCACGTCGCGGCGTTTGCGCGACAATGCCGCGAGATGGGCAGCGAACTCATCGAGGAACCGGAACTTCTCCTCGCGCTTCGGGCCGTCCGAAGCACCCTTGGGCAGGTACAGACTGGCCACGGTCAGATCACCGAAGTCGGCCTCGACGTACCGGCCGGTGCCGTCGAACTCGTTGCTGCCGAACCCCTTACGAACACGGTCCGGAGCCGAGCGCGACAGGATCGCCACACCTGAGTGACCTTTGACCGTCGACTCGTTCAGCGTGAGATGCCACCCGTCGGCGAGGGCAGGGGCGAGTGCTTCGACCACCTGCTCTTCGGTGGCCCGGGTTTCCTGCAGCAGCACGTGGTGGGTGTCGGTGTCGCGCAGCCACGGCAGGAGCCCCAGGTTGCGCTCAGAGCGATGTTTCACCGCTGCCCGGATGCCATTTGCGTTGATCGTGGTCACGATTGTCGTCACGTCCGACGACCCTACGTGCGGGTCACGACATCACCGGCAGGGGTCCGTGAACTCGGTGCGGGTCAACGTGCGTCGACCGCGACCAGCTCGTCCGACTGCGGAAGAACCGGAGCCTTGGTCCCGGCCCGCCGGGCATACGCGAGGGCCAACGCCAGGACCAGCAGACCTGCCACTGCCAACCCGGCGCCGAGCAGAGACGGCGCGCGGTACCCGTACCCGGCCGCGATCACCAGACCGCCGAGCCATGCCCCTCCGGCGTTGGCGATGTTGAGTGCCGAGTGGTTCAGCGCAGCGGCGAGCGTTTGCGCGTCCTCGGCGACATCCATCAGACGGATCTGCAACGCCGGTGTCAGCGCGGTCCCGCTGACACCGATCAGGAACGTGAGCACCAGGGCGGCCCACGGGTTGTCGGCGAGCAACGCGAACAGGATGAGTACCACCGTGATCGCCACCAGCCCGATGAAGATGGCCCGGACCACACCGCGATCGGCAAGTGCACCGCCGGCGATGTTGCCGGTGACCATGCCCAGGCCGAACAGCATCAGTGCGATGGGGATGAACGACTCGGACACTCCGGAAACGCTGGTCAGCGTGGTGCTGATGTAGGTGTAGAACGCGAACATCCCGCCGAATCCGACGACGCCGATGAACAGCGTGAACCACACCTGAGGCCGGGTGAGGGCGCCCAGTTCGGTGATGGGGTTGGTGATCTTCATGCCGGACAACGTGGGCAGGAACACCGACAGGGCACCGATGGTCAGCAGCCCGATCACCACCACCACGACAAATGCGGCGCGCCATCCCAGAGTGCTGCCGAGCCAGGTGGCGGCAGGGACGCCGATCACGTTGGCGACGCTGAGGCCCAGCATCACCTGCCCCACCGCCTTGGCACGTGCGTCCGGGCCGGCGAGGTGTGCGGCGACCAGAGCCGCGACCCCGAAGTAGGCGCCGTGGGGAAGGCCTGCGACAAAGCGGGCCACCATGAGCATGCCGTAACTCTGGGCGAGCACTGTGGCGGCGTTGCCGATGGTGAAGGCCACCATCAAGGCGATCAGGAGTGTGCGCCGGGACATCCGGGCGGTCAGCGCAGCGATCAGCGGTGCACCCACCACGACACCGAGAGCGTAGGCGGAGATGACGTGCCCGGCGGTGGGTTCGGTGGTCCCGAGGGAATCCGCGATCGATGGGAGCAGTCCCATCGCCACGAACTCGGTGGTGCCGATCCCGAAGGCACCGAGGGCAAGCGCCAGGACTGCGTTGCGACGACTTCCCCGCCGGCCCCGCCATCCTGCGGGTTCGCGGTGGAAACCGAGGTACTGACGGCAGACATGGTTCATCCTCCCGAGGGTGCTTGGGGTGAGGCGGCGACGCTGCCGGGCAACCAAATTTTCAACTGCGTGGCCACCGCGATGATTCCCTGAGGTGAGGTGAACTCGCCCACAGCCGGGCAGGAGGTCAGTCCGTGCCGAGCGCGGCCTTGACGCCCCTTCAAGAAGTTGTCGACTTCCGCCGAATCACCGCGGGCACGCAGGCAAAAAAGTGCTGTTACGCAAGGTCAGAATCAGTCTGCGCAGGATGCTTTTTTGGCCGGGTGACGCGTGTTATATCCTTATCGCCAGGTCATGAGTATCAGCGACAAGCCCCGGCTCGCTGATCGGCAACCCTCCAACCGCGGTGGGGTGCTCCGGGTGATGACCAGGCCAGCGGTTTTTCGCCGCGGCAAGCGCGGGTCCGAAGGTCGGACCCAACAGTTGGATGCACCACCGACCATGAAGGAAGAAGTTCGCCATGTCTGACACTGACGTCAATCCCGCCGACAACTGGAGCTTCGAGACCAAGCAGGTCCATGTTGGTCAGAGCCCCGATTCGCAGACCTCGGCCCGGGCGTTGCCGATCTACCAAACCACCTCGTACACATTCCGTGACACCGAGCACGCAGCGAACCTCTTCGGACTCGTCGAACCCGGCAACATCTACACCCGCATCATGAACCCGACGCAGGATGCCGTCGAGCAGCGCATCGCGGCACTCGAGGGTGGCGTCGCCGCTCTCCTGGTCGCGTCCGGTCAGGCCGCCGAGACCTACGCCATCCTCAACATCGTCGAAAACGGCGGGCACGTCGTCTCGAGCCCGCGGCTCTACGGCGGTACCTACAATCTCTTCCACTACACACTGCCCAAGCTGGGCATCGAGGTGGGCTTCGTCGAGGATCCCGAGGATCTCGACAGCTGGCGTGCGGCGATCAAGCCGAACACCCGCGCATTCTTCGGTGAGACCATCTCCAACCCCAACAACGAGATCCTTGATCTACCGGGAATCAGCTCGGTCGCGCACGAGGCGGGCCTGCCCCTCATCGTCGACAACACCGTCGCGACCCCGTACCTGATCAATCCCCTCGCCCACGGTGCCGACATCGTCGTCCACTCGGCGACCAAGTACCTCGGCGGCCACGGCACAGCGATCGGCGGAGTGATCGTCGACGGCGGTACCTTCGACTGGCGTGGACAACGAGACGGCAAAGACCTGTTCCCGGGCTTCACCACCCCGGACCCCAGCTACCACGGCGCCGTGTTCGCAGACCTCGGCGCACCGGCCTACGCGCTCAAGGCCCGGGTCCAGTGGCTGCGCGACACCGGCGCAGCGATCTCGCCGTTCAACGCCTTCCTCATCGCTCAGGGTCTGGAGACCTTGAGCCTGCGGATCGAGCGGCACGTGTCCAACGCTCAGGCCGTCGCCAAGTATCTCTCCGGGCACGCTCAGGTCGAGTCGGTCGCGTACGCCGGCCTCGAATCGTCGCGCTGGTACAAGCGGGGTCAGGAACTCGCCCCGCGCGGCCAGGGCGCCATCATCGGCTTCGAGATCGCCGGTGGCGTCGATGCCGGTAAGCGGTTCGTCGAGGGACTCACCCTGCACAGCCATGTCGCCAACATCGGCGACGTGCGCTCGCTGGTGATCCACCCGGCCTCCACCACCCACTCGCAGCTACTGCCGGAAGAGCAGCTCGCCGCGGGTGTCGCCCCAGGGCTGGTCCGGTTGGCAGTCGGCATCGAGAACATCGCCGACATCATTGCCGACCTCGACGCAGGCTTCGCCGCAGCCAAGTGACGACGAGCCCCAAGCCGACATTGAGCACCGACCCGCACACGCCCCCGCGAATCCACCCGGATTGGGAGTCGCTGCCTGACGGGAAGCTGACCAGTGTGTCGGTGGGGCCCATCGAGCTCGACAACGGCGAGCGCATCGAGAACGTCACCCTCGCGTTCCAGCGGTGGGGCACACTCTCGAAAGCGCGCGACAACGTGGTGCTGGCGCTACACGCGCTCACCGGTGACTCCCATGTCACCGGCCCGGCCGGACCCGGTCAGCCCTCCCCTGGTTGGTGGGATGGGCTGATCGTCCGGGCGCCGCCGTCGACACGAACGAATGGTGCGTGGTCTCGGCCAACGTCCTCGGCGGTTGTCGGGGGTCCACCGGCCCGGCATCACTCGATTCCGAAGGGCGCGTGTGGGGTTCACGCTTCCCGCAGATCACCGTGCTCGACCAGGTTCGGGCCGAGGTCGCACTGATGGACGCCCTCGAGATCGACACCGTCGCAGCGGTCCTCGGCGGATCCATGGGCGGCGCGCGGTCGCTCGAGTGGGTGATCGGCTACCCCGAACGAGTGCGCAGTGCACTCATCTTGGCTGTGGGCGCCCGGGCCTCCGCGGACCAGATCGGCACCCAGACCACCCAGATCGCCGCCATCCAAGCCGATCCCGATTGGCAGGGCGGCGACTATCACGGCACGGGCCGCAGGCCGACCGCGGGATTGGGAGTTGCGCGGCGCATTGCGCACATGTACTACCGCCACGAACTCGAGCTGGACGAGCGCTTCGCGAATTCGCCCCAGGGACAAGAGAATCCACTCGAAGGTGGCCGTTACGCCGTCCAGAGCTACCTCGAACACCAGGCCGACAAGTTAGTCCAGCGGTTCGATCCCGGCAGCTACGTGGTGCTCTCGCAGGTGCTCAACCACCACGACGTCGGACGCGGTCGGGGTGGAGTCGAGGCAGCGCTGCGCAGCTGCGAGGTGCCGGTGATCATCGGCGGTATCGACTCCGACCGTCTGTACCCGATCCGTCAGCAGGTCGAGTTGGCCGAGCTGATGCCGGGATGCGTCGACGGCTTGCACGTTGTGCACTCGGCCAACGGCCACGACGGATTCCTGACCGAATTCGATTCGGTCTCAGAGCTTCTGAAGAAAACCGTCGATCTGGCGCGGCGCTGACTCAGCGCCAGACCCTCCTGCCGGACTCCTGTCAGGCAATCAGCGCGCTTGCGGCGTTGGCGCGATGGCGTCTGGGATCGTCGTCGGGGCGATCGGCGTCATCGCGGGCGGCGTCACGGCGGGCGGTGTCATGGCGGGCGGGGGCTCGATGGCCGTGCTGCCCGGAGGCGGCGTACTCGGATTGCTTGTCGGCGGAACCAGTGTCGGGGTCCACGGGAGCGACGGCAACGGGAACGGCCACAGCGACGGGCTCAACGTGGACGTCGACGGCCGGGACGGTCCGGTACCCGCCGGCAATTCCGTTGTAACCCAACCCGGGTCCGAATTCCCGCCACCGCCACCGCCGCCACCTCCACCGGCGGCCGGTGGTGCCGGATCGACAGTTGTGGTGATCGTCACCGGTTGAGGTTGCACGAGTGGACGGTCCGGTGTACTCACGCGCGGACTGGAGATCTCGATGGTGGTCGTGGGCGCCACCGTGGTGGTCGTGGTGGACGACGTGGGTGGCTGCGACTCCGGAGTACTCGGGTTGCCGGCCAACGACGAACCCACTGCGTACACGGTCATCAGTGCGCCGGCGAGCAAGGCCCCGAACACGGCAAGCGGCGCGGCAGAGAGCCAATCGCGACTGCGCCTGCCACCGATGAACGCCAGATCGGCACCGCCACGTCCCCGCGCCGCGATCTTCGCGGCGCCGGTGGCCGCCACCGACTCCGGCGCCTTGGGCAGAACTGCCTCGAGACCGGCGGCGTCGACGATCAGGTCACGGAAGATCGGGATGTTCGCGATGCCGCCGACGAGCACTACTGCTTCTGCCCCCGAGGCATGCGGCCCGTTCACGTAATCGCCGACCACGCGCGCAGCGTGCTCGGCCATCGGAGCGGTCAGCCGTTCGAGCGAGGTGCGGGTGACGGTCACCGGGTCGGTGCGGTTACCGACCATCAACGCGGTCGAATCCTTGATGGACAGTTCCTCTTTGGCGGTACGGCAGGCGCTCAGCACCGTGGACTTGCGGCGTCCGCGTAGGCGGCCAGAACCCACGACGTCATCGGCGATCAGCGAATCCAGTGCGATACCGGCAACCGATTCGCTGCGTTGGTAATCGGTGATGCGACGACTCGACGGGTCGAGGCAGTACATGCCCATCCCGGTGTCGCCGAGGTCGACGACGACCACCTGTGCGAAGCGACTGATCTCGCCCGTACTGATCAGCTGGTGCGCCACGGCCTCGGTCTCCGCGACCAACTGGATCTGACGTTTGGCGCCGGTCCCCTTGGACGCGATTTCCCGGGCGTGCTCATCGGTTCGGTAGGCAACGCCGATGGAGCCGACGCGGTCGCCGCGCTCTCGCGCCTGGGTGAGCATCAGATCGATGCCGGAATTGATCCTTCCGGCCCGGGTCAGTCCATCGGTGGGGTCGACGTCGATCACCCGGCCCAGAGCATCGACACGACCACTCTCGTCGGTCGTCAGCAGAACGCAGTGGACCATTCCACTGCCTGCGGACAGGCCCAGCGAGGTGTTCATTGCTCTCTTCCGAACTGTTGATGTGTCGCCTGCCTGCGCGGATGCGGTTCTTCCACATCGTGCGACAAGCTCTCCTGGCGTGCCCCCCAGCACTTTCGTTGCCGGCTCCCGGCCAACGATCGACAACGACCGTCGCGGCTCAGGTCAACCGACTGGTGCAGTAACAGCCACAATTGTAATCAATCTGTGCCCAAAGGGTCGATCGAGGTAGCCAACCACAGTATTGCGACGCCGGCCAAGGACATGGCCACGACGTCGGCGAATCGTCCACGTACCTCGAGGAGACCGACCCTCGAACTGGGCAGAATCGCACGTAAGAGCGCTGCGAGGAGGGCAGCCGACCCGAAGACAAAGGCTCCACGACGCCAGCGGTCGAACACCAGGAACACCGCTGCGATCACGACCAGGGCGACGACGGCCATGAATGGGATCTGCACGAGAACCCACCGCAGCCTGCGCACCTGGTGCAGCCGCCGGGCACGGTTCCGTGCGGCACGATCGGCCCCACCTCGGATGTCGGACGATCTGGGCGTCATCTGCTGTCGGCGATCAACGCTGTGCAAGCGCGGACTCTGCGCGTTCCACGACGTTGGCCATCAGGAACGCCCTCGTGAGTGGACCGACACCGCCCGGATTGGGAGATACGTGCCCTGCCACGTCCCAGACATCGGCCGCGACATCTCCCACCAGACCGGCATCGGTGCGGCTCACGCCCACGTCGATCACGGCAGCGCCCGGCTTCACCATGTCGGCGGTGATCAGCCCGGCCACACCTGCGGCAGCTATCACGATGTCACCGCGCCTGACCTCGGCGGCCAGATCCCGGGTACCGGTGTGACAGAGGGTCACCGTGGCGTTGTCGGTGCGCCGTGTCAGCAACAGACCGATGGGGCGGCCGACGGTGACTCCGCGGCCGACCACCACCACGTGGGCACCGGCGATCTGGATGTCGTAGCGCCGCAACAGATGCAGGATGCCCCGCGGGGTACACGGCAGAGGCGCGTCGGACGAGGTTCCTGAACCGTCGAGGACCAGCCGGCCGAGGTTGATCGGGTGCAGACCGTCCGCGTCCTTGTCCGGGTCGATCCGCTCGAGAGCGGCGTTCTCGTCGAGGTGCTTCGGCAGCGGCAACTGCACGATGTACCCGGTGCATGCCGGGTCCGCATTCAGGTCGTCGATGGCCTCGTTGAGCTGTTCGGTGGTGATGTCGGCCGGCAGGTCCTTGCGGATGGAGGCGATCCCGAGTTTGGCGCAGTCGTTGTGTTTGCCGCGGACGTAGGCCTGCGAGCCCGGGTCGTCGCCGACGAGGACCGTGCCGAGTCCGGGGGTGACCCCCGCGGCCCGAAGTTTGTCCACGCGGGCCTTGAGGTCGGTGAAGACCTCGTCGCGGGTGGCTTTTCCATCCAGTACGGCTGCGTTCACGCTGCCATTGTTCCAGGCGTCGGTGATACCTGGTGCCAGGGGCACGAGCGGGGTCGATGGGCGGTCATTCGAGATCGAACCACGCCACCGCGGGCGCCTCGATCCCGCCCACCCAGACGCGTCCGTTGTGTTCGACCACACCCGTGCTCTGACCGAAACCGGGGACGGGGACCCGGTACTCCGCGACGACCCGGACGGTGGCCAGATGGATCTTGAGCAGACGCATCGGTGCCACCGGCTTCGGCAAGAGACGATCCGGCAGCCGCCAGAGCAATTTGCGCAGACCGGGTCTGCCGGCCAGGGCGTCGAGTGTGCCGTTGCGATTGGCCACGAGGGCGAGCCACATGTGCTCACCATCCGGTGCCGACGAACTGTTGTCGGGAAAGGCGGGCAGACCGTCGAGAACCACCGAATCGGTTCCCGTCGCCAGATCGAAGGACCGTAATCGGTAGGCGCCGGTCTCGGCGATCAGCAGCCGACCCTGGTGGACGACCAGCCCGTTGGCGAACTGCAGACCGGTCAGCACCACCTCAGCAGTACCCGACCAGGGTGAGGTCGATGACTCGTGAGAGCCCGGATCCCCGGGATCGGTCAGCACCACGTGCAGCAGTCTGCCCGCGCCCGAGTGCTCGAAGATGTCGGCCATGTACATCTCATACGGATGGCGGGTGGTCGACTGGGTCACGTAGAGCTCGAGCGGCCGTGGATCGGGGCCGTCGGTGGCGGCGGTGACCACCACGTTGGAACAGAAGGTCAGCCGTTCGCCATCCACCTGGTCGACGACGGTGTCGATGCGTCCGGACCGGACGTCCATGTGCAACAGGCCGCGCTCGCTGTCGCAGATGAACAGGTGGTCGCCGAGCAGCTCCATACCCAGGGGGCGCCCACCGGTGTTCGCCACCACCTGCCGCGAGTGGTCAACCGGGTCGATGCGGATGATGTTGCCGCCGATGGCACCGGTGTAGATCCGTCCGTCGCGGTCCACGACGACGTCCTCGGGTGAATCGTCGTCCAGGGTGATCACCGTGACTTCAGGGGTGAGCGGAGCCGGCCAGCCCGCGGTGTTCGCCGGAGGCGGCGTCCAGGCCACCGGGTGAATGATCGGCTTCTTCGGCGCATTGTTGTGCTCGTTGCATGGCCTCGGGGCCTCACCGGGTGTGTGGGTCACGACTCTCCTCCCCCGATCCGCAGACCGTGTGCCACCGCGAACTCCATGGCCTGGTCGGGATCGACCGAGGCGTCGGTCACCGACGCCTGCAGCCAGAGCAGCGGATCGCACCGCGCACCGCGCAGGTTCGCTTGTCCGAGTTTGACACCCACAGCCCGGATCCCGGTGAGATCTGAGCCGGAGAGATCCGCGCCGATCAAGATGGACTCGGTCAGATTCGCCTCCCGGAGGCGGCATCCCCGGAGCACCACGCCCGACATGTCCAGACCGCCGATCGACATCAGCGACATGTCGCAGTCGATCATCGTGAGGGGCCGCACCCGCGAGTGGGTGATGACCGAGCCGACCAGACTGCAGTCGGCCATCTCGACCTTGTTGAGATGGGTGCGCTCGAAGTGACAATTCCTGAAGGCACTCGACCGATGCCGGGAGCGGGCGAGACTCGCGCCGGTGAAGTCGCAATCGGTGAATGTTGTGCCCTCCGTGGACAGCTCGCTGAGGTCACATTCGACAAAACTGCATCCGACGAACTGCCTGCCCACCCATTCCTTGCCGGAATGGTCGGCAAAATCGAACCGTTCGTCCACGGTGGCCTCATCGCTCATGAGTGCATGTCTACACCGCCACGGCGACACCGCCGAAGAGTCCTCCATGGCGGTGAGTCAAGCTTGACGAGTGTTCCGACTGCTGTTCCACGAGCCCTGCATACCCCCCAACACCGGTAACGCGATCCGGTTGGCGGCCAACACCGGGTGTCAGCTACACCTGGTGGAACCGCTGGGATTCGACCTGTCCGAACCCAAGGTGAAGCGTGCCGGGCTCGACTACCACGACATGGCGTCGGTGACCGTGCACGAGGATCTGTTCGCTGCCTGGGGTGCGCTTGCCCCACAACGGGTTTTTGCCTTCACCGCCCATGCCGACACGTTTTACACCGACATCCACTATCAACCCGGCGACGTTCTGCTGTTCGGTCCAGAGCCCACCGGGCTGTCGGAAGAGGTGATGTCCGACCCGCACGTGACCGAACGTGTCCGCATCCCCATGCTGGCCGGCCGACGTTCCCTCAACCTCGCGAACGCGGCGAGCATCGTTGTGTACGAGGCATGGCGACAGCACGGTTTCGCCGGGGCGGTCTAGCGATCCGGGTGGTCCGGCGATCGGGGCGGTCTGGCGATCGGGCTGGTCTGACGTCAGTCGATGGGCAGGCCACGCATCACGAAACGGCGGAGCATTCCTGCTGTCGGTTGATCCAGACGGAGTTCGGCGTTGTCCGACTCATGAGGTGCGGTCACCCGTAAGACCAGTTCGCCGCCGGGCAGGATGTCGGCGGAATAGATGTGGTCGCTGCGTTCCCATCCGAGGTGCAAACCACCGTCGACGGTTGCGCTCGGCGCCGACTCGTTCCAGTAAGAACTGGGCAGTCCATCGCGGTAGATCTCGTAGAACTCTTTGGCTTGAGGCTCGGGGCCAGCGAGTCAGCACCCTGCCACCCGTCTTCGAGCGCCCAGACAATCGCGATCTGAGTGTCCAGCGAGTTCTCGCTGTCGGTGGTCTCGACAGCGCCCGGTGTCTGGCGGTTGAGATTGTTCGAATAGTTGCTGCGCGTCATCTACCGAGGCTAGTCGCTGTGGGCCGGTAAATACAGGCCGCCGAACGTGCCCATCCTTGCCGGCACTGGGCTAACGATCCCAGTCAACCCGTTCGGCCATGGCCAGCAACGTGTTTCGCCGGGCTGGGCTGGTGGCGGCGATCCAGGCGATCTTGCCGTACACGTGCTCGCGGAAACGCGGATGGTCGTCGCGGTTCTGGGCGTGGGCGCCCGTGCGAATGGCGTTGTGCAGCAACGCCCTGAGGTTGTCGTAGTCGGCCCGGCCGACCCTGGGCCGGTCGTTGACCACCAGCCCCGCGAGTTGCTGGCGCTGGTGTGAGTACATGATCTTCGTCTTGTCGGGGTGAACGGTGAAGCCTTCGTCGGCGATGATGCGCAGCACTGTCCAGAGCACCTGCCCTGCGTCCATGACGTCGCCCGAGATGGCCAGATCGTCGCCGTAACGGCTGTAGTGGAGGTTGTTGTGCCGGGCATAACCCCAGATCCGGCGGTCCATGGTGCGCATGACCAGGTTGGCCAGTGCCGGCGAGGTCGGGGCACCCTGCGGTAGATGCCGCGCCCGCAGCAGGGACGCGTGGGCGAAGTCGAGTTCCCGAAGGGCATCGGGAGGTGTTGCGGTGGTGCATATCTCGGACAAGAGCCGGGATGTCCGCCGATATCCGACAGCTGCGAAAACCGCGCGCAACGTCATCTCGGGCGTCTGCAGTTCACCGAAGACGTGGCTGCGGTTTTCGATGACCATCGACCCGAGCGCCCTGCGAACGGCCTCCGGCTCAGGCCTCTCGGGGAACTTCTCGAGCAGCAGGCCGAGCAGGGCCGTGGCCGTGGCGGGCGCCGTCGTGGCTGGCAGCATGTCGCCCAGCGCATGGACCGACCACCGCGGGTCCACCTCGAGCCGGTTGACGAGCAGGTCGAGCGACCGTGCCGGGATTCGGATCCCAGGGCCGAGGCCACCCAGATCGTCAGGATGCGCGGAGTCGGTGGTCATGAGACAGATGCGCGGCGGCGGGGCGACCAGAACTCTCGTCTGCGGCGCCGGGTAGCACGCGGAGCGTGCCTGCCGGCGTCGGACGCTGATACCAACTGTGAGGTGTACCTAGGGGTTGCCCCTGAGACGGGTTCGGAGAACCCACTCTCGCCCCGCCCACCGCGCATCCCGTCATGCTAGTGCCGGCCGGTACTCGCAGCGATCCATCAAACGGCCCACCAGCCCGCTGACCGTGCCGAAACTCGCGTCGGGTGGGCCGATACGCTCCGCGTCGGCACGGTCAATCCTTGTTTCGGCACGGTCGACGGGTGTTTCGGCACGGTCGACGGATCAGGCCCAGTCACGAGATCGGGATCCGACACGGAGGTCCATGCGCTGCAGGCGGTCGGCCACCACCGTCACCGCCCCCTCGGCATTTTGCACCCGCCCCCGGATCAGCAGGCTGGCGCCGTCTGAGCCAGTTTGCGGTATTTCGCCCAAAGACCCACCGAGCACACCACATTGACCATCCCGGTCTCGTCTTCCAGGTTCACGAACGTCACCCCCGCCGCCGTGGCGGGTCGTTGCCTGTGGGTCACCGCACCGCCGACCAACACACGGGAACCGTCGGGCACCGACAACAGGTCCGCCGCCGCGACCACTCCCAGCGCGTCGAGCTGGGGGCGGATGAACTCGGTGGGATAGCTGCCCGGGCTGACCCCCGTGGCCCATACGTCCGACGCCGCCATTTCCACCTCACTCATCCCCGGAAGTGCCGGCGCAGCACTGTTCTCATGCAGCGGCAGCCGGTCGGACTTCTCCTGAGCTGCCGAACCGGCATCCCACAACGCCTGCCGTCGACTGATGCCGAAACAGTCGAATGCCCCGGCCGTGGCCAAGGCCTCGAGCTGGTTGGTGCTCACATCCGTGCGCCGGGACAGGTCCGCTGCGCCCGTGAACGGGCCACCGGTCAAGCGCTGCTCGACGATCTGCTCGGCCAACTCCGTACCGATCGACCGTACCGACGCCAGCCCGAGGCGCACGTCGAGTCCGTCGTTCTCCAGATCGGCGTCCACCTGCGACAGGTTGATGTCAGGACCATGTACGGCGACGCCGTGGCGCCGGGCGTCGGCAACCAGCGTCTGTGGTGAATAGAAGCCCATGGGCTGCGCTTTGATCAACGCCGCGCAGAAGGCCGCCGGGTGGTGCAGCTTGAGCCAGGACGAGTAGAACACCAGGGACGCAAAACTTTGCGAATGACTCTCCGGGAAACCAAAATTGGCGAACGCTGCCATCTTCTCGAAGATGCGGTCGGCCATCTCCCCGGTGATGCCGTGCAGATCCTCCATCCCCTGGTAGAACCGGCCGCGTAGCCGGTTCATCTTCTCCGGCGATCGCTTGGACCCCATCGCGCGGCGCAACTGGTCGGCCTCCGCGGCACTGAACCCGGCCACATCAACCGCAACCTGCATCAACTGTTCCTGGAACAGCGGCACCCCCAGCGTTCGCGCGAGTGCCGCCTCCATCGAAGGGTGTTCACAGGTCGGCTCTTCCAATCCGTTGCGACGCCGGATATACGGGTGCACCGACCCACCTTGAATGGGCCCGGGGCGGATGAGCGCCACCTCCACCACCAGGTCATAGAACTTGCGCGGCTTGAGCCGTGGCAGCGTTGCCATCTGTGCCCGCGATTCCACTTGGAACACCCCGACGGTGTCTGCTTTGCACAACATGTCGTACACGGCTTTTTCGGTCAGATCGATCTTCGCCAGGTCCACATGGATGCCGCGGTGCTGCTCGAGGAAGTCGATGGCGTAGTGGATGGCTGAGAGCATTCCCAGACCCAGCATGTCGAACTTCACCAGACCGATGGCAGCGCAGTCGTCTTTGTCCCATTGCAGCACACTGCGATTGGGCATCCTGGCCCATTCGGTGGGACAGACATCGGCGATCGGCCGGTCGCAGATCACCATGCCGCCGGAATGGATACCCAGATGCCTCGGCATGCCGTTGATCTGATTGGCGAGGTCGACCACATCGTCGGGGATGTCGTGTTCGTTGGCCTTCGCCGCATCGTATCGATGCACCTGTTTGCTCCAGGCATCCTGCTGCCCCACCGAATACCCCAGTGCGCGAGCCATATCCCGCACCGACGACTTGCCCCGATAGGTGATCACATTGGCGACCTGAGCGGCGTTCTGCCTCCCGTACCGCCGGTACACGTATTGGATGGCCTCTTCTCGCAGATCCGACTCGATGTCGATGTCGATGTCGGGTGGGCCATCGCGGGCGGGTGACAGGAATCGTTCGAACAGCAGATCGTTGCCGACCGGGTCGATCGCGGTGATCCCCAGTGCGTAACACACCGCCGAGTTGGCTGCACTGCCGCGGCCCTGGCAGAGGATGTTGTTGTCGCGGCAATACCTGACGATGTCCTCGACCACCAGGAAGTAGCCCGGGAACCCGAGGGTGTCGATCACATCGAGTTCGTGCTCGATCTGCTCATACGCCTTGGGATGGCTCTGCGGCGTGCCGTACCGCTCGGTGGCCCCGCGTGCGGTCAGTTCTCGCAGCCACGAACTCTCCGTGTGCCCTTCGGGTACGTCGAACGGCGGCAACTGCGGTGCGATCAGGTGCAATCCGAAGGCGAGCTCGCCGGCCAGCATCGCGGCGTTGTCGATGGCATCGGGGTGGGCACTGAGGAGTCGCGCCATCTCGTCTCCGCTGCGCAGGTGGGCGCCCCCGAGTGGCGCGAGCCAGCCATCCATCTCATCCAGGCTGCGGCGAGCACGCACCGCGGCCATCGCCATCGCCAACCGCCTGCGATGTGGCGCCGAGAAGTGGGCGCCCGTGGTCGCCACCGTCATCACCCGATTGCGCCGGGCCAGCCCGGCGAGCACCGCGTTGCGTTCGTCGTCATCGGCCATCCCCTGCGCGGTCAGTTCCACGGCCACGTTGTCGCGGCCGAACAGGTCGATCAACTCACCGAGCGCAGCATCGGCGGCATCCGGCCCCCTCGACGACAACGCCTGGCGCACAGTGCCTTTTCGGCATCCGGTGAGTATCAGCCAGTGCCCGTCCGCGGCCCCTGCCAACGTCTCGACGTCAAAACGCAGCAGGCCCTTCTCGCCTGCTGCCATGTGTCCGGCGGCGATCTGCCGGGACAGCCTGCGGTAGCCCTCCTGGCCCCGGGCCAGGACCAGCAGATGCGAACCGTCCGGATCGGCCACACCGGTGCGAGGGGCATCACGCAGCAGCGAGAGTTCGGAGCCGAAGACGGTGGGCAGCTTCCATTCCAGGGCTGCCTCGGCGAAACGCACCACACCGTAGAACCCGTTGTGGTCGGTGATCGCCAAGGCTTCGAGGCCCAGCCGATGCGCTTCCTCTGCCATCTCCTCGGGACTGCTGGCCCCGTCGAGAAAACTGTAGGAGCTGTGGGCGTGCAGTTCGGCGTACCGGACCTGCGACTTGCCTCGTCGTAGCTCGCCGGCCTCGTAGGGCGTGCGTTTACGCGACCACGCCGGACTGTCGCCACCGTCGCCGGCAAAGGTCTCGCCGGATCGGCCGCCGACATGCGGCCGCCCGGAAAGAACCCGTTCCAGCTCCGACCAGGTCGGAGGGCCGTTGTGCCAACCCACACCTCACCGTATCGAACATGTTTTCGATGAACAAGCCGGGCGATTGCCGGCTCTCAGCGCTCACCACGGACCCGGCCCGGACAGCCGATTATGTCGGCACGGGTCACCCGACTCTGGCATTGTTGACCCACATGATGCACCGCGATGTCGGGGGCCCGAGCGGCCGGAGACAACACCCCTCGCCACACTCGACAGCAGCCGGCCGCACCCTCACACACCTCAACGGCACGGCGCGGTGACCCACACCGACAGTGTCGACTCAGGCCCCGACAACAGGGTGCTCACTGCCACCGCAGCCCTGGACACCCCGTTTCTCGCCGTCGACGAGGCCGTTCTCGACGCCAACCTCGCACGAATGTCCGAGTTCGCCGCCGGATCGGGTCTTGCGCTGCGTCCGCACGCCAAGACCCACAAGAGCACCGAACTCGCCCACCGTCAGATCGCGCATGGAGCGGTCGGGCTGACCGTCGCCACCATCGGCGAAGCCGAGGTGTTCGCGGCGGCGGGCATCACCGACCTGTTCATCGCCTATCCGCTCTGGGTCACCGAGAGCAAGGCGCAACGACTTCGCAGGGTCATGGATCAGGCCGAGGTGCTCCTGACCGTGGATTCGGCGGCAGGCGCCGGTCAGTTGGCACAGCACTTGCCCGGCGCGCGTGTGCTCGTCGAGATCGACAGCGGTCATCACCGGACCGGGGTGCATCCTCAGCGCGCCGGCGATGTCGGGCACCGTGCGGTGGCGGCAGGACTGAAAGTGCTCGGCGCGTTCACCTTTCCCGGGCACAGCTACCAGCCAGGCCGTCCCGCCGGGGTGGCGAGGCAAGAGTCCGGAGCCCTTGCCATGGCAGCCCAGTCGCTGCGCAACGGCGGTATCGATCCGGTCATCCGCAGTGGTGGTTCGACACCCTCGGCGAGCGAGGCGGATCCTTCGGTGCTCACCGAGATCCGGCCGGGCGTGTACGTGTTCGGTGATGCCCAGCAGGTGGAGTTGGGTATCTGCACGTTCGCGCAAGTGGCGCTCACCGCGGTCACCACGGTCGTCCACCGCGAAGCAGGCAAAGTGGTACTCGATTGTGGCAGCAAGGTTCTGGGGGCTGACCAGTCCGCGTGGGCCAGCGGCGGTGGCCGTCTGCCGACCTATCCCGACGCACGTGTCATCGCACTGTCCGAACACCACGCCACCGTCGACTTCGCCAATTCGAAGTCACGGCCGGAGGTGGGAGACCGGGTCCAGGTGGCTCCCAATCACGTCTGTGCCGCAGTCAATCTCGCGAACGAGCTGATGGTGGTCGACCTCGCCGGTGAGGTGACGCCGTGGCGGGTGAGCGCACGAGGAGCCAACTCGTGAGAGCCCTGTGGACGGTGATGCTGATCATCACCCTGACCGTGGCCGGTTGTGCCCGGGAAACGGAGCAGGCGGTGACCGCACAACTGACCAAGGCCTCCGGGGTGCGCTTCGACCAGATCGGTGTCGACGAAGTGCGCGAAACGGCAGAGACCATGGTCGTCGACACCACCGGGTTCGGCGTCGACGTGCTGCGGGGCACCGACCTCTCGGACAATCAGGTGATCTCACCGTGGAGCGCGATGATCGCACTACAGATGCTGCGGGCGGGCGCGGGTGGAACCACCGCTGCCGAACTCGATGCGGTGATCGGTCAGCGGGACGACGATGCCAGTGCGGCGCTGATCGGCCAGCTCGATCGGTTCGACGGTGATCCCGGTGGCGTCGACGAGGACAAACCCCCCACCCCACCGGTGTTCCATCAGGCTGCCGGAGTCTTCATCGACAATTCGGTGGAGGTCAACGCCGAATACCTCGAAGTGCTCGGCAGCCGCTTCGACAGCGGGGTGTATCCGGTGGACTTCACATCGCCTGACACCGAATCCGCCATCGACAAATGGCTGGCGGTGAACACCGGGGGCAAGATCCTCCAGACCCCCACCGAATACAACCCGGACACGGTGATCAGCCTCCTCTCGACCGTCTACCTCGCAGCCGCGTGGCAACAGCCGTTCTCACCGGATTCCACTGCGCCAACCGATTTCACCTCCGCAGACGGATCGGTCGACGAGGTCAACATGATGCGCAAGACTGTCTCGGCCGGCTGGGTCTCCGGCGCGGGGTGGACCGGTGTGCAACTGCCCTATTCCGACGGACTGGCCATGCAGGTGTTTCTGCCCGCGGGCCGCGACGTGAGGACGATACTCGACCAGGAGGTGCTGTCCGGGGCGAGCACACAGCTGCGTTTGGCGCCCACCACCTCGGTGTCGGTGAGTCTGCCGCGATGGGAGGTGGAGAGTTCGGTGGATCTCAAGACCGTACTCGAAGCGCTCGGCGTCCGGGAACTGTTCACCGACGCTGCCGATCTGAACGGCATCAGCCCCCAGCTGCTCGTCACGGCCGCCGCCCAGGACAGCACCATCACGGTGGGCGAAAAAGGCACGGTGGCAGCGTCGGCGACCCAGATCGATGCCGGAGTGACCGCGCTGCCCCCTGAGCAGATGGAACTCTTCGTCGCCGACCGACCATTCGTGTACCAGATCATCGACACCTCAACGGGTTTGCCGCTGTTCCTCGGATCGATCAACAAGCCTGGGAGGGTCTGATGGCGCGGACGGCGCACCGATACGCGGCTCTGTTACGCGGTGTCAACGTGGGTGGCATCCGAATCAAGATGGCCGAACTCAAGGCCTGCGTCGAAGCGCTCGGGCACACGAACGTCAAGACCGTGCTCGCCAGCGGCAATGTGCTGTTCGAGTCACCGAGTACCGACGTGGAGGGGCTCACCGCTGCACTCGAGAAGGCTATGTCCGACCGATTCGGCTACGCGGCAAGGGTTCTCGTGGTGCCTGTCGACAGGCTCACTGCGATCATCGACGCCTACCCATTCCCCGAACGAGACGACTGGCACGCATATGTCGTCTTTTACTCCGACCCCGCTCAGGTCGACGTCGTCGCCGCGATCGCGGGCGAACTCGATCCGCAGCAGGAACAGATCGCAGCAGGCGAGTCGGTGCTGTACTGGCAGGTACGAAAAGGCGACACCCTCGACAGCGTGATCGGTAAACGCACCGGATCGAAGAAGAAGTCAAATTCCGGCTGGTTCCTCACCAACCGGAACCTCAACACCTTACGTAAGCTGCAGTGAATTGCCCTGCGCTGCTGGGTGTCAGCCTGCAGCGGGTACCAGCGACCGCTCGCGGATGTCTGCGGGCAGGTCTTCATCCGGATGCCCGAGCCCCAGGTTTTCGCGCAACGTGCTGCCCTGGTACTCCGTGCGGAACAGACCGCGCCGCTGGAGCTCGGGGACCACATAGTCGACGAAGTCGTTGAACGTTCCCGGTGTCTGGGCCGTGGAGACGATGTAGCCATCGGCTTCTCCCCCGGTGAACCCGGCCTCGATCTGATCGGCCACATCGGAAGCGGTACCCACGAATTGCGGCAGCAGCACTCCCTGCGCGTAGAGCTTCCCGATGTCACGGAGCGTCAGGCTGTCCCGTTCACTCAGACGCCTCGCCACATCGAACAGTCCCTGCGTTCCGGAGACGGAGATGTCTTCCAGTGGGGCGTCGAGGTCGTACTGCGAGAAGTCGTGGTCGGTGTGCACCGACAGTGTGATCAGGCCCGAGATCGGATCTGCGAGTTCGTTGTGGAACGCCTGCTTCTCCCGGGCGATCGATTCGGTCTCACCGATGAACGGGATGAACGAGGGCAGGATCTTGACATGGTCGGGATTGCGGCCCACGTCGACCACACGCGACTTGACGTCGTCGTAGTAGGCCCGGCGCCCTTCCGGCGTCGG
This sequence comes from Williamsia sp. D3, assembly GCF_000506245.1. Taxonomy (NCBI): domain Bacteria; kingdom Bacillati; phylum Actinomycetota; class Actinomycetes; order Mycobacteriales; family Nocardiaceae; genus Williamsia; species Williamsia sp. D3. Next base: position 50,961 of record NZ_AYTE01000045.1, on the reverse strand, counting down.
GTCGATCTCGAAGATGGCTTCGGCCCAGCGGGCCGCAAAATCCCTTCCTGTGGAGGATGATCCGGCCTGGATGAGCACCGGCCGATGCTGGGGTGACCTCGGCTGGTTCAGCGGGCCCCGGGTGCGGTAGTACCGGCCGTCGTGGTCAACCGGACGAACCTTGTCCGCATCGGCCCACACCCCACTCGCCTTGTCCGCGACAACGGCGTCCTCGTCCCACGCCGACCACAACTCCACTGCGGTCTGCACGAACTCCTCGGCTCGCAGATACCGCTCGTCGTGTGCCACGTGCTGGTCGAAACCGAAGTTGAGCGCTTCGGCCTGGGTCAGGGATGTGACGATGTTCCATGCCACCCGGCCGCGGGATATGTGGTCGAGGGAGCCGAATACCCGAGCGAGTTCGTACGGGTGGAAGTAGGTGGTGGACTTGGTGATCGCGATGCCCAGATGGCTGGTGACCGCGGCGATGCTGGCGGCGACAACGGACGGATCAAGTGTCGCGGCGGCCTGGGTGCCACGACGCAGTGGTTCGGACTGATCTGCACCGAAACGCAAGGGGGCGGCCAGCAGATCCGCGAAGAACGCGAAGTCGAACTTGCCGCGCTCGAGAATGCGACCGACACGGTGATAGTGCTCGGGCGAGAAGAATTCCGTCGTGGAGCCCGGGTGCCTCCATGCGGCGTGGGAATGGGTGACGGGCGAGGCGATCAGGAATCCGCCCAGGTGCAGTTGACGACTCATCGGTATCAGGTCCTTCGGGTGTCGAGAGGGCGCCGGAAGGCGCTCGCTGCCATCGAAGTCGGGAACGACGGACTGCCCAAGTGTTCTCGTCACCCTGGGTGAAACAAGGCCGCACATCCGCCGCACGGCGTACCGTGCGTCATTCGTACACACCTTCGACGGTCCACTGCCCATCTTGATAGTGCAGCAATAGTGCTCGTGAATCCTCCAGCAACACTTGCGCTCTGGCGTATGTCCCGACATGCACATCGACAGCACCGCCACCATCACCCGGCCCTGCGGCCCACCACCGTTCGTCGGTGGCCCACGGCCCCGCCCACCAGCTCAACGACCAACTGCGCCGACCCCAGGTCAGACTGGCCGGATCGGCACTAAAACTGCCTCGGGCAGTGACATGCACCGGGGAGTCCTCGGCGTCGAGAAGGGTCACCGGTGCCATCGGCAGCACCGAGGGCGACGGTCCCGGCAATTGCCCCGGCCAGGGGGCATCTGGGTCGGCCTGTGCCACCAATTCGTCCCCGAGGGGTACCAGGGTGATCTGCTGCCCGGGCCCACGGCCACCACTGCGTACCGGAACCTGCACGCGTTCGCCTCCCAGCAACCCCTGCACCCGCACCAGTGCCCGGCGCACCCGCTCGGCCACTTCTCCGTCTCCTCCGGCCAATCCCCCACCCGTGAGCCCGAGTTGCATCGCGCCCGAGCCGATCACCTCCACCGGATCGAGACGCAACATCACCACCGGCCCATCAGGGCGGTCGGCGGCGCTGCGGCCGGAAAGCCACCCCTCCAATTGCCAGCGGATCCGGTCAGCTGTCGCGTCGGGGGTCAGCGGCTGTGCACAGCGCCAGGTGCGGGAGTACTCACGACCGCTCTCGGTGGTGGCCTGCACGGTGAGCCGCGTACAGGCCACCGACGCCGCGGCCAGTACATCGTGCAGCTGGGCGGACAGTCGCCTGCCGATGAAGGCGGCGGCATCGACGCGGTCCACCGGTGGGTCGCAGCGATGTTCGACGACCAGGTCCGGTGGCGGCGCCTGCCCCGACGGCGGGCGTTGCGGCAATGCCCGAGCCGTGCGGTGCGCGAAGATCGCGTCCGCCCCGAAGCGGGTGGCGACATCGGTGGACGACAGTTCGGCAAAGGCGCCGATGGTTCGAAGCCCCATCCGCCACAGCAGATCGACCAGGGCAGATCGATCGTCGGCACACATGCTGGGCTCCACCGCCAATTGCGAGATACGCAGCGGCGCAAGGAACTCCGCACCCTCGCCCGGAGGTACAACCTTGCCGTGCCGAGCAGCGATGATCGCCGTGAAGAGTTCGTCGGCGATACCCACCTGGGATTCGATGCCACAGGCAGACACCACGTCGGTGAGTTTCTCGGCCGCCGCCTCTTCACCACCGAAATAACGCGCAACCCCACGGGCGGGCAGCACCAGAAGTCCCGGCCGCAACACCTCGACCATCGGGATCAGTTCGGCGACGGCGGCGGTCACCGGTTCGAACAACCGGGCATCACGTCCCTCGTCCGCATCTGTCACGGTCAGCTGGGGGCACCGCGCCTGGGCATCGCGTTTGCGCATCTCCCGGCGCACCCCCACCGCACGTGCCGCGGCAGAACAGGCGATCACGCGGCCGGACCGCAGCACCGCAACCGGACGATCCGGCGACAGATCCATCTCTGCCGCCGCGGCGACGGCCGGCCAATCCGGGCACCAGACCCCGAACACCCGATCACTCATCTACAACGCCACCGGCAGCGAAGGAGCATCGTACGAATTGCTCTGGGAGTCGACCACATCGACGAGCTGCACCCGGTCGCCGCAATGCATCACGTCCAGCCGGGTATCGGCTCCGGCGAATCCGCGTCCGTGTGAACGGACCGCGAGTGAGACACCTCCGAGTCGGCCGTAACCACGCCGCACAGCGGAAGGCTGGTGGGCGGTGGGCTGATGCCGGTACGCACAGACCCGCGACTGCAACTTCACATGTGCTCCCGACCACGTGCCGTCGGTGACGACCAGCACCGCGCCCTTGCTACGAGCGCGGGCCATCACCACCCGGCTGCGCGAGGGTGGCACCGAGATACCACCGAGGCCCACCACCACCAGGTCGAGTCCATCGAGCAGCACCGCGGCGATCTCCACCGGATCTGGCCCGGGGTCGGGTATCACTGCGATCCGGGACAGGTCGGCTCCCATCTCGACCGCCGCGAGCAGACACAGCTGCGGCTGCCCGATGACCGCCACATGACCGCCGTCGGCACTGACCTGTGCGATCAGCGACAACAGCAACGACCGTGCTCCCTCCAGGGCCAACACCTGACCACGGATCAGCCCGGCACCGGGGAGCACCCGTTCCAGAGCCGGCGGGACAGCCAGCCTCTCGCGGTCGGTGTACTTCTCCTGCTCATTGACAACCGCCGACATCTGCCTTTGTGGCACAACGGATTCGGGCCTGGATCGAGTGGTGGCAGCAGCGAGGGTCTGCCGCAACATCGCCAGCTTCTGCGCCTTGTCCGGAGCTGTCTCCATGGTCTGCATCGCACCCCTGTCCATACTCCCCACCAAGGGGGAAGTGGCGCAGGGAAGTTGCAACCACCGGTCTGACTCGAACACATTTTCGATTCTTTTCGAATGTAGGTCAGCACTCCGACAAGCGTCAATACGCCTCGGCGCGTCGTCCGGGCGAGTCGTCCTCGCCCGGCACACCACCCACTCCAGTCTCAGGAGTCCACTAAGGTCAGATCAATGAGCGCCTCTTCCTACCGCGTTCCCGGCCCCGATTATCTGGTTGCCGGGCGGTACCGTCTGCGCTCGAAGATCGGTGGCGGTGGCATGGGCGCCGTCTGGCTGGCACACGACACCCTCCTCGACCGGCAGGTCGCCATCAAACAGGTGCTGTCGGTGGCCGGCATGACCGAGGACTCCGCGGCCGAGATGCGACAGCGAGCCATGCGTGAGGGCCGGATCGCGGCCCGGCTGAGTCATCGCAACGCCATCGCCATGCACGACGTGGCACTCGACGCCGGCGAACCCTGGTTGGTGATGGAGTACCTGCCCTCGCGTAGCATTGCCGAGATCCTCCACCAAACCGGCACCATGCCCGTCAAACAGGTGGCCCAGATCGGTGCCCAGGTGGCCGACGCCATGGCCGAGGCCCACAACGCAGGCATCATGCACCGCGACATCAAGCCGGGCAACATCCTCATCGCAGAAGGACGCAACGCCGGGCTCGTGAAGCTCACCGACTTCGGGATCTCGCGGTCCAAGGACGATGTGCAGCTCACCCAGACCGGCGTGATCACCGGTACCCCGGCGTACTTCGCACCCGAGGTCGCCCGCGGCGAGGATCCGACGGAGGCCTCCGACGTCTACTCGCTCGGCTCCACCCTCTACACCTGTGTGGAAGGTCAGCCGCCGTTCGGGCTCGACGAGAACTCCCTGGTGCTGCTGCACAAAGTCGCCCGCGGCGAGATCATCCGACCCCAGCGGGCCGGAGCCCTCGAGGGTGCTCTGCTCGCCATGCTCGAGCCGAGTCCGACCCGCCGGCCGACGATGGCCGGGATCCGCGATCGGCTTGCCCAGATCGCCGCGGGCGATGCCGGCAACACCGCCCAGATCCTCACCAGTCCGCTGGATCGACGAACCGCGCCTCTCCCCCCGCGGCCACCCACACGGCGCATCCCGACCACCACCGAGTCAGGCCTCCCCGCTGCTCCGGGACCGGCCGCTGTCGGGCGGGCCCACCCGACCTCGGGTGTCGGCGAGTCCTGGCAGGTCACCCAGCACTCACGGCCGGCGTTCTCCGCATTCGACCAACAACCCGAGAAGACCGATCCGCCCCGCCACGCAACTCTCGCCGCCGCGGTGTTCCTGGCATTCGTGGTGCTCGCCGCCATCGCGGTCACCCTCATCGCACTGCTCCGCTAGACCACGCGTCGCCTCGAGCCCTACGCACCGGTCCGGATCAGTGCACCGCACACACGGCGCCCGTCGGCACTAGCTGATGTGCCGGTTGGCGGCCCACCGGGTGAGTGCGTTGCGATTGGACTGCTGGGTCTTGCGCAACACATTGGACGCGTGGGTCTCCACCGTCTTGATGGAGATCACGAGGTCTTCGGCGATCTCCCGATACGTGAATCCCCGGGCCAGCAGCCGCAGGACCTCCATCTCGCGTGGTGTCAGCGAATCGAGTTCGGGATCCAGATGTGGCTCCGGCACGGGCGATTTCCCGGTGAACGAATCGAGCACGAATCCGGCCAGTCGCGGACTGAACACGGCGTCCCCGTCTGCGACACGACGCACGGAGTCGGCCAATTCCGAGCCACCGATCGTCTTGGTGACATAGCCGCGGGCACCCGCGCGAATGGTGGCGATGACGTCTTCGGCGGCGTCGGACACACTCAGCGCCAGGAAGACGGGTGACTTCTGCGGTGCGGCGTCGGCGACACCTCGCAGCACCGCGATCCCTCCACCGGCAGGCATGTGCACATCGAGCAACACCACGTCCGGTGACGACTGGAGGATGCCCGCGATCGCATCGGCGACCGCCCCTGCCTCCCCGACCACGGCCATGTCGGTCTCCGAGGCCAACTCCGCTCGTACCCCAGAGCGGAAGACACCGTGGTCATCCACAAGAAACACCCGGTATGGCTCACTTCGGCCGGTCATCGCCCCAACTCTCTCAATTCACCGCATCCGATTCGGAACCGGCATCATCACCGAGGTCCGTGACCAACGGTGTCTCGCCGCCACGCGGCATCGACATCCGGACATCGACCCCTCGACCGGCGGCCGACTTGATCTCAACGCTACCGCCGTGCCGCTGCACCCGCGCCTTGATCGACCCCGACACCCCGCGGCGATCTTCGGGTACCTGGTCGAGGTCGAAGCCGACGCCACGGTCGCGGACGAACACCTCCACCTGGGAGCTCTCCACCTCGGCGTACACATCAACCGAGCGTTCCCCGGAGTGTTTGGCGGCGTTGACAAGTGCCTCCCGCGTCGCCGCGATCAGCGCAGCCCATCGACGGTGATCGCCACTCCAGGAGGGGTCATCGGCCGTGACGTCGCCGACGGTCACCACCTCCACTTCGACGCCGTAGTGGTCTTCGACCTCGGCGGCCACGGCCTTGAGTGCGGTGGTCAGCGAATCGCTCTGCTGCCCTTCACCTTCGAACAGGTAGCGGCGCAGCTCGCGTTCCTGACTCCGCGCCAGACGCTGCACCTCTTCGGCATGTCCCGACCGCTTCTGGATCAGCGCCAGGGTCTGCAGCACAGAATCGTGGAGGTGCGCGGCGATCTCTTCCCGTTCGGCATTGCGGATGCGTGCGGCGCGTTCGGCACCCAGCATCCGGGCCATCCGCAACCACAACGGGATCGTCAGCAGCAGCACACCCAGTACCGTCGCGGCGACGGCCAGCAACGTGGTGCTCAACCCGCCGATCCGGTTGTTCCCGGCCAGCACCACCACCACCAGGCCGATCACCACCAGCGTTGCGCCACCGGCGATTCGGGTCCAGGTGATCGCCCGGGCCGACGCGGATCTGGGCCTCCATGTCGAATCGAGTTCGCGCCAGACAAGTGATGCGCCGACCGCCACCACCACCAGCGGGATGAGGAACTGCGCGGGGGTGCCCGAGGCCACGAACCCCACCGACACCACTGCGACCACGCCGACGATCGCCAGCCCGATTCCCTGCCGCCGTTCGGACGAGGTCGGCGGTTCGGTGTCGGTACCCGGCGGGCACATGAACCAGAGCAGACCGTAGGCGCACACGCCGGCCCCGGCCAGTGCGCTGAGCACGACGAACACCACGCGCACCCGGAAGGCGTCCACTCCGAGGTGGTCGGCCACGCCTCCGGCGACCCCGCCGATGACACGGCCACCATCGCGGCGGTGGACACGTTCGACTGTTGGCACCAGTCGATAGTGGCACGCGCTCGCGGACGCACACATCAGGGACAATCCCCAGATGTGATTCCAGGGAGCAGATCAGGGTGAATCCCGATGGTGCGGTGCCCGACCCGTGATCAGTATTGAACACATGAGCGGAGATGTCCCGAAGACGAAGCGAAGCGGAGCTCGACCAGAAGTCCCGAAGACGAAGCGAAGCGGAGCTCGACTATCACTCCCGACGAAGCGAAGCGGAGCTCGACCATGAATGCTGCATCCAGTCCCACCATCAATGCCGAAGTACTGCAGAACATGTGGCGAACGCGACCAGCACGTGCGGCGTCGGGTTCGACGATCGGCGGTGTGTGCACCGGGATCGGTGTCCGCTACAAGGTCGACCCCACGCTCGTGAAGGTGGCGTTCATCGTCTCGGCATTGTTCGGCGGTGCAGGCATCCTGCTCTACATCGCTGCGTGGATCGTGCTGCCCGAGGGCGCTCCTGCACAGTCGTCTCCGGAAACGGTGCTGCGCCCCAAACGCTTTCGGCATGGAATGCGTCACGCCTCATCCCACCCGCCGACCGTTGTCGCGGTGGCCGTCGTGGCCGTCGTGGCCCTGATCGCCGGGCCCCATCTCGCGTGGAGCAGTGGTGGTCTCTTCGGCCTGGCGCTGATGATGCTGGGCTGGTGGTTGCTCTACCAGCGCACACCGGTCCCCGAGCCCGGTACGAGCGCCGACACGTTGGGGCAACAGGCTGCCGGCGATCCGGTCACCGCAGGCGGTTCGTGGTGGCAGACCGCCACAGGCGTGCACACCCCTGCTGCGGGCGGACACTTTCAGAGCTGGACTCCCCGCGCCTGGCTCAAGGAGGACCCTCCGGCGACGGCGGCCGACGCGACGCAGACAACTGATGGTGAGGAGGCGGACTCCGATGTCGAACCGCCGCTCCCGACCCCACCTGCATGGGACCCACTGGGTGCGGCGCCTTTCGCCTGGGATCTACCGGAACCGTCGTCGCCGGTGGAGCGCACACCGTCGTCACGCTTCACCCCGGTGGTGCTCGGCATCGCGGTCATCGTCGCAGCGATCGCGGCGGCGATCGGCACGGAAGTGGATTGGTTCGGTCCGGCACGGGTCGGGGCCATCGCGTTGGCCGTGGTCGCCGGCGGACTGGTCATCGGGGCATTCGTCCACAAGGGCGGCGGCCTGATCCCGATCGCCATTCCCCTCGCCGGGTTCGTGGTGGTCGCCACGGTGATCGGCAACGTGAACCTGCCCGAGGGCGGCATCGGCGACCGCGATTGGAAGCCGCTCTCGGTCGCCGATCTCCAGGACGAGTACTCCCTGACGATGGGTTCGGCACGACTCGACCTCACCGCACTCGAACTCGACGCCGACAAGAAGGTGACGATCGACATGGGTGTCGGCGACTTCAAGATCATCGCGCCCGAGAACATGAACCTGCGCGCCGATTGTGAAGTGGCCATCGGAGAGGTCAAATGCCCTGAGGGTCTCGAGGGTGGACCTGATGGATCCCAAGGTCCCGTGATGACCATCGACGCCCATTCGAAAATCGGAAATGTGGAGGTCATCCGTGACTAAGTTCGCACCATTTCAAGCCGTGACCGGAATTGCCGGACTATTGGTGGCCTTGTGGGCCATCGCGGGCGGCCCCGAACTCAACGGCTCGGATTCGACGATGTGGATCGCGCTCGCCGTTGCTGTCGGGGTGGGACTCATCCTGATCTTCAGCGGAGGCCGAGACAAGAAAAAGCTGCCCGGGGTGTCCGAGCACGAAACGACCGGCTAGCAGTATTCGCATCGATCCGGCCGCACAGCAGCGGCCGGATCGATGCGTCGTTCACCGTGACAGCGGCTTTGTCCACGTAATCGAATAGCGGTAGAGCAATTCCCGCCGAAAACGTGATCCGGGCAGGAGTTCAGACGCATGGGTGCGCATTTCCCGATACGAGACCGGTGGCGGCCACACAATGGGCGACGGCTGTTTCCACACGTTTCGCCGTGCCACTGCGGCGCCCGCGGCCACGATGGACACGTAATCCAACGCGCGATCGCGTAGACCTTCACTGCCCGCACAGCCGACCACGACAAGCGTTCCGCCGGGGCGGATGAGTTCTCCCATGCGCCGCAGGCCACGGCGGGGATCCATGTGATGCAATGTCGCAACCGAGACGACCGCATCGAACGACTCCGGTTCGAACGGATGACTGAGGACGTCACCACAGATGTAGTCGATGTCGTCCGACTTCGCCGCCGCCATGTCGACGCTCGCCTCATCACAGTCGATCCCGACCACGTGCGGTATGGATCGATGTAGAAGTCGGGTCAGCATTCCCTCGCCCGATCCGACGTCGAGCACCGACGCTGCTCGTCCCTGCAGCGATTGCTCGATGAATGGGTAGTAATGGGTGTTGAAATTCCAGTGTTTCGAATCCGATGCAATGTGGTCATGGTCTTCGATTCGAAGAAGAGACCAACGTTCTTTGACCGAATTGTCGCCGCTCATGATCGCCATCTGATGCCCCCAACCCTGTTCGTGAACACCCAACACAAACGTGTTGTGTCCCACATATGAACCGTGTACTTCACCGTGTTGTCCGAATGATGAATTCACAAACGAGGCCGATCGACAATTGGGTGATACGACCCCGCTCGCACTCACCATTACTTTTTCAAACGTAGCACGGAGACGATTCAGGGCTGGCCCGGCGATCACTCGGATTGATTCGTCAGCGTGTTCACAATAGGCAGACACGAATCAGACATTGGAATGCGTGCTGGTGGCAGCCTAAATAAAAGGCCGCACATCCGATTCAGAGCGAATGGATGGAAAAGCCCATACGGGAGTGAAACTATTCATTCACGCCGACGAATGGAGCGCGCCGCGCCCACAGGCACGACAGCGAACCTATTCCCATTCGATGGTGCCAGGGGGCTTGCTGGTGACGTCGAGTACCACCCGATTCACCTCAGGCACCTCGTTGGTGATCCGTGTCGAGATCTGTTCGAGCACCTCGTAAGGAATGCGCGTCCAGTCGGCCGTCATCGCATCTTCACTCGACACCGGACGCAACACGATCGGATGGCCGTACGTGCGGCCGTCGCCCTGTACACCCACGCTGCGCACGTCGGCGAGCAGAACCACCGGACACTGCCAGATCTGGTGATCCAAACCGGCGGAGGTCAGTTCCTCGCGGGTGATCAGATCGGCCTTTCTGAGGAGTTCGAGACGGTCTGCGGTGACCTCGCCGACGATCCGGATCGCCAGACCCGGCCCCGGGAAGGGCTGGCGTCCGACGATCTCCTCCGGCAGACCCAACTCACGCCCGACAGCCCGGACCTCGTCTTTGAACAGCAGGCGCAGTGGCTCCACCAGGCTGAACTCGAGATCCTCTGGCAGACCACCGACGTTGTGATGACTCTTGATGTTCGCCGTACCGGTTCCGCCGCCCGACTCCACGACGTCGGGGTACAAGGTGCCTTGGACGAGGAAGTCGACCTTCTCCCCTTCGGCTGCCCGGTCGCCGAGCACATCGCTCACCGCTCCTTCAAAGGCACGGATGAACTCGCGGCCGATGATCTTGCGTTTGGTCTCCGGATCACTTACGCCTGCCAACTCACGCAGGAACGTCTCCTCGGCGTCAACCGTCACCAGACGGGCGCCGGTAGCGGCCACGAAGTCCTGCTGAACCTGCTCGCGTTCGCCGGCCCGCAACAATCCGTGGTCGACGAAGACACAGGTCAGACGATCTCCGATTGCCCGCTGTACCAGCGCAGCAGCAACCGCCGAGTCGACCCCGCCGGACAGACCGCAGATGGCGGTGCCGTCACCGATCTGTTGACGGACCTGCTCCACAAGCGCGTCGGCAATGTTCGCCGCGGTCCAGGTGGGCTTGAGGTCGGCGACCTCATGCAGGAACCGGGTCAGGATCTGCTGACCGTGCGGTGTGTGCATCACCTCGGGGTGGTACTGCACACCGGCCATCTGACGTTCGATGCTCTCGAACGCGGCGACCGGGGCGCCCGCCGTCGAAGCGGTGACCTCGAACCCGGGCGGCGGTTCCTGGACCGCGTCGTTGTGGCTCATCCACACCGGCTGTTGGGCCGGGGTGCCCGAGTGCAGCACGCCGCCCTCATTGGTCATCGTGGTGCGACCGAACTCGCGCCCACCGGTGTTGGCCACGACGCCGCCCAGCGCATTCGCCATGGCCTGGTAGCCGTAACAGATCCCGAACACCGGAACGCCGAGGTCGAACAGATCTCCGTCGATTCCCGGGGCGTCGTCCGCATAGACCGACGCAGGTCCCCCGGACAGGATCAGCGCGACCGGATTCTTCGCCTTGATCTCGTCGAGGTCGGCGGTATGGGGGATCACCTCGGAATAGATCCGGGCCTCACGCACGCGACGCGCGATCAGCTGGGCGTACTGCGCCCCGAAATCGACCACCAGAACCGGTCGCGGAGCTGCTGATTCCACACCTGTATCTTCGCTGTCTGCCACGCCTGTCAGTCTAAACCCGGCCGGGGTCGGGCCCGTCCCCCCGGCAACCGGACGAGGTCGGCACTCAGGCGCTCACACCGTCGGTCTTGGTGATCACCGTCAGTGGCAGCCGAAGCGCACCGGGCGCATCCGCCGGAACCACCGGCGCCATGGGCGGCGTCGGCGAGACACGTTCGTAGGGCTGCCCCTGCGGCGGCCGGACGTCATGCTCACCCTTGTTGGGCCACAACGCAATTGCGCGCTCGGCCTGGGCACAGATCGACAGCGAGGGATTGACCCCGAGGTTCGCCGAGATGGCCGCACCGTCGGTGATGTGCAGGGTCGGGTAGTTCCACACCCGATGGTAGGGGTCGATCACCCCGGTGTCGGGACTGTCGGAGATCACACACCCACCGAGGTAGTGAGCGGTGAGCGGCATGTTGAACACATCTCCCCAGGTTCCGCCGGGCAGACCGTCGAACTGCTTCGCCGCACGCTCGGTGGCTTCGTTACCCGCAGGGATCCACGTGGGGTTGGGTTCCCCATGGCCCTGTTTGGTGGTGACCAGACGCCACGGCCCGAGCTTCTTCACGAATGTCGTGAGCGAATTGTTCCGGTTCTGCATCACCAGCAGGATCACCGTGCGCTGACTCCAATGCCGCAACCAGATCAGCTGCAGAACGCCCCGCCAGCCCTCTTCACGGGCCTTGTCGAGCAGCTTGAGCCGCCTCGACCGACCCGGCTTGTCGTCGGTGAGGAATGTCTGCAGCGCCGCAATGGCGTTGGAGCCCTTGCCATATCGAACTGGTTCGATATGCGTGTCGGGCGACGGGTGGAAGGACGATGTGATCGCAATGCCCTCAGAGAAATCCTGTGCCGGATCGTACGAACGGCGCATCGCGCCCAAGATCGACTCGGAGTTGGTGCGGGTCAGCACACCCAGGGTCTCGGAAAGCTCCGGCAGCGAACCCCTGTCCTTGGCCAGATGCATGATCTTCTGGGTGTTGAAGGTACCGGCGGCCACGATCACCTGACCCGCGGTCAGGGTCCGGCGGCGGGCACCGATCCGGCCCCAGGCCGCCGACCGAGCCGTGTGTACCTTCCAGCTGCCATCTGCCTGCGGATCCAGCCCGGTGACGGTGGTGCGGTCGAGAACCGTCGCCCCGCGTGATTCGGCCAGACCGAGGTAGTTCTTCAGCAGGGTGTTCTTCGCGCCGTACCGGCATCCGGTCATGCAGGCGCCACACTCGACACACACCGTCCGGTCGGGGCCTGCACCACCGAAGTACGGATCGGCCACCCGCTCGCCGGGAGTTCCTGTGCCACCGGACTTCTCACCGAAGAAGACGCCCACGGGGGTCGGCCCGAAGGTGTCCCCCACCCCCATCTCGTCGGCCACCTGCCGCATGACGCGGTCGGCGTGGGTGACAATGGGGGTGCTGACCACACCCAGCATGCGGCTGGCCTGGTCGTAGTACGGCGACAGCTCGCTCTCCCAGTCGGTGATGTGCTCCCACTGTGGATCCCGGAAGAACGGTGTCGGCGGTTTGTAGAGGGTGTTGGCATAGTTCAGCGATCCGCCGCCGACGCCCGCACCGGCCATCACCATCACGTCTTTGAGCAGATGGATGCGTTGGATGCCGAACATCCCGAGCTTGGGAGCCCACAGCCACTTGTGCAGTCGCCAACTGGTTTTGGCGAACTGGTCGTCGGCGTACCGTCGGCCCGCTTCGACGACACCGACCTTGTAGCCCTTCTCGACCAGCCGTAAGGCGCTGACACTCCCACCGAAGCCCGATCCGACGATCAATACGTCGTAATCATGCTTCTCGCGAGTGGCCGGCTGCTCGGGCTGGGAGTAGCTGTTACCGCGTGATACAGACACCACGCCATCGTACATTGGTACGTTACCGGCCGGTAATGTATGGCGAATTCTCGCTTCAGAAGAGCAAGAGGCGAGTGGTCAATCGCAGGCCGACAAGCCGACCTTCTGGAACTCCTTGAGGTCGGAGTAGCCGGCCTTGGCCATCGAACGCCGCAATGCGCCAACGATGTTGAGGTGTCCGAACGGGTCGTCGGTGGGCCCGTGCAACACCGTCTGCAGATCCGGCCTGCCTTCGTCCTCGGCCACGGCCAGCAGTGCGCCACGAGGCATCGACGGATGCGCGGCGGCAGCGGACCAGTAATAGCCGCGGCCGGGCGCCGAGGCTGCCGCAGCCAGAGGTGTGCCCAGGACGGCGGCGTCGGCGCCGCAAGCAATCGCCTTGGCGAGCTCGCCGGAGTTGTGGATGTCGCCGTCGGCGATCACGTGGACGTAGCGACCGCCGGTCTCATCGAGGTAGTCGCGACGGGCCGCCGCGGCATCGGCGATGGCCGTGGCCATCGGAACCCCTATCCCGAGAACTTCCCCGGTGGTGGTGGCCCCTGCGGTGGAGCCGTAACCGACGATCACCGCGGCAGCACCGGTACGCATCAGGTGCAGGGCGGTGCGGTGGTCGTGCACGCCACCGGCGATCACCGGTACGTCCAGTTCGGCGATGAACGTCTTGAGGTTCAGCGGTTCGGAATCTCCTTGGGAGACATGCTCGGCGGAGATGATCGTGCCGTGGATGACCAGGAGCTCCACCCCTGCAGCCACCAGCACCGGCGTCAGCTCGGCAGCCTTCTGTGGGCTGACTCGCACCGCGGTGGTGACGCCGGACTCACGAATCGACGACACCGCCTGACCGAGCAGGTCTGGATCGATCGGTGCCGCATGGAGTTCCTGCAGCTTGCGCACTGCCGCTGTCGGATCGATCTCGTCCTCGGCGATCCGCACGACCTCGGCGATCTTGGCCTCCACATCGCGATGTCGGGCCCACAGACCTTCACCGTTGAGGACGCCGAGACCCCCGTGCCGGCCCAGTTCGACAGCCGACTGCGGCGAGACGAGCGCGTCCGTGGGGTGACTCAAGATGGGGATCTCGAACCGGTAGGCATCGAGCTGCCACGCGGTCGACACCTCCTTCGACGAGCGGGTGCGCCGAGACGGCACGATGTTGATGTCGGCGAGCTCGAAGGTACGGCGAGCCGTTCGGCCCATCCCGATTTCCACATGATCTTGCACGAAGGTGCCTTTCGTCACTGCTGCACACAGAACCGCATCGGTGATCACCGATAGATCGGTTCACGAACTGGTTTGACCTGCCGAACTGATCGAAGCCGGCCGCCTGGGAACTCAGCGAGAAGTGTAGTTGGGCGCCTCGACGGTCATGGTGATGTCGTGCGGATGGCTCTCTTTCAGGCCCGCCGCCGTGATCTGGACGAACTGCGCGTTCTGCAGCTCTGCGATCGAGCTCGAGCCGGTGTACCCCATCGCCGCGCGCAATCCGCCACCCAGCTGATGGATCACCTGGTTGAGGGGTCCACGGAACGGCACTCGTCCCTCGATGCCCTCGGGCACGAGCTTCTCTTCAGAGAGCACATCGTCCTGGAAGTAGCGGTCTTTCGAGAAGGACTTCGCCTGGCCGCGCCCCTGCATCGCGCCGAGTGAGCCCATCCCCCGGTAGCTCTTGAACTGCTTGCCGCCCACCAGGATCAGCTCGCCCGGGGCTTCTGCGGTGCCCGCGAGCAGCGAGCCGAGCATCGCGGTCGATGCCCCTGCCGCCAGCGCTTGGCGATGTCCCCGGAGAACTGCAGCCCGCCGTCGGCGATGACCGGAACGCCAGCCGGCTTGCAGACCGCAACTGCTTCCATGACCGCAGTGATCTGCGGGGCGCCTACGCCGGCGACCACACGGGTGGTGCAGATCGAACCGGGTCCGACCCCGACCTTGACCGCATCGGCACCGGCCTCGACGAGAGCGGCAGCGGCGGCACGGGTCGCGACGTTCCCGCCGACGATCTGCACCTTTGACCCGATCTCTGCCTTGAGTTTGCTGACCATCTCCAGGACCAGACGGTTGTGCGCGTGCGCGGTGTCGACGATGATCACGTCCACCCCGGCGTCCGACAGCGCCATGGCCCGATCCCACTGATCACCGCCGGTTCCGACCGCGGCCCCGACCAGCAGTCGCCCATCGGCATCCTTGGTGGCATAGGGGTGTTGCTCTGTCTTGACGAAGTCCTTCACCGTGATCAAACCGGTCAGGCGACCGTGGCCGTCGACGATGGGGAGCTTCTCGATTTTGTGCCGTCGCAGCAGGCCGAGCGCGGCTTCGGCGGATACACCCTCCTGGGCGGTGATCAGTGGCGCCTTGGTCATCACCTCGGAGACCGGCCGGTTCTGATCGACCTCGAAACGCATGTCCCTGTTGGTGATGATGCCGACGAGCTCGCCGGCGTCGTCGGTGACGGGCAGGCCCGAGATACGGAAGCGGGCACACATCGCGTCGACCTCAGCCAGCGTGTTCGACGGGCTGCAGGTCACAGGATCGGTGACCATGCCGGCTTCGGACCGCTTGACCGTTTCCACCTGCCCCGCCTGGTTCTCGATCGAGAGGTTGCGGTGCAGCACACCCATCCCACCGGCGCGGGCCATCGCGATGGCCATGCGGGACTCGGTGACGGTGTCCATCGCCGAGCTCACCAGGGGCACCCGCAGTGTGATGTCGCGGGTCAGCTGCGACGAGGTGTCCACGTCGCTCGGGATCACGTCGGAGGCCGCGGGCAACAGCAGGACGTCGTCAAAGGTGAGGCCGAGCATGGCGACCTTGTTCGGGTCGTCGCCGCCGGTCCACACCGGGCCTCGTGCCTGGGCGGAGCCGGCTGTCGGGTTGTTCATTCCGGGCACGCTCATTCCGGTCAGGCCTGTTCCACTTCGGATCGGCATGTTGTCATTTCGATGAGTCCATCCTATCTGCTCGGCGGACCTCCTCAGGACGTAGCATCCCGCCCTCGGCGGTGCCCTCGTCGAGCGCTGACTCGGCGGTCGACCCTCCCCTCACGCACCACAGGTCGTTCACCCATGTGAAGGAGGATGGTTCATCCAACCGGCGTCGATCTTTCATTCATGCGGTGCACAGACTGGCGCCGGTGGGGTGAGGCTGACTACCGTGGTCAGCGTGCGAGATCATCTGCCGCCGGGGCTGCCACCGGACCCGTTCGCCGACGATCCCCGAGGGGACCCATCGGCGGCGCTGGACGCCGCCCCACCCGGTGAGCCACTGGACGCGAACGAACGCATGGCGATCGAGGAAGACCTCGCCGATCTCGCCGTCTACGAGGCACTTCTGCACCGCCAGGGGATCCGCGGTCTCGTCGTGGTGTGCGACGACTGCCAGCTCGACCACTATCACGACTGGGACATGCTGCGCGCAAACCTGCTGCAGCTCCTGGTCGAGGGCACGGTACGACCGCACGAGCCGGCCGTGGACCCCAGTCCCGAGGCGTACGTCACCTGGGATTACTGCCGCGGTTACGCAGACGCGACGATGCACGCCAAGGACGAGGACTGATCTACTTCCCCACCGCGGGCTCGGGCCGATCAGCCCGGCGGCGGTAGCGGAACGCTGCTGGTGGTCGAGGTGGTCGTCGGGGTCACCGGCGACTCACTGGTCACGGTCTCATCGGTGGTCGGTGGTGGCGTGGACACAGAGGTCGTCTCCGACGGGATCGCCGTCACCGTCTGCTGCGTCTCGGTGATCGTCACCGGGGGCAGCTGAAGCTGTGGCAGCTGCGTCTCCAATGGCGGAAGCGTGACGGTCGTCGGGAGAGTGACGGTCGGCAGGATCGCCGTGAGCAGACCACGCAACTGGTCGATCTTCGCCTGCAGCTCCGCCCGCCTGTCGGTGTCGGTGACATCGGCAAGCTGGGACTCCGCACGATTCAGATAGTTCTGAGCCGCGGACTTGTCACCCGTCGACAACAGGTCGACGGCGTGATCGAGGTCGTTCTCGACGTCTCCGGCGGCAAGCGTCGCCGAGGCATCCGCCCCGAACATCGCTTCCTTGACTCCCCAGAGCCGATCGCCGGGCGAGGCGTCATGGGCCACCACTGACAGACCGCCGAACACGATCGCACATGCTGCCGCGGCGCCGGCCGTGTAGCGGGCCACCGTCAGCGACCGGCGACGGGTCGCGGTCCTTCGCTGCGCAGCGATGCCCGCCTCGACATCTTCGAGGGTCGGACCGGCAGGCATCGGGGCGCCCGTCACTTCGGCGCGCCAATTCGACAGCAGCGCCGCCAGTTCGTGGTCCACAGGCGTGTGCGCAGGCACTCCGCGCTGAGACACCAGAGCGTCGATGAACTCGTCGTCGGCACGAACCGCGCCGAGGTTCACCGGGATGGAGTCTTCGTCGATCGCCTCGGATGCCGATGAGGGCACGCTCTGGAAACGCTCGTCGGATTCATCACCGAACCCCTTGCCACCACGTCGATCGCGCCTGTCACCCATCGCCCTCACCTACCCTTCTCGATCTCGGTCTTCAATTTCGCGAGTGCCCTGTGTTGAGCCACCCGCACCGCTCCCGCCGTACTCCCCACAGCGGACGCGGTCTCTTCGGCCGACAACCCCACAACCAGTCGGAGCACCAGCACCTCACGCTGCTTGTCCGGGAGCGTCGACAACAGTTCATTCATCCGACGGCCCGCATCGGAGTCCAGCGCCCGCTGTTCGGGTCCGTCGTCGACGGCCATCCGCTCGGGCATCTCATCCACCGGCTCGGCTTTGTTACGACCGGCCGCTCGATGAGCATCGGCAACCTTGTGGGCGGCGATGCCGTAGACGAACGCCATGAACGGTCTGCCCTGGTCTTGATACCGGGGCAGAGCTGTCATGACGGCCATGCAGACCTCCTGCGCTACGTCGTCGGCGGAGAGCGAATGCCGCTCACCACCTCCGACCCTGGCCCTGCAATAGCGCACAACCAGGGGGCGGACACTTTCGAGTACGTCGGAGAGAGCCGATCGGTCGCCCTGCGCTGCGGCAGTGACAACCCGGTCCAACTCTTCACCTGTAAAAATCATCGCTCGTAGACGTCTCCGCGTTACCTTCGCCGATTGGTGCCGGCCGCGCGGAGGCCATACCCCCGGCGGTAAGTCGCTAGTAGCTTAGCCAGCGAACGGCCTCGCGTTCTCGCCGCTAGCGCATCGCACCGCCGCGAGCGGCCAGTTCGTGCCTCAGATCGGCCGCGCTCGGCGATCCTCCGGCGCCGAGCGCTTCGAGCAACATGGCGGATGCCCACCACAGCGGCAGTTGACCAGCGAATGCTGCCGCATCACCAACTCGCTGGGCTCCCTCGATGGCGCGCGTTGTCTCCCCCGCGCTCGCCGCGGCCGCAGCAGCGATCAGTTCGGACTTGATGAGATGCCGCTGCGAGGGACACCCCCGGGCCACGGCAAGGGCTGCCGACGAGTGTTCTTGTGCGGTCTCGGGGTCACCGGTGTACATCGCGAGTTCGGCCCGGACCCACAGTGAGCGCAGGGCCGGTCGGCCGTGCCACACCCATTCGCTGCTGCCCTCGATGCGTTCATGCGAGTCGATCAGCAGGGCGTCGACCCGGTCCAGCAGTCGCGCGGCGGCACCGAACATCCCGCGCCCGAGATCGTCGGCGGCCAGTCCGGTGAGTGCGTCGCACCAGGCAGACACCCGGGGCCCGGCGGTCGTGGCCGAATCGAACCCTGCCACCGGGGTGGCGAGCAGGGCCAGTGCGTGCGCGTCATGGTGGACGGCGTGAAGGTGTTGTCCACCCTGTCGCAGATGCGCGGCGCGCGTACTCGCGGCGAGGGATCGGAGAACGACGTCGGTGCTGGTGGTGGCGATCCGGCGCAACTCGGTTGACGCCGCGGCGTAGTGACCGCTGCCGCCCAACGCAACGGCGCGAAACCACCTGTCCCAACCGTCACCGGCCACGGGCACCGGGTACTCACCCGCACTGCCGCCGAAGGCGATCGCGGGTAGTGTGACCTGCATCGCCCTCCTCACATCACGGCGCGGTAACCAAGTTAGCGTGAATTTAACTTACTGAAACCGGCTCAAAAGTCGCCTCGACGTCAATCTGAGGTCACCGGAACATTTCCTGCGGGTAAATTGCAGCACTTCCGCGTTTTCCCTCCATACGCGGTTCTCAAACCATCGCGAGCTCGGGCGACCGCACTCGAATGGCACCTGACGTGCGCATACGCCCTCTACCTTCGCCATGCCTCGACCCCAGTCGCCATCACAAAACAACAGGGCGTCGATAAACAAATGGTTAACATCGCCCGAAGTTCGCGTCTTCAATTGGCGGAATCGGGGCCTGTTGACTCCATTTCCTCGCTTTGCATACGGTGTGCTGGACGTCGAAAACAACGCGGTCTCGACAAGTCAGTCACAATTACGCCTCACCGGCACGTCACAGAGGAGCACGCAGATGCCTCAGCCGAACCACCTTCCCGGACCGAATGCCGACATCTGGGATTGGCAGATGAAGGGCTTGTGCCGCGGTGTCGACTCATCAATGTTCTTCCATCCGGACGGCGAGCGTGGCCGTGCCCGGGCCCAGCGGGAACGTCGCGCGAAAGAACTGTGCCACCAGTGCCCCGTGGTAGCTCAATGTCGCGAACACGCACTGGCGGTCGCTGAGCCATACGGCATTTGGGGCGGCCTGTCCGAGTCCGAGCGCGGAATGCTGATGAAGCGCGGAGTCGGGCGCCGCATCGCGAGCTGACCTTTACGGCCCAACGAAATCCAACGCAAAGAAATAAAACAGAATTGGATTTCAATCTCAAACAATTGAATCTTCACAAAAGCGAGGACGCCTGATATCGGCTCCTCGCTTTTGTTGTCAAGACAAATCCGAGAAACAACACCCGAACAACCGGTGAACGACAAACGCCCCGGCCGTGGGGCCGGGGCGTTCGAGGTCGGGCAACAACTAGTGCGCGTGTCCGTGACCGTGACCGTGGTCGGCCTCGGACTCGGCCGGCTTGTCGGTGATGGTGCTCTCGGTGGTCAGGATCATCCGCGCCACCGACGCAGCGTTGACGATGGCCGAGCGGGTCACCTTCACCGGGTCCACCACGCCGTCGGCGAGCAGATCGCCGTAGGTCAGGGTGCCGGCGTTGAAACCGTGGCCGCGAGGGAGTTCGGCAACCTTGGAGACCACCACGGCCCCGTCGGTTCCGGCGTTGGCCGCGATCCAGAACAATGGCGCCTGAGCGGCCTGCTTGACCACCCGGACACCGAGCGCCTCATCACCGTCGAGGCTGTCGGCGAGATCGTCGAGGACCGCTGCGGCAGCCTGCACGATCGCCGAACCACCGCCGGGGACGATGCCTTCTTCCACAGCTGCCTTCGCTGCCGCGACGGCGTCTTCCACGCGGTGCTTGCGCTCCTTGAGTGCGGTCTCGGTGGCTGCGCCGACCCGGATCACTGCCACCCCGCCGGCCAGCTTGGCCAGGCGCTCGGCGAGCTTTTCCCGATCCCAGTCGGAATCGCTGGCCTCGATCTCGCGACGGAGCTGCTCGGCGCGGTTCGCAATGGCGTCGGAGGTTCCCGAACCATCGACGATCGTCGTGGCGTCCTTGGTGACGACGATCCGGCGTGCGCCGCCCAGCAGTTCGAGCCCGGCGTCGGCCAGGGTGATGCCGATGTCGGCGGTGATGACGGTGCCGTCGGTGACGATCGCCAGGTCCTCCAGGAACGCCTTGCGACGGTCGCCGAAGAACGGCGCCTTGACCGCGACAGCGCGGATCGTCTTACGGATCGAGTTGACCACCAGGGTGGAAAGCGCTTCGCCTTCAACATCTTCGGCGATGATCAGAACGGGCTTGCCGGATTCGGCGATCTTCTCCAGAAGCGGCAGGAAGTCGGGCAGCGAGCTGATCTTGTCCCGGTAGATGAGCACCAGCGCGTCTTCGAGGACGGCTTCCTGGCTGTCGATGTCGGTGACGAAGTACGGCGACAGGTATCCCTTGTCGAACTGCACACCCTCGGTGATCTCGAGGTCGGTGACGAGTCCCGAGCTTTCCTCCACGGTGACGACACCATCGGCGCCGACGCGGGCCATGGCCTTGCCGACCATCTCGCCGACCTCTGCGTCACGGGACGACACGGTGGCGACCTGTGCGATGGCTTCAGCACCCTCCACCGGGGTGGCAGCGGCGAGCAGCGACTCGGCGAGCGCGTCGGCGGCCTTGGAGATCCCCAGGCCCAGCGCGATCGGGTTGGCCCCTGCTGCGACGTTGCGCAGTCCGGCTTTGACGATTGCCTGCGCCAGGACGGTGGCCGTTGTCGTGCCGTCGCCGGCCACGTCGTTTGTCTTGGTGGCAACAGATTTGACGAGCTGGGCGCCCAGGTTCTCGAACGGGTCTTCCAGGTCGATCTCTCGGGCGATGGTGACGCCATCGTTGGTCACGGTCGGACCGCCGAACGCCTTGGCCAGCACCACGTGGCGGCCGCGGGGTCCAAGAGTCACCTTCACCGCGTCGGCGAGGTGATTGACCCCTCGCTCCAGCGAGCGCCGGGCCTGCTCATTGAATTCGATCTGCTTGGCCATGTGTGTGGCTCCTAAGATTTTGGTCGGGTGATGAAACGACAGCCGCCCCGGCTACCCCGCATGGGGACGCCGGGGCGGTGTCGAACCAGAGTTACTTGGAGATGACTGCCAGCACGTCACGCGCCGACAGGATCAGGTACTCCTCGCCGGAGTACTTGATCTCGGTGCCGCCGTACTTGCTGTAGATGACGGTGTCGCCTTCTTTGACGTCGACCGGGATCCGGTTGCCCTGCTCGTTCACGCGTCCTTCGCCAACGGCGACGACGGTGCCCTCTTGCGGCTTTTCCTTGGCCGTGTCGGGGATGACCAGGCCGGACGCAGTCGTCGTCTCGGCCTCATTGGCCTGAACGAGGATCTTGTCCTCGAGCGGCTTGATGTTCACGCTCGCCACGATGTGAGCCCTCCACTTTCGGGGTAGTTCGGGCCCGAAGACCGGACCCTGTTTAGCTGTTCGGAACGTATACGGCGCCTGGATCGGTCCCGTCGTCGCGGGTGCCGGAACCTCACTGGGTGCCGACTAGCACTCTATACATGCGAGTGCCAGCACTCAAGGTGAGAGTGTGCGAACTTCTCATACCGGGACGGATATGTTCGTCGCGACGGCGCGGTCGCGACGACGCTCCCATCCGATCAGGCCCAGCGTCGACACGAGGGCGACCACGGTCAGCACTGCGATCACCGTGATGGCCGGGACCATGCCGCCGATCAACTCCCCCGGACGCCCGGGCTCGGCACTGCCGAGGATGGCGGTGATCACCGCCATCATCAGCGCGCCGCCGATCTGGATGCTGGTGTTGACGAGCCCTGAGGCCAGTCCCTGTTCGTCGTCCGACACACCGGCGGTGGCCTGGGAGTTGACCGAGGGGAACGTGGCCGCGAACCCGATGCCGAGGAACAGGATGGTCGGCAGCAGGAAGACGAAGTAGTTCATCCCCGGCTCCACGCGGAGGAACCACAGGTATCCGATGAGGAACGCCACGAAGCCCCCCGCGATGAGCAGCTTGGTGCTCACGCGGTCGAGCACCCGGTCCATGAAGAACGCGCTGGCGACCACGAGCACACCGGCGGGCAGGAACCCGAGTGCCATCTCGATCGGCGACCAACCCAAGGAGTTCTGCAGGTACAGCGTGACGACGAACTGGAAGGCCACATAGCCACCGAACATCGCCGCGGCCGACAGGTTGGCGTGTACGAGCGTGATCGACCGCAAGATCCCCAGGCGGAGCAGGGGGTGCTTGTGCCGCACCTCCACCGCGATGAAGGCCGCAGCGAGTAGACCCGCGATGACAAACAGGACGATGGTCGACGTCGCTGCCCAGCCGACCTCAGGCGCCTGCACCACGGCGAACACGAGGATCAACAGCGCAGATGTACTGGTGACCGCGCCGATGACGTCGAAGTGCGACCAGTTGAACGCCGCGCGGGGCGACTTCGCGATCACCCGGGCACCCGGGCACCCACGACGAGTAGCAGCAGCGCAACGGGGCCGGGGAAGATCAGTGTTGCGCGCCAAGACAATTCGGTGAGCAGCCCACCGAAGACGAGGCCCAGGGAGAACCCGCTGGCCCCGCACACGGTGTAGATCGACAGTGCTTTGTTGCGGGCCGGCCCCTCGGCGAAGGTCGTGGTGATGATCGACAGGCCTGCGGGCACCGTGAAGGCCGCAGCCACGCCTTTGACGAAGCGCAGCGCGATGATCAGGGTGTCGATCTCGGTCGCCGCGCTGACGACGGAGGCGACACCGAACACGGCCAGTGCCGTGAGGAACACCCTGCGACGACCGAGTAGGTCACTGGCTCTTCCTCCCAGTAACAGCAGGCCCCCGTAGCCGAGGACGTATCCGCTGACGATCCACTGCAGCTGCGCCTGGTCCATGGCGAGTTCGGAGCCCATCGAGGGGAGCGCAACCCCCACCATCGAGACGTCCAGCCCATCGAGGAACAGCGCGCCGGCAAGAACCACCAGCAACAACCAGGTCTTGCCGGTCCATCCGCCGGCAGACGTGACGTGCTCGGTGGCCGGCGCGTCGCCGGCCAGCAACTCCTTCTCCTTTGTCGTTCCGGGTTCTTAAATCTTCGGGTCTTCGGGTGTGGTTTCAACCGTCATGGTCCAGAACTATATGCAGTTGCATTTAATGTGTCTACATAAAATGCAAACGAACATAATGTGGTTGCATCTGATACGATGGCCCTATGTCCACCCCGCACCGAAGCGACGATGACCTGGCCCAGGCCTGGCATTCGCTGTCGGTGCGGTACCACCGCCTCCAGTGCGATCTGGACCGGGAATTGCAAGCAGCGCAACAGATCTCGAACAGCGAGTTCGAGGTTCTCGAGCTCCTCTCGGCCGCGGACGACTGCAAACTCCGGATGAGCGAGCTCGCCGGATCAGTCCACCTGAGTCAGAGCGCTCTGTCCCGTCTCGTGGCCGGACTCGAGAAAGACGGATTGGCATGCCGATCCATGTGTCCGCAAGACCGCCGATCCGTCTTCACACAGCTCACCGACGAGGGGCGAGCCAGATACGAGGCGGCCAAGCCCGTCCAGCGCGCCATCCTCCGTGCCGAGGCCGAATGCCATTCATCCGGATCGATCTGCGGCGCAATCGAAGTGAATCAAGGCCCACAGAGCTGATCGCGGATCAGTAGTTGCTGACCTGCACCGACAGACCCGGGTCGGTGGCCACCGTCAGATCCGACGGGACTGCCCCACCGGCAATCACGTGAGCACCCAGGGTCGCGATCATCACACCGTTGTCGGTGCACAACCGCGGCTTCGGAACCCTCAGCGTGATCCCGGCGTCCTCACAGCGTTCTCGCGCAAGCGACCGGATTCTCGAGTTCGCGGTCGCGCCGCCGCCGAGCACCAACGTGTCCACACCGACGTCTCTGCATGCCCGCACGGCCTTCATGGTCAGTACGTCGGCCACCGCTTCCTGGAAAGACGCCGCAATATCCGCGACGGGCGGCTCGACACCATCACGGCGGCATTGCTCCACGTATCGGGCAACCGCAGTCTTGAGACCGCTGAACGAGAAGTCATGCCGCGCATCTCGTGGACCGGTCATGCCCCTGGGAAACCGGATGGCGTTCGGATCACCCTGAGCTGCAGCCGCATCGAGTGCCGGCCCACCCGGGAATCCGAGGCCCAGCAAGCGGGCCACCTTGTCGAACGCTTCACCGGCGGCGTCGTCGACCGTCGTACCCAACTCCACGATGGGCGCACCGAGGTCGTCGACGTGCAACAGGTGTGTGTGCCCGCCCGACACCAACAGCGCCACGCAGGGCGGCATCGGGCCGTGTTCGAGGGTGTCGACCGCAACGTGACCGCCGAGGTGGTTCACCGCGTACAGCGGCACATCCCACGCCGCCGCATAGGCTTTCGCTGCCGCAACCCCTACGAGCAGCGCACCGGCAAGTCCCGGACCGATGGTCACCGCCACGGCGTCGGGCACCTGGATGTCCGCCGTCGCGAGCGCACGCCGCATGGTCGGGACAATGGCTTCTAGATGTGCGCGGGAGGCGACTTCGGGGACCACTCCCCCATATCGGGCATGCTCATCGACACTGGAGGCCACCTCATCGGCCAGTAGTGTGGTCGTACGGTCGGCATTCCACCGGACGATTCCCACACCTGTTTCGTCACAGGAACTCTCGATACCCAGGACGATCATGGTCGGCCTCCCTCGGGCGGGGCTGATCTCTGCTCACGCCGCATCGTGTACGCGTCTGCCCCGCTGGGCTGGTAGTAGCCCTTCCGGGTTCCCACGATCTCAAAACCGTTGCGGCGGTACAAGTTGATGGCCGCCTCGTTGTCGGTACGCACCTCGAGGAACACCGGCGCCCGACGCTTGTCCGCGATCTCGAGCAGCGCCGCGAGCAGCTCCCGTCCGTGACCGTGTCCCTGATGCTCCGGGGCGACCGCGATCGTGTGGATCTCACACTCGTGGTCGCCCTCTTGTCCGAGCACGGAGATACCCGCGTAGCCGACCAGGTCGTCGCCGTCACGGGCCGCGAAGTAGTGATTGTGTCGTGTCGAGATCTCGGCACGAAATGCTTGTGCGGGCCACGGCGAGTCGCCCGCGAACAGCAGGCTCTCGATGGCCGCGCAACGAGCCGCGTCGCGAGGGAGAAGTGGTCCGATCTCCACTTTCGACGAGGTCATTTCTTGCGGTCCTTGAGTTCCACGGCATCCGGTCGACGAAGGTACAGCGGCGTCAACGGCGCGGGTGGCGTCCTCGACAGGAGTCCCGGCAACGCCACCTGAACCAGTCCGATGGCCGTGGGAGCAGAAGCGGTGAGCACCGGGTAGTCGAAAAGCGCGGTATGAGCGGGAGACCCGGCAATCGCGTCGATGCCCGCCGAGCCCGGCGAGGTCGCCGCTGCGTGCTCGAGCGCGGCAGCGAGATCGGCGGGAGCCATGACGTCCGGACCGTCGGTACGGGCGCACGTGTGTACCGCGCCCAGTAGACCTCCCGACGGCGCGCGTCGGTGACAACAAGCAGGGAGTCGACGTCGCTCGCCGCGACCGCGATCGCGTCCAGCGAGCACACTCCGTGGACGTCGACGCCCAGCGCGTCGGCGAAGGCAGCGCCGGTGGCCAGCCCGACACGCAACCCGGTGAACGGTCCGGGACCTTGTCCCACCACAACTGCGTCGAGGTCTGCCCTGGCGACGCCTGCCTCTTCAAGGCATTCCAGGATGCGGGTGGTGAGGATCTCCGCGTGGCCCCGCGTGGTGGTCTCCACACGTTCTGACCGCACGGCGAGCCGGCCGGGCGTTGAGCCGGCCGTGCCGGTATCGAGTTCCACGATCCCGGTCACGACCTCGGGCGTTGCGGTATCGACTGCGAGGACAAGCACGATCAGCCAGCCTACCCGTGACGGCCTACGCTCCGTGGCGACCGGACGTCGATGACTGCGTCAGCCGCGAGTGACCCAGCCGTAGTTGACGGTGCGCTCGTCGGTGTCGAGGTCACGGCGCAGGCGAACGAGCAGATGACGTCCACTCAGCCGTTCCGCCACCCCCTCCCCCCATTCGACGACGACCACGGAATCGGTGAGGTCGGTGTCGAGGTCGAGGGCGTCGAGTTCCTCCAGACCACCCAGCCGATAGGCGTCGACGTGAACCATGGCCGGTCCACCTCCCGGCCCCGGCCGGTGCTCCCGCGCGATGATGAACGTGGGTGAGGTGACGCGACCCTGCACGCCGAGCCCTGCCCCGATCCCCCGTGCCAGAGCGGTCTTTCCCGCGCCGAGTGGCCCGTCGAGGATCACCAGATCTCCCGCGCCCAGACCGGCGGCCAGGGTACGTCCGAACGCCTCGGTGTCCTGCACCGTCGGCAGGATCTCCTGCTCGAAGTCCGCCTGGTCGTCAGATGTCACGGTCGCTGTACCCGCTCGACGAGCCCGCTGATCGCGTCGTTGACTGCGGGCGGGTTCTCCATCATCACCATGTGGCCGCACTCGGCAACTCCGATCAGGTCGCAGTTCTTGCCCAGACGGTTGTGCAGTTCCACCGAGTTCGCCACCGGCGTGACCTTGTCTTCGTACCCGCACACGACCATCGTCGGGATTGCGGAGAGCACCGGGAGCCCGGAGGTCTCGTCGTGCTCCTCGAGAGCACGCAAGAAGTTGACGACCGTGTCGATCCTGGTGTTCTGGATGACCGATTCGGTGAACTCGATCACGGCGGGTGAATGGTACGTAGAGCCGAAACTGCCCGCGGTCAGCACCGGGGCCATCAGCATCCTCGTCACGCCCCGGCCTGCCTCCACCGCTCGCGGGGCTTGCCGGACGGACAGCCTGAAGGCGTCGACCAGCGGATTCTGCAGTCCACGTCCCAACCCGGCCTGCGTGATCCCGTGGGCTGCGCTCGCCACGAATCCGGCGCCGACGACTTTCGACCCGAACAGCTCCGGCCGTCTGCTGGCCAACGCCATGATCGCCATGCCGCCCATCGAGTGCCCCACCAGCACCACGGGCCCATTCGGAACAACCACGCGCAGAACGGTTTCGAGGTCCGCAGCCATCTGCGTGATGGTGCACGAGCCCGCGGCCGCCTGCGCGGACTCACCGTGCCCCCGGTGATCGAAGAAGACCATGCGGACGTCGTCACCCCACGTCTGCGCGAGATCGCGGCGCTGGAAGTGCCACGTGGACATGCGGAGGCAGAAGCCGTGGACAAAAAACGACGGTGAGCGGCGCATCTCCCGGACCGACTTCCCGAACAGCCAGCGGCACACCGTCATCGGCGACCACGATGCTCGGGCGATCGTTGTAGATCGACCCGAAGTCCTCGATGGAGTTGGGGTCGGTGGTGGGGTGCCGCCGCGTCAGCGAACGCGCTGCCGCCCCCACCGCGAGAGCGCCCAGAGTCGCGATGCCGGCGGTACCGGCCAAGATCTCCCAGCGTCCGGTGCGCTCCATCAGCCGGGCCCCGTCGCGACGGGTGCGTGGCGGCCGTTCGTAATCGGCGCAGGAGCACCGACATACGTCCGCACCGCCCGCCCACGGATTCCGGAGACGATCTCGTAGTCGATGGTGCCGATGGCCTCTGCCCACTCGAGAGCGGTGGGTCCACCATGCTCCCCCGTCCCGAACAGCACCGCGCGATCACCCACTTCGACACCGCCGCCGTCCGCGCCGAGGTCGACGACCATCTGGTCCATACAGACACGTCCGACATTCGAAAAGCTCCGGCCGTTGATGTGCACCCGCAGGGTGTTCGACAGCAGTCGCGGAACCCCGTCCGCGTAGCCTGCCGGCAGCAACGCAACGGTGGTGTCGCTCGGTGCGGTCCATGTGTGACTGTACGAAACACCTTGACCTGCCGGGATTTTCTTGACCGACAAGACTTCAGCCGAGAGAGTCATCACCGGGATCAAACCGAAGTCCCCGAGGTCCGGGGCAGGTGATCGGCCGTATACGGCGATGCCGGGCCTGGCGAGGTCTCGGCTCAGGTCGGGCCTGGTGAGCGTGGCCGCGGAATTGGCGATGTGCACAATCTCTGGGCCCACGCCGATGCGTCGCAAGTCGGCCACGGCCTCATCGAGGCGTTCACCTTGCAGGCTGTTGAGTGGATGGTCGGGTTCGTCCCCGCGCACGAGGTGGGACATCACTCCGCGGAGCACGATCGATTGCTCCGCCGAGGCAGTTGCGACGCCGTCCCGCAGCTCGTCCCACTCATCTGCCGCCACCCCGTTACGGGCCAGGCCGGTGTCGACCTTCACGGTGACCGACGCGGTACGTCCCGCCGTACGAGCCGCCTCGACGACCGCGGTCAGCTCGCGGGGTGAGGAGACACCGATCTGCACATCGGCCTCGATCGCAGCACCGAAGTCCGCCGAACTGCCGTGTAGCCAGGCCAGCAGAGGCGCGTCGATCCCGCCCCGGCGCAACGCCAGCGCTTCGTCGATGGTCGCGAGCCCGATCTCGGCCGCACCAGCGCGCATCACCGCAGCAGCGACCTGCACGGCGCCGTGACCGTACGCGTCCGCTTTGAGCACAGGCATCAGCGCAGCGGTGGTGTGTGACTGCAGGACCTCGATGTTGTGGGCAACCGCCGACAAGTCGATGCGGGCCTCGAGCGCCGGAGAAATCATCGCCCACCATTGTCGCACTCGACACCGCCGAGGAGGGCACGCAAGGTGGGCGACACCGCCGCCAGCAATGCCGACGCACCGATCGGGGCATTCCCGCCACCGTGGTTCGGCCCCCCCGCAGACGCTGCAATCGCCGCCAGCGCATGTACTCGCGCTGCCGCAGCCGCGGCAGACGACGGTTCCAGACCGGCGGCCAGCAGACTGCCTGCGATGCCCGACAACACGTCGCCGGCGCCGGCCGTGGCAGCCCACGACGATCCTGCGTCGTTCACCAGTACCTGCCCGGAGGGATCCGCGATCAGTGTCGCCCGCCCCTTGAGGAGCACGGTCGCACCCAGTTCCGCCGCGAGATCCTTCACGGCCGCGATCCGGTCGACGCCGGGGTGCTGTCCGGTGATCCGGGCGAACTCGCCGGCGTGCGGGGTGATCAAGGTGGGTGCGGTGCGGGTGGTGAGCAGCTCCCGGTGGGTGGCCAACAGTGTCAGTCCGTCGGCGTCGACAAGCACGGGCAGGTCGGTGTCCAACACGTGTCTCAGTCGCCTGATCCCGGTGTCATCGGTTCCGGCGCCGGGCCCGATGACCCATGCCTGCACCTTGCCCGCCTTCTCCGGCTCATCACTGGCGACAACCTCGGGGAAGCGCGAAAGCACCTGCGGCCCTGCGGTTCCGACGTATCGGACCATTCCTGAGGTGGCGGCCACAGCCGCCCCGCTGCACAACACGCCGGCCCCCG
This sequence comes from Williamsia sp. D3, assembly GCF_000506245.1. Lineage (NCBI taxonomy): Bacteria > Bacillati > Actinomycetota > Actinomycetes > Mycobacteriales > Nocardiaceae > Williamsia > Williamsia sp. D3. Next base: position 21,035 of record NZ_AYTE01000045.1, on the reverse strand, counting down.
GATAGCGCGCCGAGCCTGCGACGACACCAACCACTCCCTGGCTGTATTTGTCGTCCGACGGTCCGGGCACCGGCCACATCGCGGCCACCTCGGCGTTGCTCAACTGCCGCAAAGCCGGGCGGTGAGCCTCGATGCCTATGTCGGCCAACACGATCCGGCCGCACTGGGGTGCGGCGAGCGCGTGAGCCACCCGGTATTCGCCGAATGTCACCGTCACCGCGGCCCGCACGGCCGGGTCGTTGACCTGGCCGGTGTCCGCGTCGACCCCTGACGGGATGTCCACCGCCACGATGGGCGCGGTGATCTCACCGACGATCCGAGCCGCTTCCGGGCGCAGTGGCCCCGAACCGCTCAGCCCCACGATGCCGTCGATCACCACATCGACGTCGGGCGAGAAGCTGTCGGTGATACGTCCGCCGGCGCCGCGGAATGCGGCGAGACCGCTTGTGTGAGTCCGGTCGCCGGCCAGCAGGACAGCGCGCACGTCGACGCCCCGCCGGCGTAGCAGCGCGCCCGCGAACAAAGCGTCCGCCCCGTTGTCGCCGGCTCCCGCAAGCACACCGACCGTGCGCCCGTAACAACCACCCGATCGTGACGCCAATTCCGCCGCAACCACATCGGCGACAGCGCGAGCTGCACGACCCATCAACACCCCGCGCACCAGCAGATCTCCGGTTGCCACCTCGGCGGCCCGGATCGAGTCGGCGGTGAAGTAGTCGATCATCGCCCCGCGCGGCCTATTCGACGGTGACGGACTTGGCCAGATTGCGCGGCTTGTCCACGTCGTACCCGCGCGCCTGAGCGACAGCCGCAGCGAAGACCTGCAGGGGCACAGTCGAAACCAGTGGCTGCAGCAACGTGGGCGTCTGCGGGATCACGATCAGATGGTCGGCGACACCCCGTGCCGACTCGTCACCTTCCTCCGCAATGACGATGGTGGTCGCTCCACGCGCCTGGATTTCCCGGATGTTGCTGACCATCTTCGAGTGCAGCAATGCCCGCCCCGTCGGTGAGGGCATCACGATGATGACCGGAACGCCGTCTTCGATCAGTGCGATCGGTCCGTGCTTGAGCTCACCGGCAGCAAAGCCCTCGGCGTGCATGTACGCGAGTTCTTTGAGTTTGAGTGCGCCCTCGAGCGCGACGGGGTATCCGACGTGGCGCCCGAGGAACAGGACGGTCCCCCGGTCGGCCAGGTCGCGGGCCAGCGCACGCACCGGCTCGACCGTCTCGAGCACTGTGGCGACCGCGGCCGGCATCGCTTCGAGCGCAGCGTATTCGCGTGCCACCTCATCGGGATACTTAGTACCCCTGGCCTGTGCGAGCGCCAGACCCACCAGGTACGTCGCTGCGATCTGGGCGAGGAAACACTTGGTGGACGCCACCCCGATCTCAGGTCCGGCGTGGGTGTAGAGCACAGCGTCGGATTCTCGCGGGATCTGCGCACCATTGGTGTTGCAGATGGCCAAGACCCGAGCCTTCTGCTCTTTGGCGTGCCGGACCGCCTCCAACGTGTCGGCGGTCTCGCCCGACTGCGAGATGGCAACCACAAGGGTGGAACGATCGAGAACCGGGTCGCGGTAACGGAATTCGCTGGCCAACTCGACCTCGACCGGCAGACGCGTCCAGTGTTCGATGGCGTACTTCGCGAGCAACCCCGCGTGGTAGGCGGTACCGCAGGCGACCACGAACACCTTGTCGATGTCGCGCAGGTCGTCGTCGGTGAGTCGCTGCTCGTCGAGGATGATCCGGCCGTTCTCGAAGTGCCCGAGCAGGGTGTCGGCGAGAGCCTGTGGCTGCTCGGCGATCTCCTTCAGCATGAAGAAGTCGTGCCCGCCCTTTTCCGCAGCCGCCAGATCCCAGTCGATGTGGAAGGGCTTGCCGGATTCTTCGTTGCCTTCGAAGTCGGTGATCGTGTAGTCGTCGGCGGTGATCACGACCACCTGGTCCTGACCGAGTTCGACAGCCTCACGGGTGTGTTCGATGAATGCCGCGACATCGGAGCCGACGAACATCTCGCCCTCGCCCACACCCACCACCAGTGGAGTGGACCGGCGCGCGGCCACGATGGTGTCGGGGTGGTCCGCGTGCGTGAACACGAGCGTGAACGCACCCTCGAGCCGGCCCAGCACCGCATATGCGCTGTCGACGAAGTTCCCCGCCGTCGAACCACTGGCGTACTGCAGAGCCATCAGGTGGACGGCGGTCTCGGTGTCCGTGTCGGACGAGAACTCGATGCCGGCCTTCTCCACCTCTTCCCGCAGGACCGCGAAGTTCTCGATGATGCCGTTGTGGACCACGGCGATCTTGCCGTCGAGGCTGGTGTGGGGGTGCGCATTTCGGTCGGTCGGCCGCCCGTGCGTGGCCCAGCGCGTATGTCCCATACCAGTCGAGCCCGCAAATGCTTCGCGGCCGATGGTGGCCAGTTCCTTGTCCAGATTCTCCAGCCGTCCGGCCTTCTTCTCGACTGCGGCATGTCCGGCGCCGTCGAGGATTGCCACACCAGCGGAGTCGTACCCGCGGTATTCCATCCGGCGCAGGGCTTCCACGACAACCTCGAGGGCGTCGCGTCTGCCCACGTATCCGACAATTCCACACATAGTGCTACAGGGTACTTGCCGCGCGCGGATACACAGAAGTCGCTGGTGAAGTGCCAATTCTTGCGCTCGCACTGACAACAGGTGAAGTTATGGGTTACGCTGTGCGAACTCTTGCAGTTCTCGAGCGTCAAGCTCAAGGAGTCGAGGGGGATGCGTCGGTTGGGACGCCTTTGATACGTTCGATCCGTATGTCCTCCACCACCGGGGTCACCCCCCACTTCTCTACCGCGTTCCACGTGAAAATCCTGTAGCGATCCCCTCTGGTCACGGTTCGATCTGCAAACACTCTTTTTTGGTCCGTACACACGTGATACCTCGCATTTCGCTGTAGGTTTCGATGCGGGCTCCACTTTTGGGTCCATCCTCCCGAAGGACGTACATGGACTGGCTGTGGGACATATCGGTGCTCGACGGACCATTGCCGTGGGCCATCTTCCTACTCGGCGCCCTGGGGCTGTTGTGGCTGATCCTGCTGCCCCAGAAGACCTACCTTCTTGCTGTCGTACCAATCGCTGCGGTCGTCAGCCTCCTCCTGGTGTTCGTGTCAAAATGGCTCATCGAGGACGTCTGGAAACTGTTCTCGGACCCCATCCCGGCGTCCAACTACATGTGGGGCGGCGCAGCGGTGTTCGCACTGCTGCTGTTCATTCCGAGGCTCATCCGTGGCCGGGGGGTGGTCGCCCGGATCATCACGGTCTTCGCGACGGTGTTCGCGGTGGTGATGGCTCTCGCCCAGATCAACGACCACTTCGACGAATACCCGACCGTTGGCTCCGTCTTCGGGATCAACAACGTCAGGACGGTGTCCATCGACGAGGCCCGCAGCACCGACATCAAAACCGTGGAGGTGGACAAGTGGCGCAAGCCGCGGGCCTGCCGTCGCAGGGCGGTGTGATCACCTCGTCCATCCCGGGTGAGGTCTCGAAGTTCACGCCCGGCCAGCCAAGGTCTATCTACCACCCGCCTACTTCGCCGAACCCCGTCCGTTGCTACCGGTACTGGTGCTGATGGCCGGCCAACCTGGGTCGCCGGAAGACTGGCTCGTCGGCGGCCGGTTGACGCAGACGATGGATCAATACGCTGCCGCCAACGAGGGACTGTCGCCCGTCGTGGTGGTCGCCGATGCCACCGGCGACGAACTCGCCAATCCTCTGTGCATGGATTCCAACCTCGGCAACGTCTCGACCTACCTGTCCGTGGACGTGCCACCTGGGTGAAGAACACCTTGCAGGTCGAGACCGACCCGGCGGGATGGGCTATCGGCGGGTTGTCGTACGGCGGTACCTGCGCGTTGCAGATGACCACCAACCACCCAGAGGTGTATCCGACGTTCCTGGACATGTCGGGTCAACTCGAGCCCACCCTCGGTGACCGCAAACGAACCATCGACCAGGCATTCGGCGGCGACGCGGCCAAGTTCACCGCGGTCAACCCGATGGACCTGATGAAGTCGAAGAAGTACCCCCAGGTGGCCGGTGCCTTCGTCGTGGGCAAGGACGATGCCGAATACCGGCCCGGGCTGCAGCAGGTCTACCAAGCCGCACAGGCTGCCGGGATGGACGTCCATTTCAACGTCGTCCCGGGTGGACATTCGTTCGCCGTCTGGTCGGCAGGCTTGAAATTGGAGATGCCATGGCTCGGTAAGCGCCTGGGATTGCCGTGATCTAGGGAATAATCCCATCGGATAGCGACTCTGCACACATCTCGACCACCAGCGGCGGGTACGGGCCCGTCCGTTCGGCCGGCGCGACCGGCTCCACAACTCGAAAGGCGCCGATGAGCACGACCGACACCACTGCCGAGGCACCCCCGGCCGAACCGACATCGTCGCGGGCCGACAAGGTGCTCGGTCCGGTGGCCTGGACCATCCGCAAGGTTCCCTTCACCTCGACCGTGGTCGCGGTGACGATCGTTCTCGGCATCGTCACCGGAGCGTTGTGGGAGACCGTGGAGAACCGGTCCTGGTTCGGTGATGTCGCCTATGGCTATCCCCCGCTCACCGACGGTAAGTGGTGGACTCCGTTGTCGGGCACCCTGTTCGGGCTGACACCTGCTCATTACATCGCACTCATCGTCATCTTCGCCGTTGTTGTCGGGTGGTGTGAGTGGTTGCTGGGCACGGTCAGGGTGGCCATTGTCACCATTGCGGGGCAACTGATCGGCGAGCTGGGCGCGGTCGCGTTCATCGCACTGTTCCGGCCGACCAGCTGGGAATGGGTCGACCATCTCGCCGACGTCCAGGACGTGGGCCATTCCACCGCCATCGTTGCTGCCGTGGCCGCGGCAAGTGCCAGACTCCGCTCGCCGTGGCGACTGCGGGTGCGGGCGATACTCCTTGCCTACGTTGCCGTTTCTTTCCTCTTCGAGGGCTCACTGCATGACGTCACCCACCTCATCGCCGCAGTGGTGATGCTCGTGGTCGGCGAAAAGTTCTTCAGTCGAGGTGAATCCGGCGTGATGCCGCGAACGCGGCAAGAGATCCGGATGATCAGCTTCCTCGGCCTGGTCCTCATCGGTGTCGTCAACATCGCTGTCGCAGTGTTTCCCGGCGACGGGCCCTTCGGTCCCACCGATTCCGACGACAGCCTCAGCTGGGGGTCGATCGTCAGCGTTCTGATCGTGCTGCTGATCGCCGACCAATTGCGGCGCGGACGGCGCTGGGCATGGTGGATCACCGTGATCTACGGGCTCTTGTACGTCGCCCTGCTCGTCTTCGTGTTGGTCGCGGTGATCACCTCCGACTTCAAGGGTCAGGGCGCGGTCACGGTTGGTACCGGACTGTTGTGGATCGTCGAACTGTCGTTGCTGTTCGCCGGGCGGTATGCGTTCAACGTCCCGCTGCGCAGCCGGAAAGCCATGGCGGGCATGGGCGGATCCAATCCGGCCGAACAGGTGCGCAGCCTCCTGAAGAGATATGGGGGCAGCACAATGAGCTGGATGATCACCTGGGAGAACAATCAATACGCGTTCACCAAGGACGGCGAAGGCGTGATCGGCTACCAGCGACCGGCCGGCACCGTCATCGCCCTCGCGGACCCCGTCTGCGCTCCGGAGAAACTGGCCGAGACGATCCGCGAGTTCACCGACATGGCCGAGAGCAGCGCACGCATCCCCTGCTGGTTCTCGGTCAGTGAGGCAACGGCCGAGATCGCCCGCGAGATGGGCTGGCGCACTTTGCAGATCGCCGAGGACACCATCATCGACCTGCCCACACTGGCCTTCAAAGGCAAACCGTGGCAGGACATCCGATCGGCGATCAACAGGGCGAAGAAGGAAGGCATCAACTTTAGACTGACAACCCTGAAGGACGAGCCGTTCGCCGTACTCGCCCAGGTGCGGGCGATCTCCGAGGAATGGGTCGGCGACAAGGGCCTGCCGGAAATGGGTTTCACCCTCGGCAGCGTCGAGGAGGCCCTCGACCCGGAAGTCCGTGTGGCGCTTGCCATCGACGAGACGGGTTCGGTGCACGGAGTCTTGTCGTGGCTGCCGGTGTTCGGCGGAGATGATCAGATGAAGGGCTGGACGCTCGACGTGATGCGCCGACGCGACGACGGTTTCCGCCCGGTCATCGAATTCCTCATCGCGAGCTCTGCGTTGGCTTTCAAAGCCGAAGGCGCGCAGATCCTCTCACTCTCGGGCGCTCCGCTGGCCCGTGCCGCCGACGACTCCGGCGAGGTGGAGGCCATGGACCGCCTGCTGGACATGCTGGGAGCAGCAATGGAACCGTTCTACGGTTTTCGCTCCTTGCACGCCTTCAAGATGAAGTTCCAACCGAGGTACGAGCCGGTGTACATGTGCTTCCGCGATGAAGGTGATCTGCCACGGATCGGACTAGCGCTCACCAGGGCGTACCTGCCCAACGCCACCCCAGGTCAGATGCTGAAGCTGGCCACTACAAGGGAGTAAGGCCGGACAAGGGAGTAAGGGCACGAGCGAATAGAGGCAAGCCCCGTCGGTGGATACACACCGACGGGGCTGACCAGCAGTTCGGCTGGGTCAGGCGGTCCCGGCACCGAGTTTGGTCGAGGCCTGCGACCGCTGCCGCTGCACCTCGATGGCAGCATCGAACTCTGCTCGCCAGTTCTCGGTCAGCGGCAGCTCTCGGTTGACGGCCTCTTCGGTGGACAGCTCCACCGGGAATCCGAACGTGTCGTAGAGCTTGAAGAGGTCGTCACCGTTGACGGTGTCTCCGGTCTTGCCCAGTCGCTTCAACTCTCGCAAGCCCTTGCCGAGGGTGCGCCGGAAGGCCCGTTCCTCCTTCTCGAGCACGGCGATCACCACGTCGCGCCGATCGGCCACCACTGGGTAGGCCTCGGCGTACAGACCGGCGACAACCGGGACCAACTCGGTCAGCAGGTTCTGCTGAACACCGAGTTGATGGGCGAAACGGATAGCCCGCCGGACGAGCCGTCGCATCACATAGCCCTGTTCCTTGTTCGACGGCACCACACCGTCCACCGCAAGGAACACCGCACCGCGGATGTGGTCGGCGATCACTCGCATCGCAACCGTGTTGTCGTCGTAGCTCACACCCGAGAGCTCCTCGATCTTCTGGACGATCGGCCAGAGGAGGCTGATGCGATACACGTCGGGACTGTCGATGGATGCCGCGGCGATCCGCTCGAGACCGCCGCCGTAGTCGACGTTCTGCTTGGGAAGCAGCGCAAATCCGTCGTCGGTCTTGCAGTACTGCATGAACACCGAGTTACCGATCTCCATGTACTGGCCGCCATCGGAGTTCTGATGCGGGTACTTGCCGAAAGCCGTGTCGTGCTCCACCTGTGGGAAGTAGTAGAAGACCTCGCTGTCCGGTCCGCCGGGGTCGCCGACGGGCATCGTGTCCGGACCACCGGACCGCGACCACCAGTTCTTGTCGCTGTAATACGCGATCCGCGCGCCCTGGTTTCCTTGCTCGTTGCCCTGTTCTTCGGTCAGCAGCACCACTCTGTCCGACGAGACACCGGCCTTGGTGAACAACTCGGTCCAGATGTCCGCGCTCTCATCGTCGCGGGGGATGCCGTGTTCGGGGTCCCCCGAGAAGACCGTCACGTAGATCCTGTTCGGATCGAGTCCGACGATCTCGGTCAGGAAATGCCAGAACAGCGGGATCTGCTCGGACTTGAAGTAATCGCCCAAACTCCAGTTGCCGAGCATCTCGAAAAAGGTGGTGTGCCGGTTGTCGCCGACTTCCTCGATGTCCTGCGACCGAAGGCAGGTCTGCGAGTCGGCGAGCCGGTTGCCGTCCGGATGTTCGGCGCCCAACAGGTATCTCAGCAACGGCTGCATCCCGCTGCCGGTGAAGAGTGTGGTGGGGTCGTCCTTCGGCACCAGCGGGGCCCTGTTGATGAGGGCGTGGCCGCGCTCCTGCATCAGCGAGAGGTAGGCGCTGCGGATTTCATTGGCATCCATCCGGTAACTGTCCCAAGATCACGGCCGGTGTGCGCGCCGAATCGGCGCGTTGGCCTGAAAATTGTCTCGGATACGGGCAACGGGTGATGTCGGCCGGCAACACGATCGCTTAGAGTCAGTTCGTGGCCAACCCCAAGAAGCTCCTCTCGCAGCTGTCCAAGACGGGACCGCACAAGGTCTTGCGCGGCGATATGGCGATTGTCGGATTGCCGGGCACCGTCTACGCGCCCGCCGGCGGGAAGGACCTGCCCGGGGTGGCGTTCGGTCATGGCTGGCTCACGGGCGCCAAGCAGTACAACAAGACCCTCGCGCATCTGGCCTCCTGGGGTATCGTCGCCGCGGCGCCCACCACTGAGAAGGGCATGCTCGGTTCCGATCAAGGACTGGCCGCTGATCTCGAGACCACCCTGTCGATCATCACCGAGGTCCGCCTCGGTGCCGGCGACATCACCGTGCACAAACAGCGTCTGGCGGTCGCCGGTCATGGCTTCGGCGCATCGGCCGCGACGTTGGCCGCGTCCCGGAGCAGCAAGGCCAAGGCACTCGCTGCCCTCTACCCGGCACCGACCAGTTCTGCCGTGCTCCCCGCCGCCGCGGAGGTCCGGCAATCCGCGCTGATCCTTGCCGCGCCCGGCGAACTCGAATCGATGACGTCCAATGCGCTCGCGCTGCGTCGTGCTCTGGCCGGACAGTCGGTGTTGCGCCTGGTCCCCAAATCCGACAACCGAGGACTGGCCGAAGGCTTCAGTGTTCGGGGCAGGCTGGGTGCCGGGGGCAACGACAAGAAGACGCAGAAGCTGACGCGTGCGGTACTCACCGGATTCCTGTTGCACCAACTGACGGGCGACGTCACGTACGCCGCGTTCAGTGACCCGGCAGCCGAACTCGGCAAGCTGATGACGATCGACCCCGATGCACTTGCGCCTGGCATGGAGGAGATCGTCGACCCACTCACCAAGCTGCTCAAGGGCTAGCGCGGTTGCTCGAGGTCCAACGCTGTTGCCCAACGGCTGGCACCACACCGAGCTCCGGCGTTCAGCGGTCGGACAGCCAACCGGATGTGCACGAGAACCCGGTGTCCTGACAGTCCTCCGCCTCTACGTCGGACTGACCGGGGAGTGTCGAGGAGTCCTTCGCACCAGTGCCCAGAGTTGCTTTCGCCCCGGCCGTCGGGTTGTCCGCTGACTCACCCGGGGCTGGGTACGGGGTGTGGGGGCTGAGGTCGATGTCGTTCGCAGGGAGCAGGATTGCGCCGCTCGCAGCCACCGATGTCCGTGTGACACCGCGGCCGTGCGTTGCGTTCTCGACACTCGTCCGGACCTTCTCACCGAGTGCCTGCTGGCTTTTGCGGTAGCCGGCCACGGCCTCGGCACTATGCGTACCGACTCTGGCGGCGATGTTGTCGAACAGGTCGGACAGGCTCATTGCTCACCGGCCAGAGCCAGGAGTCCGTCGTCGGGCGGTGCCACCGCGTCGCGCTCCGAGGCCTGCGGTGTCACCGGTGTCGCATCGAGACTGCCAGGAGCGCTTGGGGTATCGACATCGTCTTTGCCTCTCGGAGCTTGGATCCGCGGGGAACCAGGAGTCGGACATTGCTCGAGAGGGTCTCGATCCGTCTCGGGCGCGTCTGGCGGTTCGGGGTCACCGGGAGTCGCCGGTACCGGCGCTTGCTCCTCGAAAGTCAGGTCGTCACCGACCTTGCTCTGGCCGTCCCCGGTGGTGGTCTCGCACGCTCGCTCCTCCGGCGGGACGGCATCCGATGGCGCCAAAGACAACTGAGGGTCTGGACACTCGGGCGCGCCCGAGTCGGATGACCCTTTCAGGTCGAACCCTTTGTCTCCCAACGGGGTCGAGGCCGGCGGTTCAGCTGTCTCACCGCCCGCGTCCGCCGCATGCTCGGTGCCGTCGGGGCTCGCCGGAGGCGGCATCACTGCGCCGCTTGCATTCGCCACCATCTCGATCACACCTGTGATCGAGCCTGCCACAGCCGAACCGACTGCCACAGCGACGGACCCGAGTACCGCTGAGAGATCGGCACCACCCACCATGGGCGTCCATGGGCTCGCCACCCCCGACTTTGCCGTCATCACCGGCTGCGCCTTCACGGACTGCGCCCCCGGTTCGCACGCCGAGGTCGAGTTCACCGGCCCGGAGTCCGGTGCCGGTGCGGACACCGTTGTGATGCCCGGAGATTCGCGAACCCCGCCGGCTGGTCCAGAAACCTCTACCGCAGCGTGGCAATCGCGCTCGGAGGCGATCGGTTCAGAGTTGTGAGCGGCGCATCGCACCAGTGTCTCGTCCGAGGACACCAGCTGTCCCCTCTCACAGTCGCCGCCTGCGTAGTCCGAGACGTCCACCTGTGCCATCGCCGTACACAGCCCGGTGAGAACCGCATCGATGGCGTCGTCGCACAAGGTGACGGCGGTGTTGAACAACGCGACGGTGCTGTCGATCGCAGCTGTCAGTTCGGCAGCGGGCGAACCCGGGGTGGTGACCAGTGTCAGCCATGAATTGATCGGGATCCCGAGCAGAGTGTCGGGTGTGATGGCGGCGACGCACCAGAACTTGGCCAACCGGGCCGCCTCGATGGCGTCGGCAGCCACCACCATCCCAGAGCCGATGTCCGCCAACGCCGCCACATCAACCGTCGCGCGCGGGATGTGCGCGTCCTGAAGGCGAGTGCGGGCGACGATGCCGGACCCCGTAGGCCAACAGGTTCCCAGTACGGCGTCCTGGCCGGTCTGATTCTGCAGTTCGGCCGCCGCGACGGTCTGAAGGCCCAACACGATTCGACCGTCGGCTCGCAGCCTGTCGGTGTCCAGGTCCTCGGCCTCGAGCAGGCGATTCCGGCACACGTCACCGGAGGGAAGGTTTTCCATCCCCAGCCGCCGCGCCAGGGGGCCGACGTTGTCGAAGAAGCGGACGCTGTTCTCCGCCGCACACCGTTGGTCCGTCAATTGTTGTGCGAGACCGGGTGTCTCACCCATGGAGGCCGCCATCCCCGGTTGTCGCGGCCTCGAACGTCGCAGCATTCACCACGTCCTCGCCTGTCAGCGTTGCGGCTGCATCGAAGAGTCCCCCGGCGATGCTCCGCGACGACTCGACTAAGCGGTTCACCGATGACACCACCGCAAGCAGTCCAGCTGCATACTGCTCGCCGTGGGTCGCGTACCGCGTTCCCGCATGTGAGCCAAACGAGCAGTCGGCGACAGCACCCGCAGCGACCTCGACCGCCCGGGCACCACTCCGAAATACCTCGCCGACCCCTTGTACTGCGGATGTGTCCATCCACGTCTGCTCGCTCATGATGCCTCCCCGAAATCAGACGTTGCGGGGCATGGAGAGGTTCCGTTCTATTGCGCGAGCAAGCCGGACACCGCGTCGAGGAGTGCGTGTGGCCGCTGTTCGACAGGCGCAGGTTCGACCAGCGCGAACCGGCATCCCACTGCCCGGGCACCACCGTCAGCCTCTTCGCTGTCACCCACCATCAACACATCGACGGGGTCAACACCCAGGTGACCCGCAGCGAGAGTGAAGATTCGCGGATCGGGTTTGGTGACACCGACCTCATAGGACAGGGTGAAGTCGTCGACGAGTCCGGCCATGTCATGTATGTCGAACACCGCGCGGACATCGAACGCGATGTTGCTGACGACACCCACCTTGATTCCGCGTTCCCGAAGTCGCCGCAAACAGTCTCCGGTGTCCGGATACGGTTCCCACGACAACGGATCGACCACACGCTCGTACAACGATTCCGCATGACCGGGCATCGTGAGTCCAGATGCCCTCAGAACCGACAGATAAGCCCTACGGTGCAGTATTGGGTCCAGATCTCTTCGTTGCCAAGCGAATTCGTCCTCGGTAGGCAGACCCGGCGGCATCCCGACCGGAGCGGTCATCCGTCGGATGATCTCGGACTGCGCTTCTCCTTCGAACTCTTCCCCGGATTCCTGGCGTAGGCGCGTGAACCACTCGGACCGTTCGGTGAACCGGAAAAGGGTGCCCGAGAAGTCGAACAGGACGGTGTTCACAGGTGCCGAAGTCAGGCAGACTCGACAGCGGCCGCGATCTTGGTGGCCACCGAATGCGCCTGCTCTGTGGTGGCTGCCTCCACCATGACACGTACGAGTTGCTCGGTACCGGAGGGCCGGAGCAGCACGCGTCCGGTGGCGCCGAGTTCGGCCTCACCGTCGGTCACTGCCTGCTTGACCGAAGCCGCTTCGGCCACAACGTTTTTGTCGGCAACCCGCACGTTGAGAAGGACTTGCGGCAACGCACTCATGATGGATGCCAGATCGGCCAGCGACCTTCCGGTCTCGGCCATCCGGCCCATCAACGCAAGCCCGGTCAGGATGCCGTCCCCCGTGGTGCCATACGAAGGGATCACCACGTGCCCCGACTGTTCACCGCCGAGCGAATAACCGCCGGCACGGAGCTCCTCGAGGACGTAGCGGTCACCGACAGCGGTGGTACGCACGGTGATCCCGGCATCGGTCATCGCCAGATGCAACCCGAGGTTGCTCATCACCGTGGCGACGAGGGTGTTGTCCTTGAGGCGGCCGGCATCTTTCATGGCACTGGCCAAGACGGCCATGATGGCGTCGCCGTCGACGACCTGTCCCGCAGCATCAACGGCGAGGCAGCGGTCCGCGTCGCCGTCGTGAGCGAGTCCGAGGTCGGCCCCATACTCCAGAACTGCTGCTTGAACCCGGTCGAGATGTGTTGAGCCGCAATCCTTGTTGATGTTCTCGCCATCGGGGTCCGCGCTGATCGCGATCACGGTGGCACCGGCAGCGCGATAGGCACGTGGCGCAGCCGCATAGGCGGCGCCATGGGCACAATCGACCACCACGGTCACCGACTTCAAGCTGACGTCCACAGCTGCGGACAGATGCGTCAGGTACGCGTCGAGTCCATCGTGCGCATCGCGAACGCGGCCGACATCCGCACCGGTCGGCCGGTCGAACACGGTGTCCAGCGCGGACTCGATCGCGTCCTCGGCGGCGTCGGCGAGTTTGTGCCCACCAGCGGCGAAGAACTTGATCCCGTTGTCGGGCATGGGATTATGCGAGGCCGAGATCATCACGCCGAAGGCGGCGTCGTAGAAGTCGGTCAGATATGCAACAGCCGGGGTGGGAACGACGCCGACTCGCAGGGCATCGACACCCGCCGCGGTCAAACCGGCACAGACGGCGGCTTCGAGCATCTCCCCCGACGCCCGCGTATCCCGGCCCACGATCGCTATGGGGCGGCGGCCAGAGGCCGGCGGTGTGGGGCGGCCGGACCCGGACCGATCCTGAGGCAGGACACGTGCCGCTGCCTGCGACAGCGACAGCGCCAACTCGGGGGTCAGGTCGGCATTTGCCAGACCACGTACGCCATCGGTACCGAACAGGTGCCCCATTGACATCCTTCGCTCTAAATACACAGGCAGGCGTCCAGTGAAACTGAACGCCTGCCTGTGCCAAGTTCGACTTGGTGTTTCTTGCGGGCTGAAGAAATCAGCGCTTGCTGTACTGCGAAGCCTTACGGGCCTTCTTGAGGCCGTACTTCTTGCGCTCCACCGCACGCGGGTCACGGGTGAGGAAGCCGGCCTTCTTGAGGGCTCCGCGATCCTCTGGGGTGACCTCGATGAGGGCACGAGCGATGGCCAGACGCAGAGCGCCGGCCTGTCCCGAAGGTCCGCCACCGTGCAGATTGGCAGCGATGTCGAAAGCGTCGGAGCGCTCGACGGTGACGAACGGCGCCTTGATGAGCTGCTGGTGCACCTTGTTGGGGAAGTACTCCTCCAGGGTGCGACCGTTCAGCTTGAAGGCACCGGTGCCCGGTGACATCCGGACGCGGACGACGGCTTCCTTACGACGGCCCACGGTCTGGATCGGGCGATCGAGATCGATCGGCGCGCGGGTGGCGGCCGGCTCGTCGGCAACGTCTGCGGTGGTGTCGTCCACGGTGTAGTCGTCAGCGCCGACCTCGGCCTCGACCACTTCGGGAACCACTGCTTCGGCTTCGTTCACATCGGACACGTTCTGCTCCTCCGGCGCCGTCACTGGGCAACCTGGGTGATCTCGAAGGGCACGGGCTGCTGCGCCGTGTGGGGATGGTTGGGGCCTGCGTAGACCTTCAGCTTGGAGGCCATGGCCCGCCCGAGCTTGGTCTTCGGGAGCATCCCGACGATCGCCTTCTCGACGAGGCGTTCCGGCTGGGTTGCCAGCGACTCACCGACAGTGCGGGACCTCAGGCCGCCCGGGTATCCCGAGTGGCGGTAGACAAGCTTGTCGTCGCGCTTGTTTCCGCTGACGGCAACCTTCTCGGCGTTGATGATGACGACGAAGTCGCCACCGTCCATGTGGGGTGCGTAGGTCGGCTTGTGCTTGCCGCGCAGGAGCGTCGCGCTCTGCACAGCGAGGCGGCCGAGCACCACGTCGGTGGCGTCGATGACATGCCACGTACGGGTGATGTCACCGGCCTTCGGGGTGTAAGTAGGCACAGATAGTCCTCATGTCTGGTGAACTGGAGCTGGTCTGGAACGCGGCAGAGGTAATTCCCGGCGACCAGTGGGGACCCGGGCCTCGACTACACCTGGCTACAGGCGGTCGCGCACCAACGGTCAACAGTACCGGCCGGGCAGTCAACAGGTCAAAACGCCGCCGAGCGGCGCCGGCCGTGCGGCGGACTCGAACGTCATGGCGCTCCTATCCGCACCGCACCCACCGCGACCCGGCACTGGTCGTCGATCGTCTCACCTGCGGATCCGCTCTGACATCCCACACTCACCTGCAACCCCGCCGACACCAGCAGGTACCACCTGATCGGCCCGCCGGAGACGGGCACCTCGCGGTAGCTGATCACCTCCCTGCCTGCGTAGCGCGTGCTGGCCGAGAACTCCTGGACGACGTCGTCGCCGCGCTGCCCGATGCGATTGCGCAGGCTGCCCGCCACCGAGGCCAGGGTCGACGTGTTGCGTACCGTGTTCTGCAAGACGATGATCCGCCGGTCGTCGCCGGGTGCGGCGAAGGTGGTGCGGGACACAACACCTTCGGCCGCCGGCTCCGAGCTCTCGCGCCACACGGCAGGGACCGTCACGGCGACGCGGCCGAGCTGGGCCTCGCGGTCCGCAGACGGCGGCACACCGTCGCGTCCGTTGTCGACCGTCAACGCGATCACCGCCGCTGCGATCACCACTGCAGCAGTCGCTGCGATCGCCCCGGCGACGCGCCGGCGCATCGGGGTCCGGCCGCCGGTCGGCGGTTCTCGAATGCCCTCGTCCACCGGCAATGCGGAGCCGCCGAAGCGGTGGATCAGTGATCGCTGCACTGCCGCAACCCGACCGACCACCGTGTGGACTTCGCAACACCGCAGAACCTCCGCAACTGCCGCGGGGTCGGTGCCATCGACGAGGATTGCCTCGACGCGGTTGTCGACGATGTCACCCAGTCGATGAGCAACCGTCTCGGCAGTGGCCACCGAGGTCCCGACAACGGTCCAGCTGCCGGCTGACCGATCCATCTCATGGATGTCGATCCGGGAGTGGACCTCGATCACCAGTGCCCGCTGCGTGGAAGATCCCAGATGCGATTCGGCGATGACCGCAGCACGCGGTGTCAGCACCAGTTGGCCACAGTGGGGTTGCGCCGCCTGCTGCAAGATCTCGGTCCGTCGGACACCCCATGTCGTCGGGTGTGCCAGCTCCACGGCCCCGAGGCCTTCGAGCGCTCGGGCGAACACCTCTGACCATGCCGCCGCGGTAGAAATCCTCACCCCGTCGACGGCCACCGACGATCCGTTGATGCCGCGGACAACGGCTTCGACGGAGCAGGGTTCACGCCCGGCAACCGCCACGTCGTCATAGGCGATGTCGGCGACCACCATCCGTATCGGTCGAACCGTCGGCGACGCCTCGGGCTCTGTGTCTCTCACGTCGGGTGTCATCACAACGGTGGCATGTGGGCGACCTGGATCATTTCCTGCGGTCGCGATCTGGACACCAGTTCTCCCCGACCCGGTACCAGGCGCTGCAACCGCACCCGGCCCAGCAGGTACCCCTCGTCCCGGTCACCGCTCATCAGCAGCCCATCGGTGGAAAGGTCCTTGAGACGCCCGATGATCGGATCGAACAGAGCTCGTCCGGCGCCGCCAGAACGGCGCGCGACGATGAGGTGCAGGCCGATGTCGCGGGCCTGTGCCAGCAGGTCGAGCAACGGGCTCAACGGGTTTCCGCTTCCGGCGGCCACCATGTCGTAGTCGTCGACGATGATGTACACGTCCGGCCCCGACCACCAGTTGCGGTCACGCAATTGCTGCTGGGTGACGTTCTCCCCGGGGATCCGGGCGGTGAAGAACGCGACCAGCTCGTTCACCATCGGGGTGAGGGTCTGGGCCGAACTCGCATACCCGGCGAGGTGATCGGTGTCGATCACACCGAGCATGGTGCGCCGATAGTCGACCAGGACGATCTTTGTTTGCGTGGCCGTACTGTTCTCCACCAGACCAGCGACGATGTTGCGTAGCAGCGTGGTCTTCCCGTGCTCCACGTCGGCGAAGACCAGAAAGTGTGGTTGAACCCGGAAGTCCAGGATCACCGGGGCCAACTCGGCTTCGCCGACACCGATCGCGACTTCACCGGCCGTCAGCTCGATCCCGGCGTCGTGCACACGTGCCACCACCTCGGACCGTTCCAGATGAGCGGCGAGTTTGCGGACCGGCATGGCCTGCTGACCGGGGTACACGGCCACCAATTGCTGCACCGTCTGCGCCACGGCCGCACTCAGTGAATCGAGCGAGGTGTCCGAATCCGTGCGCGGCAGAGCGATCAGCATGTGCAGGTGCTCGGCGGTCAGACCACGCCCGGGCCTGCCCTCGGGCACGAGTCCGGCGACCTTGCGGCCCATCTCCGAGTCGAGTGGGTCGCCGAGTCTCAGTTCGAGGCGGCTGCCGATGAGGTCCTTGACGGCCGGCCTGATCTCGGCCCAGCGCGCAGCGGTGAGCACCACGTGAACCCCATACGAGAGCCCCTGCGCCACAATGGTGTTGATCTGCTCGTCGAGGAAGTCGAACTCGCCGCGGATCACCGAGTAGCCGTCGACGACCAGGAACAGGTCACCAAAGACATCCGCCTGCACCGATGCGTCACCGGCAAGGCGGCGTTGGCGGTAGTCGCGCATCGACTCGATGCCGAGTTCGGCAAAGCGCAGTTCCCGCTGCCGTATCACCGTTGCGACCTCGGCCACCGTCCGCCGCACGGCATCCATGTCCGAGCGGCTCGCAACCGATCCGACATGCGGCAGGCCGGCGATCCCGGCCAGACTGCCGCCGCCGAAGTCGAGGCAATAGAACTGGACCTGCGCCGGACTGTGGGTGGCAGCCGCCGCAACGATCAACGCGCGCACCGCATTCGACTTACCCGATTGCGGTCCACCAACGATCGCCACATTGCCGCGCGATCCGGCGACATCGACGGTGAGAACGTCGCGCCGCTGGTCGTACGGGCGGTCCACGATGCCGATCGGGAACACAAGCCGACCGATCTGTGGGGTCCGCCAGTGCGGGGCCAGCATGTCGATGGTCGGCGGTTGACCCAACGGCGGCAGCCACACCTCATGTGCCGGACGTCCCTGCCCTGCGATGCGGTCCACCACGATCTCGAGCAGCGTTCTGGAGTTGGGTGCGGGCGGTTCCGGATCACCGGCAGGGTCGGGGCCGGCCACCTCGGCCGCAACCGGGGGCACGATGGGGTCGAGTGGCACAGGGCCGGCGGTGAACATCTTCAGGCCCACCGGGCCGCCCGACGACGCGATGTGTTCGGCGCCCGCCGCGACCGGCGGCGAGTACGGACCCGACACGTAACACGTGTTGAATCGAATCGGTTCCGCCGAATCACATTTGAGGTAGCCCGATCCCGGCACGTTGGGCAGGTGGTAGGCATCGGGTACACCGAGTACTGATCGGGACTCGTTGGCGGAAAAGGTTTTTAGCCCGATGCGGTAGGACAGGTGACTGTCCAGGCCTCGCATCTTGCCTTCTTCGAGCCTTTGCGAAGCAAGGAGCAGATGGATGTGCAGCGACCGGCCCAGTCGTCCGATGGCTACGAACAGGTCCGCGAAATCCGGCTTCTGCGCGAGCAGTTCGGAGAACTCGTCGACGACGATGAACAACGCCGGGAGCTGTTCCAACGGCGCACCCGCGGCGCGCGCACGTTCGTACTCCCCCACGTTCGCGAAGTTCCCCGCCGCGCGAAGCACCTCCTGCCGCCGGTTCATCTCCCCCGACAACGCGTCGCGCATCCGGTCGACCATCGACAATTCTTCTTCGAGATTGGTGATGACGGCTGCCACATGCGGGCACGAGTCGAGGCCCAGAAACGTTGCCCCACCCTTGAAGTCGACCAGGACGAGATTGAGTGCCTCAGGCGAATGGGAGCTGACGAGCGAGAGCACCAGAGTACGCAGGAACTCCGATTTGCCGGACCCCGTCGCACCGATGCAGAGCCCGTGCGGACCCATCCCGCCCTCGGCTGCCTCCTTGATGTCGATCTCCACGGGCGTACCGCTGGTGGAGTACCCGATCGGGACGCGCAGCCGCGACCGCGCGCTGCGGGGTGCCCATGTCAGATGTGGGTCGAGGCGGGTGGCATCGGCGACTCCGAGCAGACTCATGAGCCCGGGGTCGGACGGAGCGACCTCCTGTTCCAGATTCACCATCTGTGCTGCGGTCGCCAGGCGATAGCGGGCCATCGATCGGGCGAAGGCCTCCGCTTCGGCCACCGTCAGCGAATCCATGTCCGCGAACTCTTCGACTCCGAAAGCGCTTCGCGCGCCGATCTTCCCGTCCCGAACCACCAGCTGTAGGCCCCGGCGGACCGCGAGTCCGTCCGGGGGTGCCGACAGATCGAGGATCGAGACCGCCTCCATGCCCGCGTCACCGACCACCCGTTCGTCTCCCGAGACGAACCCGTCGTCGATCACGATCACCAGCTGGATCCGGCCGGCGCTCGGTGGGGCCGAACGCGAGAACCGGCCCCGTTCGAGCAGGTCGACGGCAAGGTCGTCCTCCAGCTCGGTCAGCGACCGGTAGATCATCCGCGCCGAGCCCATACCGTCGTGCTCGTATGGGTGCTGCACATGGGGCAGCCACTTGCACCAATCCCACGATTCGGCGCCCGGGTCGGCAGTCACCACCGCGACCATCAGCTGATCGGGGCCGTGGAACGCGCACAGTTCCAGGACCATCGATCGCGCGAGTTGCCGGGTCTCCTGCCGGGCACCTTCGATGTTGATCGCCGGGAAACCCCGCAACGACACCGCCGTCGGGAGGCCGTGGACAACTGAATGCGTTCGCACAAAACGTCGTAGCGCCACCGCAGATACCGGCTCGATGTCTTCGAGTGGGCCAGTCTCCGGTGGCATCAGACGCGTCGCCAGACGTTGCGATCCCACGCCCACCCGAACATGGCCGAAATCGCTGTCGGCGCGCCGGCGTTCCCACATCCGCCGGCCACCGACGACACCCAGCAGAGCGGCCGGTTCGGGATGACTCCATTCCAGTGCCTCACGCTGAGCAGCTCCGGTGTCGTGGACCTCGTCGCGTACCTGACACAGATACCGGAAGTAGTCCTTGCGCTCTTCGTTCAGCTCCGCGGCGCGCTTGCCACCACGATTGCCCGAACCCGCGTACATGCCGAACATCGACATCAGCATCATCATCGGGAACATCATGAACAGCGGGTTGGACAGCATGTTCCGACCGCCGGTCACGACCATCATCGAGATCATGCCGACCACGGCGACCACCATCACCACAGGCATCATCTTCATCAGCAGACTGCCCGGAACCACACGCGGAACATCCGGTGGCACTTGAATATTGACCTCGCCGCCGGGCGCGCGTGGAGCAGGCACCCGTGCCCGCCGCACAAACCCCTCGGTCGTGCCTGCCGTCACCTGAACATCATGGATTGTTACCCCACCCCTGGAACAGAAACTTCCCCCGGCCGCCCATCATTCACCATCACTCCGTCGGCGGCACCCGCAAGGGTGTGAAAACGTCATCCGACGGCAACGGTTGTCGGTCTCATTCGCTATGGTCTTCGGTACTGGTGGGGACCTTGGGGGGAAATTCATGACCGCTGCCGATCTATTGGCCGAGTTGGATGCTGCTGCCGGCATCCAACCGGCGCTTGCACGTGTTTCCGTCATCGGGGGCACAACCCAATTCGACGTCGGGTTGCCCGCCGCGGTTCCCGTTGCGGCGTTGATCCCGGATCTGGTGTCGCTCATCACCTCCCGGGCACCGGAGACCGACGATTCGGAGGCACGTCCCGGACCTGTTCGCGACCACTGGACGCTCTCCCGGGTCGGGCACGACCCCATCGCGCCCGGACGCAGTCTCGCCGAGGCAGGTGTGCGCGACGGGGACCTGCTGATCCTCCGGTCCGTTCCGGCGCGCGAGACCGCAGTTCTGTTCGACGACGTCATCGATGCGGTGGCGCGCCTGGGTGGAGCCCAGTCCAGCGGGTGGTCGGCGGGCGCGGCACAGGCGATGAGCTATGCGGTGGCCGTGGGCGCGTCCACCCTCACCGCTCTCGCCCTCCTCCAGCAACGGAATGCGTACGGCGACCTGTGGCCTGCGATCGTCACCGGGTTGCTGGCGCTGGCGTTTGTTGTCGCCGGAGCTGTCGTGGGTCGCTTCTACCTCGACCGCTCGACGGCGGCGATGTGTTCGCTGTGCTCGTTTCCTCTCGCATTCGCAACGGGGATGATGTTGCCCCCCGGTGACTTCGGCGCCGCCCACCTCACCCTCGGTGGCTGCGTCGCCGCCGTCGTCGCGGTGCTGTCCTACCGGATCTCCACAGCCGGGCCGCTGATCCATTCCGCGATTGTCACGACAACCGCCTTCGCCGCCGCCGCCGCAGCGGCCCAGTTGCTGTGGTCGCCCGGCACCGTGCGGGTCGGGGCGGCGCTCTGCGCCGGCTCGGTACTGGCCATCTCGATGGCGCCCCGCCTCACGATCGCCCTCGCCCGACTG